>NC_010625.1:0-317482 GCF_000020045.1 Paraburkholderia phymatum STM815 | reverse complement strand
CGGCCGCGAGCCATGTGCGCATCGAGCTTGCGCGCGACGGCGCCACGGTGTCGCTCGAAATCGAAGACAACGGTGTGGGCGCGAAGCCCGGCTTGCCGTCCGGCAACAAGTCGTTCGGCCTGCTCGGCATCCGCGAACGCGTCAGGCAATTGCACGGCACCGTGTCGTATATCAGTTCGCCCGGCGCGGGCTTTCGCATGTCGATCCGCGTGCCCATTGCCGACGTGCGATGACGCAATGGCATCGGTGCTTCACGTCTGCTGGCCCTTCGACGGCGGCTCGCGTTCATCTTCCCAATCCCGCCACTCGACGTCGTGCTGCGCCAGATACGCATCGACGGCGACGCCGAGCGTCGGGAAGAAATGCTGCTCGCCCATCACGTCGAATAGCCCATAGCGCTGCAGCATGTCCTTCACCGGTCCTTTCATCTCGGCGAAGCAAAGTTCGATCTGCCGCTCGTGCAAACCTGCATGAAAGTCGCGCAGAAGCTCGCTCGCTGTCACGTCGACGTCCGTGATCGGTTCCGCCGCGACGACGACCCAGCTGGCGGGCGGCGAAGCGTTGTCGATTGCCCGCTGCACGTGATCGCGGAAAATTTCCGCATTGGCGAAAAACAGCGGCGCGTCCCATCGATACAGAACCAGCCCGGGAATCGTGCGGGCGTCCGGGTGCCGCATCATGTCGTGATAGCCCTTGCGTCCGTAGACACGGCCGAGCACCGCGTCGTAGGGCCGCCACGCGCGCCATACGAACGCCATCAGCGCGAGCCCGACGGCGATGAAGATGCCCTGGATCGGACCGATGAGCGCCACGCCCGCAAAACACGCCATCGACTGCAGGAATTCGCTGCGACGCAGACGCAGCAGCCGGAAAACGTCGTGTATCTCGAACAGCCCCAGGCCTGCCGCGACGACAACGGCGCCGAGCGCGGCTTGCGGCAACGTGCGCAGCAGCGCCGGCGCGAAAATCAGCAACGCCGCCACGCATAGCGCAGCGACTACGCCTGTTAACTGCGTCTTCGCCCCCGCCGATTCCGCCACGGGCGTGCGCGACGAACTGCCCGTGACGGGAAAGCCCTGAAACATGCCCGCGACGATGTTGCAAGCCCCGAGTGCAACCAGTTCCTGATCGCGGTCGACATGCTCGGCGCTGCGTTCGGCGAACACACGCGACAGCACGCTGATATCCGCCAGCGAAATCAGGCCGATAGCGAGCGCACCAGGCACGAGCGCGAAGATCTGATCGAACGGCACGGCGGGAAAGGACGGCATCGGCAACCCCTGCGGCACGCTGCCGACCACGGCCACGCCGGCCCGCTTGTCCAGATCGAGCAGCGCCACCGCGAGCGTCGCGCCGACCACGGCGACGAGTATGCCAGGCACCGAGGGCAGCCAGCGGCGGAGCAGGAGAATGGCCAGCAGGCATGCGCCGCCGATCAGGCAGGTCACTTCGTTACCTCTCAGGTCAGGTGTTCCACCGAGGCCGCCGCGCGGACCCGTGGGGTTCAAAGAGACGCTTCGCGTCGAAGGCACCGCCGGGACGGCCCATTCATCCCCGCAGCGACGCAACGTCACCCGAACCAGCTTATGCCCGCTGCCGCGTGTGCTGCAATCGGGATCCCAGCGGCCGGCGAGATCGAGAAAACCGAGCACTTTGGCTGGATTCGCCATGCCCGACACCATCAGGCCGACGCCGAACAGCAAGCCGGATAGCAACGAAACCAGCAGAACAGCGAATGCGCGCATGTCAGCCTCCCGCCAGGTGCCGAAGCACGAACACGGTCAGGAAGCCCGCTCCCATGAAGGTCGCCGTGGCGACCAGCGAGCGTACCGAGCCGCGCGAGATGCCGCACACGCCGTGGCCGCTCGTGCAGCCGCTCCCGTAGCGCGTGCCGATGCCGACCAGAAAGCCCGCGACGACGATCTCGCCCCATCCCGCCTGGATGTCAAGCGTGATCGGCTTGCCGAACAGGCTAGCGAGAACGGGCGCGGCGATCAGTCCGGCGATAAAGGCCACGCGCCAGCCGGCGTCGTCGCACGACGCGCGCAGAAGGCCGCCGAGGATGCCGCTGATGCCCGCAATGCGTCCGTTAAAGAGAACGAGAACAGCCGCGGCGGCGCCAATGACGAGGCCCCCCGCAAGCGAAAACACTGGGGTGAAGTTCCCCATATCGATCGACACGACGCCCCCCGGATTGTGATGCGCGCAAAAGCGGATGCACCGCATCCGCCTATGCGTGCAATTGTTTCCCGGCTGTCGCGGGAATGGAAGGTCAATCGACGCCGCGCAGTTCCCGCCGAAGGATCTTGCCCACCGTCGACTTCGGCAACGCCTCGACGAAACGGATGATCTTCGGCACCTTGTACGCGGCCATGCTGGCGCGGCAATGTGCGATCAGCGCGTCCTGCGTGAGCCCGGCGCCCGGCGCGGCGACGACGAACAGCTTCAGCGCCTCGCCCGTCCGCTCATCCGGCACGCCGACGCACGCGCATTCGGCGACGCCCGGCAGCGCCGTCGCGACCGCTTCCACTTCGTTCGGGTAGACGTTGAAGCCGGACACCAACACCATGTCCTTCTTGCGATCGACGATCCTGAGAAAGCCCTTCGCGTCGAACACGCCAACGTCGCCCGTGCGGAAGTAGCCGTCCGCCGTGAACGCGCGCGCATTGGCTTCGGGCTGCTGCCAGTAGCCGCGCATCACCTGCGGACCCCTCACGCAGATCTCGCCCGGCTCGCCGATGGCGGCTTCGCGGTTTTCGTCGTCGAGCAGTTTGACGTCGGTGGACGGCACGGGAAGTCCGATCGTGCCCGTAAAGGCATCGATGAATTGCGGGTTGAACGACACGACGGGCGAGGTCTCCGACAGCCCATAGCCTTCGCGGATGAAGCTTCCCGTCACGGACTTCCAGCGCTGCGACACGACGTCGATCACGGCCGCCCCGCCGCCCGCCGACAGCCTGAGCCGGGACCAGTCCACTTCCGGCAGACGGGGATGCGCCGCGAGACACGCGTACAACGTGTTGACGCCCACGAAGATGGTCGGACGCGCGGCCTTGAGCACGTCGATGAACGGATCGACGTCGCGCGGATTCGCGACGAGCCAGTTCTCCGCGCCGACCGAGAAGTACGTGAGGAAGTTCACTGTGAGCGCGAAGATGTGATACAGCGGGATCGCCGTGACGATCGTTTCTTCGCCCGGCCGCAGCGCGTCGGGCATGAACGCCTTGAACTGCTCGATGTTCGCGACGAGATTGCGATGCGTCAGCACGGCGCCCTTCGACGGGCCCGTCGTGCCGCCCGTGTATTGCAGAAACAGCAGATCGTTGCCGTCGACACCGACAGGGTCCGCCTCGAGCCGCGTGCCGCGCGCGAGCGCTTGCGGCAAGGTGATCGCATTGCGCAGCGCAGTGTCGGCGGCGGGGCCGGGAATGACGGCGCCGCTGCCGTCGCCCGCGCCCGCCGTGATGACCGTTTTGACCTTGGTGCTGCCGAGCGCCTGTGCGAGCGCGCATGTCGAGCCATCGAAGACGACGATGGTTTCGACGCCTGCGTCGTTCAGCTGATGCTCCAGTTCGCGCGCCGTGTAGAGCGGATTGACGTTGACCTGCACGCCGCCGATCTTTGCGATCGCAATGAACGCGATCGGAAAGGCCAGCAGGTTCGGCAGCATCACGGCCACGCGATCGCCTTTGCGAACACCCGCGACCTTCTGCAGATACGCGGCGAATGCCGTCGACAACCGGTCGATGTCCGCGTACGTCAACGTCTGGCCGAACGCGCGAAAGGCAGGCTTTGCTGCGAACCGCCGCATCGCGACTTCGAGCAGTGCATTGATGGACGGATGGCGATCGGCGTCGATCTCCACGGGGATCGAGCCGTATGAGGCGATCCAGTGCCGTTCCTCGGGCGGATTCGTGCAAAGGCGCGTGCAAAGGCGGTGCTCGATGCGGCTGTCGTCCACGGTGTCTCCTGATCTGGCTTTTGTGCAGTGGAAACTATCGCCCGCGGAGCGTGCGCTGCAAATGATCGGTGCGGCCGAATCGGTGATCGAAACGGACAATCCACGCCTGGCGGATGAAAGCGCGAGGCTTCGCTTTTGCACCTCATGCGGCGGTGCCGATCAGGGTGAACCCTATGGCAAGCGAATCCGATCGGGCGCAGAATTCCGGGCACGCAACCGGTATCGATTCGGACACAGGACCTCGACATGCAGCAACGCGCGCCCGCGGCGGCCACGCATCATCAGGGGGAACGCCCGGCGCACGCGGCGCCCGCCATCGCATGGCGCGAGAAGCGCTTCGCCCCGTCGAAGCTCGTCGCGCTGCTCGACGTGACATCGCAAGCCGGCCTCGATGCGAATGCCGTACTGGCGGGCACCGAACTCGGCGCCGACGCCGTCGCCAACCCGTTCACGCTCACGTCGTCGCTGCAATTCCTGACGGCCGCGCGCAACGCCGTGCGGATGTACGGCAAGCCCGACCTTGGCGTGCGTGTTGGGCGCAGCCTGCATGCATCGAGTTACGGCATGTACGGCTATGCGTTGCTGTGCTCGGAGACGATGACTCAAACGTTCGACACCGCCGTCAAATATCATCAGCTCGCCAACGGCATGCTCGATATCCGCTGGGCCGAGCACGACGACGCAGCAACATGGATCTTCCCGAAGCGCAACGAAGTACGCGTGCCCGACGTCGACGAGCCGCTGTACGACTTCCTGATCGATTTGCAGTTTGCCGTGCACGTGACGGTCATCAAGGACGTGATGGGCGCGTGGTGCGTGCCGGCGCGAGCCATGTTCACGCGGGCGCAGCCGCCGCATGCAGCGCTGCTTGCGGACGTGCTCGAATGTCCGCTCGTCTTCGAGCAGCCGCAGAACCTGCTGAGCTATCCCGCAGCGTGGCTGTCGCGCACGCCGCAACTGGCGAATCCCATCACGGCCGCGCAGGTCTCGACCCAATGCGCGCGGCTGCTCGAACAGTTTCGCTGGCAGGCGGGCATCACGCGGCGCGTGTATCAGGAACTCACCCGCACGCCGGGCAGATTCCCCGATATCGAACAGATCGCCGAAAGCCTGTGCATGACCTCGCGCACGTTGCGCCGCAAGCTCGAAGCGGAAGGCGCGTCGTATAGCGAGCTGCTGACGGGCGTGCGCAAGGCGCTCGCCGTCGACTATCTGAAGACGACCGCGCTCAGTGTCGACGACATTGCGCTGACGCTGGGTTTCAGCGACGCCGTGAGCTTCCGGCACGCGTTCAAGCGCTGGACGGGCAAGACGCCGAACGACGTGCGGCGGGATGGCGGCGCTTCCATAAACGAACGTCTATAGCGTGCCAAAGTTTGTTTGATTGTTCCGCGCGAAAGTCGCGACCTTACACTTGACGGATGAGCGGCAGCCGCCCGCATTGGGAAGCGCGTTCCCCACATCCGACAACATCAACGAAGGAGACGATGCCGTTCTATCGTGCATCGGCAGCCCATGCCGCCTACTCTCGTCTACACGCACGCCGCCTGCCTGAACCATCAGCCAGGGCCGCATCATCCCGAGTCGCCGAAGCGGCTCGACACCGTGCTGAAAACTTTGCGCTCGCCGGAATTCGCCGCGCTCGCATGGCGCGACGCGCCGATGGGCACCGTCGAACAGGTGCAGCTCATTCACCGCCAGGACTTCATCGACGAGGTTGCCGAGAGCGCGCCGTCGCACGGTTATATGCCTCTCGACGGCGGTGATACCGTGATGTCGCCGGGTTCGTGGGAAGCCGTGATGCGCTGCGTCGGTGCGGCGTGCGCGGGCGTCGATGCCGTGCTGGCCGGCGAAGCGCGCAATGTGTTCTGCGCGACGCGCCCATGCGGGCATCATGCCGAGCCGTCGAAGGCAATGGGTTTTTGCATCTTCAATCAGGCCGCCATCGCCGCGGCGTATGCATATGAAGTGCACAAACTCGAACGCGTGGCCGTAGTCGATTTCGACGTGCATCATGGCAACGGCACGCAGGCCGCATTCTACAACCGGCCCGAACTCTTCTACGCATCGAGCCATCAATCGCCGCTGTATCCCGGCACGGGCAAGGCAGCCGAAACGGGCGTGAGCCACAACGTCCTCAATGTGCCGCTGCCTCCTGGTTGTGATTCGCAACTGTTTCGATCGCGCATCGAACTCGACATGCTGCCCGCCTTGCGCGAATTCAACCCCGAACTCGTCATCATTTCAGCGGGCTTCGATGCGCATCGTCTCGATCCCCTCGCCGCGCTGCGTCTCGACGACGACGACTTCTACTGGATCACGCGCGAACTGGTGAAGATCGCCGACGACACATGCGGGGGCCGTATCGTGTCGATACTCGAAGGCGGATACAGCATGGAGGGGCTGTCGGGCGGCACGCGCGCGCATGTGCTTGCGTTGATGGGGCAACAGCCTCAACGTTAATGCAGGTTCGCGATGTAACTGGCCAGATTGCGAATGTCCTCGTCAGTCAGATTGCGCGCGACGCTGCCCATGTTGCCCGCATCGTTGGTGCGGATGCGGGAACGGAAATCCTGCAACTGCTTGACGATGTACTGATAGTGCTGCCCTGCCACGCGCGGAACCTCGTTCTGCCCGGAGAAGTTGTTCGGATGGCACTTCGCGCACAACTCCGTCGCCGACTTCCTGCTCCCCCCTTCGACAGCTACGCTATCCGCCTTGAAGTCGATGGGCGCGGGCTTTTGCGCGGCAAAATAGTCGGCAAGATCCTGCATGTCGTCCTTCGACAGCTTCGCCGCTATCGGCGACATGCGCGGATCCTTGCGTCGCCGTTCCCTGAAGTCCTTCAACTGGAGATATGTGTATCGCGCCGGCTGCCCCGCAAGCACGGGATATTGCCGATCCGTCGAATTGCCCATCGGACCATGACACGCGACGCAAGCCTGTGCTTTCGCCTTGCCCGCTTCCACGTCGGCGCGCGCCTCGGCGGACAGCCACATGATGCCGCCCGCGCACCAAAGGACCGCGCATGCACGAGCGACGCTTCGCGATATTCGCTGCGCGGCAATCGACGACGTCAGGCCGCAAGTCATGGCAGCCGCGCGAAGACCAGCACCATGTTGCCGCGCTCGAAATCCAGTTGCGCAGTGCCGAGCGCCGCGACATCGAAGTGCCATGTGGGTTTGCCCATGTCGAGATCGATCGCGGCGAGCGACTCCGTACAGACGTTGCGGCCGGACCGCGCCATGAAGATCGGGCGACGGCTTGCCGACCGCGAAGAACACGCAAGGCGTTTGCATGCCCGCTGCGCAAAGCGGGGAAAGCCGCTTCGCTCGCGCCCTGGAAGCTGGCTCAATGACCAAGCGTAGGTGAAGCGCTGGCGATTTACCAGGCGAACAGCATTGCATTCGCACGACGCGGCCGCGCAAATGAAGCCTGATTCACGTATGACGATTGAAGAAACTGCGCTGCTGCGTCGAGCGGCACAGTGCCGGATACGGGCGATGCTTCGAGCGGCAGCCGCACGCTATGCCGCATCGGATGCGCACGCAACGGAGCGGAACCGCTCAAGCCTGCTGCGCGTCCTCGCTCTCGCCGAGCATGCGCATCGCGGCCTTCTCAGCGTTGGCGACGTGTTGACGCGCCAGTTCCTGCGCCTCGTCGGCATTGCGCGCCTTGAGCGCCTTGTAGAGCTTGTCGATTTCGCGCAGGCTGCTCGGCAGCCGGTCAGGATGCATCAGCGATGTGGCGCGCAGCAGATTCACCCGCGAATACAGGCTATTCAGAATCTCTTTAACCAGCGCGTTGCCGCAATTGTCGAGCAGCACGTCGTAGAGCGCCGTCTTCGCCTTGAGGACCCCTGCCTGATCGTGGGCCGTTGCCTGCGCACGCAGTTCTTTCGCGGCCTCGCCGAACTGGGCGATGGCGTCGTCGCTCGCAAGCCTCGCGAATTCATGCGCCGCGAACCCTTCGAGCAGCCCGCGCAGCGCGTACAGCTCGCTCGCTTCCTGTTGCGACATCACCGCGACGATCGGGCCTTTATGCGGCACGCTGCGCACGAGCTTTTCCGCTTCGAGCTTGCGCAACGCTTCGCGCACGGAAGTGCGGCTCACGCCGAGCGTTTCGCACAGCTCGCGCTCGATCAGCCGCGCGCCCGGCGCGAAGCGCCCGCTCATGATGGCCTGGCGCAGCACGTTTTCGACCTGATGACGCAGCGTCTCAGGCCGGACCAACCCGATATCAGTCGACATGATTGTCTTCCCGTCCGACAAAGTTCCAGTCGCTATGATACTTCACCGCCGGCCGTTTTCCGTCCTCCGATACGCATAATTCACGCTTGACCGTTAGGCATCGGCAGCCGCGTACCGCTTCGCGAGGGCCGCTTCCAGCAACGGCGCGCCGAGTTCGGCGCCATGAATGCCCGTCGTGCTGACGATCTCCAGCAGTTCCATCAGTTCGTCCGCCGTCGCGCCGTAACGCAGTGCGTTGCGCATGTGCAGCTTGAGGCCAGTCACGTACAGGTGTGTGGACGATGCGTCGAACGCGCAGTACATGAACTCCTTGATCTTCGGACTCAACACGCCCGTGCGCCACGGCACCGATGAAAATTCGACATACGCTTCGAACAGATCGGGATCGAGCTCGAGCAGCCCTTCCCATGTCGGATGCCAGTAGCCGCGATTCTTTTCGAACGCTTCCTTGAGCACGCGGCGGCGTTCGTCGAGCGGCGCGGGCCCGGCGCGCAACCCTTCTTCTTCGAGCACTTCGAGCAGCACGGGCACGCCGACGTTGCTGGTGTGAATGCCGATCGTGCTGATCAGTTCGAGCACTTCCATCAGTTCCTCGCGCGTCGCGCCAAACACGAGGGCGCGCTCCAGATGATGCGCGACGCCGGGGCCATACAGCTGCGTCGCGCACGCATCGGCCGCGAGCGCGATGAACGCGCGTGTCTTGTCGTCGAGATGATTCCTGCGCTGAGGCACCGCAGAGAACTGCACATACGCGTCGACGAAACCCGCGTCGAGTCGCAGCATGCTGTCCCACGCGGCATTCCAGACGCCGTGCACGCGCATGAAATCGTCCTTGATCTGCTGCGGCTCGCGTTGCGCACGCGCCGGTTCCTGCTTCATTCGCTCACTCCCGTTGACGATCATGTATGCCCCCATGCAACACGCCGCGGCGCGTGCGGAACTCAGCGCGCAACCAGTCCCTTCGGATAATCGGCTTCGGCGACTTCCTCTTGCCACGTTGCCTTGCCGATCGACGTCGCGATGTGCACCATGTAGCTTCCGTCGCTCGCGCCATGCCAGTGCCGCTCGTTCGGCCCGATGAAGACGATGTCGCCCTGGCGGATTTCCTGCGGCGCTTCGCCTTCCTTGCAGATCCAGCCCTTGCCGGCCGTCACCTGCAGCACCTGGCCTTGCTCGTGCGTATGCCAGTACGTGCGGCCGCGCGGCGCGAAGAACACCGTGTTGATGGTCACGCCATCCGTCGGTGGCATCACCGGGTCGGCCCACACCGTGCCCGAAAACGTCTCGCCGCGCTGCTCCGACATCTTGCCTTCCGCCCTGCCGTGAAATACCTTCATGCCTGCTTCTCCTCTTTGCAAATTTTCCCGTCGAACAGCCGCACGCCGCCGGATACATCGCCGATCGCGTCGACGACACGATTGCTGATCACGTCGCCATAGCCCAGCGCCGTGCCGAGTCCGAAGCTCGCGAGCGGCCCCGCCGCATTCAGCGACACCACGCCGAGTTCACGCGCGCGATCCACATACAGCACGACGTCCTTCGTCATCAGCTTGCCCGTCAAACCGCCTTCCAGATAATCGCCGTCGACGATCTTCGGAAAACGGTTCAGCGTCGCGAAGTTCACGCCGCTGCTGCTGTTGAGCACGTCGAGCAGCAGATGCAGATCGAGTCCCGCCTTCTTGCCCGCCACCATCACTTCCGCGCTCGCCGAGAGGCTCACGGCATTGAGGAAGTTGTTCAGCAGCTTGGTGGTGTGCCCCGCGCCGCTCTCGCCCATATGCGCGACCTTCGAACTGATCGGCGCAAACGCCCATTTGAGCGCGTCGACGGCACTCGCGTCCCCGCCGACCATCAGCGTCAACGCTCCCTTCTCCGCCGCCGCCGCGCCGCCCGAAATACCCGCGTCGACATACTGCACGCCGCTTTGCGTGAAGCGCCGCGCGAGCCGTATGGTGGAACTCGCGGCGGCCGTGCTCAGATCGACGACGATCTGACGGGCGCGGCAATGCGCGAGCACGCCGCCGTCGCCTTCGACCACGGCCTCGACGACCTTGCTGTCCGGCAGCGACATCATCACGACGTCGGCGAACTTCATCACGTCCGCGATCGACGATGCAGCCTGCGCGCCCGCTGCCTTCACGCGCTCGGGCGCCGTGTCGTAGCCGAGCACCGAGATGCCAGCATCGACGAGACGCCGCGTCATGCGGCCGCCCATGTTACCGAGCCCGATGAATCCGATCCTTTCCTTGTTCATGTCCGCCATTCCCTTGCAGTCAGGTGATTCGTCAGAAATCGACGTCCTTCGTTTCCGGTCCCATCAGCGCGCCGATCGCGCCGATCAGTCCGCCGATGCACAGCAGCACCACCGACGTCATGCGCAACGGCATGAACGCGCTCAGCCAGTCCATATAGAACGCGTAAAAGGACGGGATGATTACCGACAGACTGAAACCGACGCCGAAGCCGGTTGCGCGCACGTCGGTGACGAAGCGCTCGTTGATGTACGTGACGATCACGCCCCACGGCGACGTCACCAGTACGGCCAGCACGCAGACGATCGCGATGATCGCGGGCAGCGACAGCCCGTCGACGTTCGCAAGCACATACAGCAGACCGGCGCCGACCGTTGCAATCAGCGGGCCGACGATAGCGAAGAAGCGCCGCCGGCCGATAGCCTGCGCGATCAGGCCCGAGCCGATATAGCTGAAGAACAGCACGAAGTACGTGATCATCAGCGTGGACGTCATCTGGAAGCCCGTCAGATGCAGCGTCTTCACGAGCAGGCCCGTCGGCAGGAAGATGGTGATGATGTTCTGCGTGAGCCAGAAGCCCGTCATCATGACCAGCACCTGCAACAGGTTGCGCCCGCTTTTGCCTCGCAGCAGATCCGTCAGGGGCAGCTTGTCAGGCTGATTGCCCTTGTCGGCCGCCTCGCTCTTCCAGATCTCCGATTCGGCGACCTTGTGCACGTAGTACATCGCCAGAATGCCCGCGAGCACCGCACCGAGCACGAACGGAATGCGCCAGCCCCACTGCGCGTACGGCGAGTTCATGCCGCTCAGCGGAAAAAGCGCGAACATCAGCATCGCGACGAGATTGATCGACACGTACGCAGCCGGAAAGCCCGCGATAATGAACCCGCCGACGAAGCCGCGCTGTTCCTTCTTCGAGTACTCGATTGCAAGCGGCATCGCCCCTGTGTAGCCGCCGCCGAGAAAAATCCCGTCGACGAATCGCAGCAGCACGAGCAGCCAGTACGACATGATGCCGATGCTCTCGTAGCCGGGCAGCAGCGCGATCAGCAGCGTGACGACGCCGAAGCCCGACACCGACCAGATCGACGCTTTGCGGCGCCCGATGCGATCCGCGACCATGCCGAACAGCAGCGCGCCGATGGGCCGCCCGAGCAGCGTCGTGATGAACACCAGCGACGCGAGAATCGTCTCCATACCGCTCGACAGATGCGGCGGCTGGAAAAACGCAAGCACCGGCGACAGCACGACGACGGGCAGATAGATATCGAACATGTCGATGTATTCGGAAAAGAATGCGCCTTTGATCGCATTGCGTCTTTTCGTTTCGATCGACTGTTCGCCTTCGGACTGTACGATGTCGGTCGCAGTGAGGGTTTTCATCGTTGTCTCCATTCGTTGTGGGGCAGTGCATGCCGCATGCGCGCTGCCTTTCAGGGTGTCGTGGCGTCACCGCATCGTCAGGCTGCCGAGGTCTCCGCTTCGTACGCCTTGATCGCCTCCGACGCGACGCGGAACGCCGCGAGCGCGAGCGGCACGCCGCAATAGATCGCTGCCTGCATCAGCACCGCGCGGATCTCCTCTTGAGTCACGCCATTGCGCAGGGCGCCCTTCACATGCACCGCGAGTTCGTGATGCTGGCTCATCGCCGTGAGCATGCCGAGGTTCAGCATGCTGCGCGTCTTGAACGACAGCGTCCTGTCGCCCCAGATGTCGCCCCAGCAGCATTCCGTCACATACTTCTGCATCGGACGGTTGAAGTCGTCGGCATTCGCCCACGATTTCTCGACATGCCCGGCACCCAGCACTTCCTTGCGGTTTTCAAAGCCCTTGTCAAAACGCTCGCTGCTATCCATCTCGAAGTCCTCCCTCTATTGCTCAAGCCGTTTCAGTTTCGTGCACCGCGCGTCGATATCTGCCTGACGCGATGATTGTCCGACAATCCAAACACGCAAAATTTTTTGACAACGTCACGCCCGGCGCCCGTCAGGACGCGCCGTAGCCCACGATCGCCTTGGTCTCCAGGTATTCGCGCAAGCCTGCTTCACCCCATTCGCGGCCATTGCCGGAACGCTTATAGCCGCCGAACGGCGCGTGAAAGTCTGCAGGCGGATAGTTCAGATGCACGCCGCCTGCGCGCAACGCGCGGCCCACCTTGCGCGCGCGCGTCAGATCGGCCGATTGCACGTAAGCAGCCAGACCGTAGTCGGTGCCGTTGGCGATTTCGATGGCCTCCTCTTCGCTCTCGTAGGGCATCATCGACAGCACCGGCCCGAAGATTTCTTCGCGCGCGATCGTCATGTCGGGCGTGACGTCGGCGAAGATCGTCGGCTTCGCGTAGTAGCCCTTGTCGATGCCGGCCGGCAAGCCCGTGCCGCCCGCCACCAGCCGTGCGCCTTCGTCGATGCCGCGCTGGATTAGCGCTTGCACGCGTTCGAACTGAGCGCGGTTGACGAGTGGACCAAGCTGCGTCGACGGATCGTCCGTCGGTCCCACGCGATAGGTCTGCGCCGCGCGTTTTGCGATCTGTGCGGCGTCGTTCATCAAATGACGCGGCACCAGCATGCGCGTCGGAATCGAGCACGACTGGCCCGAGTTCGTGAAGCATGCGGCCACGCCGCGCTTCACGGCCTCTTCCAGATCGACGTCGTCGAGCAGAATGTTCGCCGACTTGCCGCCCAGTTCCTGCGCCACGCGCTTGACGGTGGGCGCGGCTGCCTGCGCGACCAGCACGCCCGCGCGCGTCGACCCGGTGAACGACACCATGTCGATATCCGGATGGCTCGCGATCGCTTCGCCGACATCCGGACCGTCGCCGTTCACGAGATTGAACACGCCCGCGGGCAACTGCGCCTCGTCGAGCACCTCGGCGAACAGCAGGGCGCTCAGCGGCGAATACTCGCTGGGCTTCAGCACCATCGTGCAGCCTGCCGCGAGTGCGGGCGCGATCTTCACGACGATCTGATTGACGGGCCAGTTCCACGGCGTGATCAACCCGCACACGCCGATCGCTTCGAGCACGACGCGCGTGCTGCCGCGCTGTTCCTCGAACGCAAAGCGTTCTAGCACGTCGATCAGCGTGTTCAGATGCGCAGGGCCGCGCGCCGCCTGGCCGTTGCGCGCGAACGTGATGGGCGCGCCCATCTCGCGGCGCATCGCTTCGGCGAATTCGTCGGTGCGGCGCTCGTAAATCTGCAGCACGCGGCGCAGCAACGCGACGCGCTCCGCAACGCTCGTCGCAGACCACGCGGGAAATGCGCGGCGCGCAGCGGCGACAGCACGGTTCACGTCGTCCGCGTTGCCGACAGCGAGCGTCTCGAACGGCCCTTCCGTCGACGGATCGACGAGATCGAACCAGCGCGCGGACGCGGGTTCGACCCAGCATCCGTCGATATAAAACTGCGCTGCATGTGACATGGCAGGCTCCTGTGCAGAACGGTCAGCGCGCATCGCGATCGAGCAGGCGATACATTTCGGTGTGGTCGGTGGCGGGCGTCGAATGCTGCGCCGCTTCGTCCCACATCGCCGCGCAGGTCTCGCCGAGCACCATTGGATACCCGACAGCCTGAGCGAGCGCACGCGCAATCTTCAGATCCTTGTTCATCAGTTGCAACGCAAAGCCGGACGCGAACGTGCCGCTCAACATGAACTGCTTCACCTTGTTTTCCGACGTATTGCTGCGGCCCGACGACGCGTTCAGCACGTCCGTCATCACGTCCGGCTCGATTCCGAAGCGTTGCGCGACGTGCAGCGCCTCGACGGTCGCCGCGAGGCCCGCCGCCGACACGTAGTTGTTGAGCGCCTTCGCCGCATGACCCGCCCCCGCGCCGCCGATGTGCAGAATGCTCCTGCCCATAGCGGCAAGCACGGGTTTGCACTGCTCAAGCACGTCCGCATGGCCGCCGACGAGAATCGCAAGCGTGCCTTCCTTCGCCTTCTTGACGCCGCCCGACACGGGCGCATCCAGATACGCGAGACCACGCTCTTCGAGCACCGCGCCGAGCTTGCGCGAGCGCTCCGGTTCGGACGAACTCATGTCGATGACGACCGCACCCTGCGCGAGCAGGCTCGCCCAACCGTCGGCGCCGCCGCCGAGCAGCACGCTTTCGACAATCGTCGAGTTCGGCAGCATCGTGATCAATGCGTCGAGCGACGCGGCGTTGTCCCGTTTCAGACGCCGCGCGCCCGTCTGCGCGGCGAGCGCGTCCGCGCGCGCCGCATCCGCGTCGTCGACGTAAAGCTCGAAGCCCGCGTCGACGAGGCATTGCACCATCGGCGCGCCCATCATGCCGAGTCCGATGAAACCGATGCGCTTGCGTTGTGTCATGACTTGCATCCTTTAGCGCAGCTTGGAGAACGACGTCGGCGTCAGGATGTGGCTCTCGATACGCTCGACAATCGGCCGCTCCGCTTCCGATGCCGCGCGTTTGGCGATCCACTCGGCGTCGGCCTGGAACGCGTTCCACTTTTCCTCGCGCTCGGCCAGGCTTTCCCATTCGATCATGTACGTCAGCGCGTGGTTGCTTGCGCCGATCAACGTGGTCCAGAAGCCGATCTGCCGGATGCCGTACTTCTCGAAGAAGCCGAGCGTCGTGGACGTGAAGCGGTCGAGCAAGGCCGGCAGGCGTGTCGGCGCGCAGTGATAGATACGCATTTCAACGATCATGTGATTCTCCGTAGTGATGCTGTGTGTGATTCAGTCTTCGAGCCCTTCGACGGACGACCATCGTTCGACGTATTTGACGAGCTCCGTCATGTCACGCGCGGCGCCGTCCTGCATCGCCGCGTAGTTCCACATCTGGCGCGCGACGCTGCCCACCCACATCGGCACGCCGAGCGCCTGGCATTCGTCGACGGCCAGTCCTATGTCCTTGCAGACGCTGCCGACTGGAAAGCCGAAATCGAAGCTGCCGGGCAACACGTGCTTCGGAAACTTGTCGAGCGTCGCGCCGTTCTTGCCGCTGCCTGCGTTGATCACCGACATCATTACTTCCGGGTCCAGCCCGCCGCGCACACCGGCGACGAACGCCTCGGAGGTGATCGCGAACGCCGTCGAGGACAGCATGTTGTTGAGCAGCTTGAGCAACTGGCCTTGACCGGCCTTGTCGCCGACCACGAACGCCTTGCCGAGCACGTCGAACAGGCCGCGCACTTCTTCGAGCGCGACAGGGCTACCCGCCGCCATGATCGCGAGCGTGCCCTTCTTCGCGCCCGCGGCGCCACCGCTCACGGGCGCATCGACGGTTTCGACGCCCTTTGCAAGCAGGCCTTGCGCGACTTCCTTTTCGACGCGCGAGCCGACCGTCGACAAATCGACGAGCACCTTGATCGCGCTGCCTTCGATCAACCCGCCGTCGCCGAGCGCGACCTGCCGGAAGATCGCGGGCGTGGGCAGGCTTGTGAACACGATGCGCGCGCTGTCGGCTATCTCGCGCACGGACGCGGCCGCCTGTGCGCCGATCGCCTTGAGTTCCGCGACGGCCGCTTCGTCGCGATCGAACACGACCAGCGCGTGACCGGCTTCGATCAGACGCCGCGCCATTGGCCGGCCCATCGTGCCGACGCCGACGAAACCGAGCAGCGGACCGCGCTGCTGACTTGATGCCTGACTACTCGACATAACAATCCTCGTAAATGAAAGACCCGTGTTAGCTCGTTGTGCGAGCACGCGCGAGACGCATCACAGCCGCCGCATCGTGCTCCGTTTCGAAGTTCCATAACCTCTCGATCAGCGCGTGCGTATCGACGCCCGAGCGTCCGTACGCTGCAAGCTGATGCAACTTGTCCGCCAGCTCGCCATTGGCTAGCGGCGCAGCGAGACTGCCGCGAGCCGCATGCACGCGATGTGCGATCCGTTCGCCCGAACGCAGCACGATCGTCACTTGCGCGGATTCGACGGGCCACGACAGGTCGTCGATGAAACGCAGCCGGCGCGCGAGCATGCGCAGCGACGGATCGGCGACGGCGGCATCGCTGAACTCGTCGAGGCCCGCCTTGCCGCGCGCCAGCACGACGGCGACCGCGTGCTGCGCACTCACCTGCGATTCGCGGCCCGTGCGCACGCCGGGGCGGTCGGTACGCTCGCGCAACAGCGGATGTCCCTTCAGTTCGATCTGTTCGATATCGTTGAGCGACCAGCGTGCGCCGCGGCGCACATCGAGGCACGCGTCGATCACCGGGTTCAGCACGACGCCGCACGGATACGGCTTGTACGTGTTCTTCAGCAGCTCCCACTCGCGCCCCAGCCCTTCCGTCAGCGCGTTCCACTTCGGATGCGAAGCGCTCACACGCAAAAAGCCACGATCGCCTTCGAGCGGCGCGTCGGGTCCCGAGAAGCCGTCTTCGGCCAGGAGCGCAGCGAGCAGTCCGTTGCGCGCCGCGTTGCCGACGCTGATGCTCTTCGACATCGTGCCGAGCGTCTCGACGAGTCCGCCCGTTTGAACCGATGCATTGCCGAGCGCCCACACGATCGCGTCTTCATCGAGTCCGCGCGCCTTCGCGACAGCGGCAGCCGCCCCGAATACGCCGCACGTCGACGTGATGTGCCAGCCGCGCTGATAGTGTTCCGGCGACACAGCATTGCCGATACGGCATGCCACGTCGACGCCCAGCACGAACGCGAGCAGCAGTGCTTTGCCGCTCATCGGATGCGACTCGGCGAGCGCAAACAGCGCGGCGGCAATGGCTGCCGTCGGATGGATGATGGTCGGGATATGCGTGTCGTCGAAGTCGTAGACGTTCGCGCTCATCGCATTGAGTGCAGCGGCATTGAGCATGTCCGTGCGTTCGCTGCGGCCGGCGAGCGTTGTGCTTTCGTCGGCGCGAAAGCGGCCATAGACGGCCACGGCTCTGTCGAGCGTCGAATCGTGCGCGCCTGCCAGCGCGACCGCGAAGTAATTGACGAGCGAGCGCTTCGCTTCGTTGCGCACGGCAACGGGCACATCGCGCCACTGTGTATGAGCGACGAAGCGTGCGAGCGTGCGCGTCAATGCGCCGCCATGCAATGCCTTTGCATCGACGGGTTCAGCCTGCAAGCCAGCCTCCTTCGATCGGCATCATTGCACCCGTGATCTGGCTCGCCGATGGCCCGCACAGAAACACGACCAACTCGCCGACATGCGCGGCATCGACCAGTTCGCCCGTCGGCTGCTTGCCCTTGAGAAATTCACGCACCGCATCGCTGCGTTGGAGGCCGCGCTCGCGCATCACCGCATCAATGCGGCTATCGATGTTCGGCGTCAGCACCGAGCCCGGACAGATTGCATTGCACGTGATGCCCTGATTCAGCGTTTCGATGGCAACCGAGCGCGTGAGGCCGAGCAGCGCCGTCTTCGTCGTCACATAGTCCACGCGATTCGCGATGGCGCGGGCGCCGTACACCGAAGTCATGTTGAAGATGCGTCCCCAGCCGCGCTCGCGCATCCCGGGCAAAGTCAGTTGAATCGCGCGAAACGCGGCCGTCAGATTCACGGCAAGCGCGTTGTTCCAGTGTTCGAGCGGAAACGATTCGAGACCCGCGAAGTGGCGCACCACCGCATTGTTGATGAGCACGTCGAGCGTCTTCATCCTTGCCTGCGCGTTGTCGATCAGTGCATCGACACCAGCTGCACTCGCGAGATCCGACTGCACGTATGCGACATTCACATCGAACGATGCAGCCAGCTCATCTGTCGTGCGCGCCATCTGCTGCGGCGTTTCGAGGCCGTGCAGCACGATGTCGCAACCGGCCCCCGCAAGCGCACGCGCCATCGCAAGCCCCAGGCCGTTCGACGATCCCGTCACAAGTGCGCCTTTGCCTTTCAGTGTCATGTGTCGCCTCGGCTAGCGTGCTTCGGCGTCGAGCCGCACGACCCAGCCTTCCGTCGCGCGGTCGTGTGACGGATAGCGTGTCAGCACAGCAGGATCGTGGCCGGGAATCACGTGGTTCGGCGAGCTCGCGAGCCGATGTGCCGCCTCATAGCCTTCCAGCATGTCGCCAACGTTGTAGACCACAGGGAACGGCCGGTGCTCCTGCATGTTCGCGTAGAAATGCGACGCATCCGACGCGAGCACGACCCAGCCGCGCTGCGTATGCACGCGCACCACCTGAAGACCATTTGTATGCCCGCCGACCCAATGCACGCTGAGGCCCGGCGTGATCTGCGATGCGCCGTCATGAAACTGCACGCGTCCTTCGAACAGGCGCCCGACCATCGATTTCACATCCTCCGGCTCGAACGGATGGCTCAGCGCGTGATGACACATGCAGCGGCCCGTGCAATACGCCATCTCGCGATCTTGCAGGTGATAGCGCGCACGCGGAAACAGCGCGTGATTGCCCGCATGATCGTAGTGCATGTGCGTGATAATCACGTCTTCGACATCATCGGCGCGAATGCCGATCTGGTTGAGACCACGCGCCACCGTATTCGTGATCGTGCGGCCGCGCTTGTCGGCCATCGTCTGATCGAAGCCCGTGTCGACGATGAACGTGCGCGATTCGCCCACCACGGCCCACACGAAGTAATCGAGCGGCATTGGCACGTCATGCGAATCGCCGCCGATGAAGTTGTCGCGAGAACGGCGCTCGAAATGTGCGTACTTGACTGCGTAAATTCGATACTGCTCTATGGGCGATGACATGTCTCGAGTGTCCTTGTTTGAGTGGTTCGTGTAACGCCTCCAGGGCGATGCGTCGTGCGCGGCCGATTGTTTCGTCGCTTATTTGAGCGCCGCCGCCGCGCGTCGTGTCCAGACGCGCTCCGATGCTCGCATCCATCTGCATGATGTCTCCGTCATATTGGCGTGCCGCTTCGGCGCCTTCATTGCGTTGACGAACGCGAGGCGTCGTCTCATGAGCGGATTATATTCCTGTCATACAATCCGTCAAGAAGACGATTTTCAGGAATCCGGTCGTCGCGGGCCGCCAAGTGCCCGTGCAGGCCGAAATGGGTTCGTCGCCGTTCATCGGCAATGCGGGCGCCAATCCGCAGGTCGTGACGCGAGTCGGCCTGCGCCACCGCTGCTGAGGGTTAGACGTGGCTGCCGCGCGCACTCGCTTCTTGTAGCCATTTTTCAGCAGACGGCGTCGAGTCGCGATAACCTAACGGGTTTGACCGACTCACAAAGGATCGCGATGTCTGCTTTTGCCTTCGACGCCGTACTGTTCGACTGCGACGGCGTGCTCGTCGACTCGGAAACGATCACCAATACCGTGCTGGCAGACATGCTCGGCGAACTGGGCTGGCAGTTAAGCGTCGACGAAGCGATGTCGATCTTCGTCGGCAAGACGGTGATGGACGAGGCGCCGCTGATCGAGGCGAAAACGGGCGTGACGATCACGCGTGCATGGCTTGCATCGTTTCGCGAGCGCCGCAATGCCGCGCTCGAACGCGAGGTGACGGCGATCGACGGCATCGTCGCGTCCGTGGCGGACCTGTACGCGCGGGTGGACGGACGCATCGCCGTCGCGTCCGGCGCGGATCGTCTCAAGATTCGGCTGCAACTGGCGAAGATCGGCGTGCTTGAATTTTTCGACGGCCATATCTACAGCGGCCATGAAACGGCCCGCAACAAACCTTATCCGGATGTCTATCTCGCGGCGGCCGCGGGGCTCGGCGTCGATCCCGCGCGCTGCGCAGTGGTCGAGGACACCGTGACGGGCGCCACGGCAGGCCGCGCTGCAGGCGCGACCGTGTTCGGCTACAGTCCCAGCGAAAAAGGCCACAGCTCGAAGGCAGCATTGCGGACCGTAGGGGTCGCCGAGGTGTTCGAGCAGATGGCGCACTTACCCGCGCTGCTGGCGGGGTGGCAACGCTGAGTGACTGAACGCTGCCGCATGCCGCGACATGCACGGCACGCGTGCGGCGCGCTGACATCTGCGCTCACAGCATTTCGGCTTCTTCGAGATTCGCGCCGTAAAAGAAACGGCTCAGCTCGCGCGTCAGTTCGTTGAGGACGGCCATTTCCGGCTGCGTGATCTTGTGCACTGCCGCCGGGCCGGTCCAGTCGCCGTAGACCAGCGCAACGGTGGTGTCCTTGGCCCTCACGGGCAGCAGCACGAACGCCTCTGCGTCGGCGAGATGCGCCTTGAACCAGTCGGGCAGACGTGCTTCCATGCGCGGCTCGTGCGCGTTTTCGATGAAAATGCCGACGGGATTCGCAATGGCGAGATGAAACACGTCGGGCTGAAAGCCCGCGCCGAAGTTGAGCGTCGGCAGCATGCGCTCCATGTCGGGACCGAAGCCAATGCGTGCGTGATAACGCGCGTCAGCCTGACGCACGAACACGAGCGTGCGCGATAGCGACAGGCCCGCCAGAATCGTCTCCGACGCGAGCGTCAGCACGGGCGACAGCGCCTTGCTCGACGGCAGCGCGCGCAAGTCTTCGAGCCCCGCTGACAGACGCGCCTGCGCCGACTTGCCCGTCCGCACGATCGCGTCGGCATGCGCACGCAGTTCGGAAATCTCCTGCATCAGACCTTCGCTGCTCTCTTCGTCGATCAACGCGGCGCTCAGGTGAGCAAGCCGCGACGCATCCATCCGCAGCGCGTCGCTATAGAGCGCGGCGAGTTCGGTGAGACGCCCTGCCAGTTCGTCGCCCGGTGCGTGGGTGACGAGCGCGTTGCCCACTTCCGTCGCATAGCTATTGACGGCCCGCAGCCAGCGCACCTGCTCGGAGAGCGGTTCATCCGACGGCGCGCCGATCGCCTGCATGCCCGCCGAGATCGTCTCCGGCAGCCGCCAGCGGCGCGCCGCCTCGATGCCGATGTCCTCGAAGCTCACGCCCAGCAGCATTGCACAGGCTTCGCTGTCGTCGACCTCCTCGCTGGCCGCTGTGCGCCGCAGCCGGTCCCACTCGCCTTCCAGGTAGAACGCCACCAGCAGCCGGCCGATCTGGCGCATCAGCGCGCAGACCACGGCTTCTTCCGCGACGCGCAGATCGAAGCCTTCCGTGATGCGCCGCGCCACGGTTCCGCACAGCAATGCGCGGTTCAGTTCCAGCTTCGCGTCGATCCGGTGAGGTGCGCTTTGATGGAAGTGATCGACGATCTTCATCCCGACCACGAGATGGCCGACGGTATCCATGCCGAGCACCATCAGCGCCCGCGTCACCGTGGTGATGTTGCCGCCGAACGCGACATACATAGCCGAATTGGCGAGCCGCAGCACCTTTTGCGTGAGGCCAACATCCGAAAGCACGACCTGCACGAGCGACGTGAAGTCCAGATCGTCGTTATTCATCGCCGACACGGTGGAGCGCAGCGCCTGCGAGAGCATCGGAAAATCCCCGCGCTCGCTCATGCGCGCCCACAGTTTTTCCAGCAGTTCGGACTTGACGACGGGGGACATCTGGTGGTGATCGAAAACGGATATGTTGAAAGGCAACAGCGGTACCCGTGATTAAAACACAACCCGTCGCCGTTCATCGTGCCCGTGAGTGACAAGCCCGCCGCAAACTGCCCGTCCAATGTGTCATGGCGCTTTATTTCAAAGTCTTTCCATGTCGTCAATCCGCGACAGATGGGGCTTGCGGGCGGTCCGGGAGATCGCGCGCGCCTCGACAGCGTGCGGCTTCCCAGCCCGACTTGACAATCCGCCTTTACCAGCCGATGTCCGAGGCGACGATCATCGCGCCCGCGTTGCCCGGCGGCGTGCCGTTCGCGCGCGGGCAATAGACCATTTCTCCCGCCGCGATCGCGCGCCCCGTCAACACGCAAGTGCCTGCTCTGCGCGCGATGTGCACGCGCCACGTCTGATAGCCGTAGTGGCCCGTGCGCGCATCACACCACGAGACCGTCAGCGTGTGCGGCGTGGGCTTGTCCAGCACGCGCACGGTCGGCTGGCTGCGCTCATCCCAGCTTGCCGCCGCACGCGCCCGGCGCCCGCCCGGCCGCGGTGTTTCGATGGGCTCCCGCCTGACCTCGAAGTTGCGGATGGCAGCGACGGTGCGGGGCCACACATCGGCGACGGGTTCAATCCGTACACGCTCAGACATTTCGATTAATTCAACATGTGATGAATATTGAGATCGTAGCGGCGTTGAGAGCCCGTGTCAAAACCGGCGCGTTTCGGCCCCTTTCCGGGGGCTCGGTTAAACTCACGCCTGATCTGACGATCGGCAAGTCAATTCGAATGAAAGACGTAGTGGCAGCAGCGGAAACCCGCAAAGAAACGAAGCGCGCGCGCGGACGCCCGGCATCGAGTGCGTCGGTCGGGCCGGACCTGATCCTGCGCAATGCGCGCAAGACGTTCGGCAAACGGGGATTCGAGGCGACCAGCGTGCGCGAGATCGCGCGCGATTCAGGCGTCGATGCGGCGCTCGTCGCGCATCATTTCGGTTCGAAAGAGACGCTGTGGCTCGCGGTCGTCGAGCAGATCGCGGAACAGATGGCGCCGATGATCGAAGCCACGGGGGCCTTGCAGCGTTCGCGGCTGGGCGCGAGGGCGCGTGTGGAGAGTGCCGTCGTGAGGTTTATCGACGAAGTGTTCAGCGACCCCGACGTCGGCATTTTCTTCTCGACGGCAGCGACGGAAGAAGGCGAACGGCTGAACGTGCTGATCGAGCGGCTGGTGCGCCCTTACCATGACGCGCTGGTGCCGCTCTTCGCGGATGCCGCCAGGCACGGCGAGATGAAGATCAAGGACGCCAGCGTGATGTTCTTCATGCTGCTGAACGCGATCAGCAAGACGGTCGCGTACAGCCATCTGATGCGCGCGTTCTCGTCGCTGCCCGAGCATGAGAAGAAATTCAAGCACACGGTGCTGGAGACGGCGCTGGGCATGCTGGCCTAGCCAGCGCTGCGTTCCGTGCGCAACGGGTCAGACGGCGACCGTGCGCCGCGCCTGATACACCGCTTCCCGCTCGAGCAGGTCCAGCAGCGCGATCACCCGCTGCCGCTGCGTTGTGACCAGATCGTAAGTTTGCGCAAGCTTGCGCAGACGTTTGCCCCAGTATTCGTAGTCCAGCTTCGACACGTCGTCGCTTTCCGTCCGGCGAACCACGTACTGAACCATCCTTTCGAGATGCTCCAGTTCCACATCTGCAAGGCTCGCCGAGCGCAGCGTCGCGACGTCCGCCGGCGTTTCCATCTTCATTACTGGCATGTTGGCCCCCGATCTTTATGTATCGTTGCCGGACCGGCCGCGCTCGACTGTCTCCCGCGACAGCAGTTGCGTCAGCGCGCCCGCGGTGCCGCCATATCAGCGATGCACCGCTGCGGCCCGTCCTGCTCGTTTGGGACAACAATAGCGCGGCTTCCGGCGTGGGCTTTACCATGCGTCTCAGTTCGCGAATGCGTCGCAAAACTTTGGCGTGTCGGCTCCACGCGGGACTGATGCGGCATGCATCAGCGGAAACAAGCGACGCGCAAACGCTCGCGCATTGCCGTTAAGCACCGCGCCGCGGCCTGGTCAATTCGCTTCGATACAGAACGCCAGCAACCCTGACGTGACCTCGTCGATGATCTGCTTCATCTCCGGGTACGCAGGATGGAACGGCGTCGGATTGTCGGGGCTGCCCCATTCGATCGTATAGGAGAACACTTTCGCCTTCTTCGCGTCGACGATGTGACGGCTGAATGCGTAGTCATCGGAGGTGCCGGCTGTCGGATAAAGGCTCATCGACTGTTCCGTCTTGTACACGCGTCCGCGCGACGCCCTGATCGCATCGCGCATCGCGTTCGCGAGATGTACCGCGATCTTCTTGTCCTCGCTTTTGATGAACTCGCGATATGCGTTGTCGTTGGCGATGCCACGTTTGCCGTCGTATGCGGCGTTCTGGAAGTTCATGTCGGGGTGGCTGCTCTGATCTTCGTCGTCGCCCCAGTTGTAGAGAATGTCCTCCGAATAGCTGTGCAGATCGACGAAATAGCGGATGTTCGGGTAGGTGTCGAACATCCAGACGGCGTTCTGCGTTTCGGGCTCGGATTCGGCGGAAGGACCGATGTACACCTCGTAATCGCAGGGATCGGTGGAATTGGCGATGGGGCTTTGCGGATCGAAGTACTGCGGGAAATTCCACAGGAAGTTGTAGTTGCGATTGATATCCACGCCGCAGCATTGCGGCTTCGTATGGCCTGCCGGCGCGGGTCGGCGGTTCTTGCGCCACATGGACTCCGCCGTCATGCTGTAATGGCGGCCATCGGGATTGGCTTGCGGAAATACGAACAGGTCTTTCGTTTCGATGACATGCTTGATGTCCGCCGCGCTGAACGTCCGGCTGCCGATCTTGATGGGCGTATGCGTCGTATACGCATTGGAAAGCAACTGCACGAAATGAATCAGGATGTCGGGGCTGCCCCATTCGCGCGCATGCACGCCGCCCAGAAAATAAATGCCGGGCCGCGCCGCGCCACTGCCGTTGCCGATTTTCAGCGCATGGCAAGTGCGTTTTTCCCACGTGGCATGCGGCAGCTTGATCAGCCTGGCAAACGTATCGTTGGGCGTGGCCGTTGCCGCCGCCAGCGCGGCCTCGACCTGCTCGACATCCAGATAACCCGTGCCCGCTGCGACCGACAACGACTCGGGCTCTTGCGGCCCGGCTGTCCTTGCACGCGTCTCTCGCTGGCGCACCTTGCCCTCGGCTTCCGCGTCCTCCCGACGATCGACGGTATACCCTGCTGCTTCGAGTGCTTTTAGCTGCGCATCCGTTGCATGCGCGTCGATGCGATAGCCGTCGTGAACCTTTTCGATCGTATGGCGCGCGACGATGATCTTGTGCTTCGTCACGAGATCGGCCAGCGCCGCCTGATCTTTACCCGTAATGCGAGCGTGATAGCGAGACATGTTGATCTCCTGTGAGAGGGTGTTCCTCTGATCAAAACGGCGAACGGGTCTGGCATTTCAAGCGCCAGGCCGCATGCACATGCTCCGTTCCCTGTGCGTATCACCAAAGTCATAGGGGCGCTTGCGCGCGCAGCGGCCATACTGGTTTCACACGGCGCTAGCGAGCGTCACGATTCACGTGTCAACGAAGTCAATCCTGTGCCCCACAGATCCTGATGGTTGCTCACGTCTATGGTCGGCGTGTATTCCGTTCTCATCGACCGGCTTACACGCCTCGTCCCGGTCCGGCGCAATCGGGTAATGCGCCGCTAAGTTAGTAAGGAGACTCACATGAAGACGATGCTCATCCTGTGTGGCGGCGTGCTATGCCTGTCAACCATGCAAGCCTATGCGCAGGAAACCACCACCACGCCCCATGCGTCAACCGCGACACCCGAAACCACGATCAATTCCGAAGGCCCCGGTATGTCGTCGACCTCGATGTCGGGCGGCATGACCACGAGCCACGGCAAGTCGCGCGCCGACGTCTACCAGGATCTCGTGCACTCCCAGCAGAGCGGCGAAGCGCAACGGCTGAACGACCTGTTCAAAGGCGGCAACTGATCGCCTGGTGCATCGTCGGCGGGCGATGCACCGCGAGCAGTGAGGGCCCGTCGGCAACGACGGGCCCTTTTTCATGCGGCTTTCGCGCACACGCTACAGCTTGACGCCGCGCTTCTTCCATCGCGGCGAAGGAAAGCGCCCCGAGCCTCCGCGCGGCCCAGGCAGCATCGGCACCCACGCATGATCCGGCAGCGGCAGGACGGGCGGCGCCGCGGTGCCGGGACACGTGCCGAGTCGATGCGCCATCAGCGCGGTGGGCGCCGGGTCTTCCTGCCCTGCGCGTTTCTCGACCCAGTCGCGCGCCGAGAACGGCGGCATTCCATGCGGCGAGATGACAGGCGCCTTTCCCAGCACTCTCGCGCAGGCCAGCAGACGCGCAACCTGCGGCGCAGCCGCGCTCGTCCCCGACATTGCGACGAGCGAGCCGCTGCGCGTACTTGCACCGAGCACGCCCGCACAGGCAGGCGAGTCTTCGCTGATCGCGGCCGCATCGGGGCCGTCTCTCACGGTCTGGCGCAGCGAAGGTCCCGTCGATGAATACACCGCCGCCGTGCCGTCCGTGCGCCGGTATGCGCCGACCACGACGGTGGCGTCGCCCGTCGCGATCGAGTTCAACGTGCTGCGACGGCTGATCCACGAGTCGGTGTTGTTGTCGTCGGAATCCCGAACATGCATGCCCCCGAAAAAGCGCTTGTAGCGCGGATCTTCGAAACGCGACTGGCGTCCGCGAAGAGGGAAACCATAGGCCGTTTCGTTGCGCTGGACCCATGCATGGATGTCGAGCGATCCGTTCGTGCTCGCGCGGTTCGCGAGCGTCACGACCCAGTTGCCCGCAGGCGCCGCGATACGGGCAGGCTGACGTGTGACGGTCGGCGCGAGTGCGATCAGAATCATGGTGCGGCGGCCCGTCGCGGCCCGGTCCAGATACACGACCGTGCACAACACGTCACGGCCGTTCTGCCATGCTGCGATGTTCTTCACCGCGATCGCGGGGCTCGGGTCGCCCCAGGGCGGGCGTATCTGGACCGTCACGTTCGATTCATCCGCATGATCCGGCAGCCAGATCTCCAGAAAGCCCGGCGTGGCGCAGTCCGGCAACGCGCGCCATGTGATGTCTTTCGATGCGCCGTTCGCCACGGAAAAACTCGCATGACAACGCAGTACATTGCTGTTGCCCGCGGGCACAACGACGCTCAGGTCGTGATGCAGAGCAATCAGCTCGTCGATTGCGCTTTCGATGATCGAACTGCCGTCGTGCGGACCCGCCATATAGCCATAGCTCAGGTTCAGCACGACGCAATACTTCGCGCCGCCCGCAAGATCGTCGGCGCAGCGCAGGATGTAGCGCATCGCATCGAGCGCGTGCACGGCGAACCAGCGTCCCGTCGTATCGCGCACAGTCCGGCCCGCTGTCCTCAATTGCACGCCGAGCAGACGCACGTTTGCCAGCGCATCGCGCTGTGCGCGTTCGTCCGGTGACATCGATGCGGCATGAAGCGGGTTGGGTCGCAAGCCGCCCGCGAGGTCCATCACTTCCGTGCCATGCGCCCAACGCTTGCGCACGTTGATGTAGCCGGCCTGTGCATACACGGCGTCTTCGTCGACCTGCCCGCCCTGCGTGCAGCACGCGAGCAGCGCGTCAATACCTGCCTTCGTGAACTGGCGCCCATAATGCAATGCGGGTGGCGCGCCCGATGCGTCATCCTGGTTCCAGAAGCGTTCGATACGCGTCGCCGATGGCGTGGCCGTGGAGCGGAACCGTTCGTGCGCGAATGCAAGGCCATCGTCCATCACGCCGAGGAACACCATCGGCCCGGGCGCAGCCGAAACGGCAGACGCCGAAGTGGGAGGCACGGGACCGAACACGGGGCCCGTTCCCGCTGCGAGTGTTTCTGCGTCCGGCATGGTATTCGTCGCGGGCGCATCGTCCGGCACGACGGGCATGCCGATTTCGAAGCGCTTCACGTAGCCTTTGAGCGTCGTATCGAGTCGAGCGAAGAACGCATTTGTCACGACAGCCGTCAGGAAGCGTGTCTGATCGAGGTCGGCAGGCGGATAGCGATACAGCGACGACACGCGTATCCATGCCTGCCACGGTGCATTCGCGCCTTCCAGACTGTCCGCGAACGACCTCGCAGTCAGCGCGGTGCCGTCCGGCGCATTGGCTTGGAGTTCGATGATGACGCGAATCCAGCCCGCGGGCGGCCCCCCGAGATCGGCGAACTGGGTCGTGTCGGCCCACGCGAGATAGGGGTCCGCGCTCGCCGTATCTGCCGCTCGCGCTGTCCAGTCGATCCCGCTCCACGCGCCGCCAGCGCCCGTCAACGATTGCCAGGTCATCGCCCGCCTC
This sequence comes from Paraburkholderia phymatum STM815, assembly GCF_000020045.1. Taxonomy (GTDB): domain Bacteria; phylum Pseudomonadota; class Gammaproteobacteria; order Burkholderiales; family Burkholderiaceae; genus Paraburkholderia; species Paraburkholderia phymatum. The sequence continues at coordinate 289,301 of NC_010625.1, read as the reverse complement.
CCTCCAACAGGGTTGAGAGTGTCTGGTTGCTTCAGAACTTCGTGTTCGCGAGACCGTTGCCGTTCCACTCGGACTCGGCCTGGTTCCAGAGCCACGAAAGGATGTTCGAACCGTCCACGACGACGGGCGGGTCCCATTGAAGAAACGGGAACATGCCGGGCACGGTGGTCGGATTGGCAATCTTGTGCAATTGCGCATAGTTCGTGACGTCGTCGGGACTCAACGGCTCGTGATAATCGAAATCCGGATTGTCCGTTGCCGTCAAAACGTGGCCCAGAAATGCGCGCGGCGTGAAATTGCCGTTGGGCCGCATGTACCTGGCCGGGTCGTGTTGCACCGCGGGCGGGGGTGGGGGCGATGCCGGCACGGACGGAAGATTGCGCGTGCAGCGCGCGACGAAATATTCTCCCAGTGCCGTGCCGAGCACGTGGCCCGCGATACTGTCGACAGGAAAATGCACGCCCGCCACGGTGCGATTGACAGCCACGCGATACGCCTGCCGCATCGCCTGCTGATAGAAGAGGGTGCCGAATTTCTGATTGAACAGCGCGCACAGCACGACGGCGACGATGAACGCCTGGGTCGAATGCCCGCTCGGCATCGAGCCATGTCCGGGCGTCTGGATCATCGGCTGCATCTGCGACGAATATTCGATCGCGCGCGGCGCGGCAAGAGCGTGCTTGAAGCGGATTTCCGCGAAGATCGCAAAGCGCACGGCCGTATCGAGCAATTCGATGGTTTTCGGCGTGCGGCCTGGATGCAGATAGATCAGCATGCCCCAGAAGGCGTGCTGCGGTCCGAGCTGGCAGAGGATCTCGGCCATGCGGTCCTCGCGCAGGTCCGAATAGAAATCGAGCCATTCCGCCTGTGCCTTGAAGACGGACTGGTCCGGACGGCTCAGGCTGACGAGCTTCAGGTCATTCACGCCCCCCGTGGGCGACCGATGCCAGAGCTGTGCATGCTGCTCGCCGGGATTCGCGCCCGGTTCGATCGAGAAGCGCAGGTTAGACAGCAGTTCGAAATCGATCGCCGTCGCGCGGACCCACGGCTCCCAGCGCCATAGCTGCCGGTAGTCGTCGAGCGGCTGGAAACGCTGAAGATCGAAGTTCAGCGTGAGCTCTTCAGGCACACGCCAGCTGCCGACGATGCCGTCGCGATGACCGATCAGCGCTTGTGCGAACAACGGCCCGTCGCACGGTATGGCGCCTGCTCCCTGATCGTAGACGCCGCCCGCGCCGCCTGCCCCGCCGGCACCGCCTGCTCCACCCGCACCGCCTGCCCCGCCCGCTCCGCCTGCGCCTCCTGCACCGCCCAGTCCGCTCACGATAGGCCTCCTCTCTCAGGGATCCCGCACCGCCTCTTCGCCTTCTTCTAGGCCGGCAAGCCGGCCTGCCGCAATGCTTCCGACCATATCTTCCCGGTTTCGTACGCGCCGCTCGGCGAACGGTCCAGATAGCTCTTGACCGTCAGCGAAGGGTCGAGCAGCAGCACCTCCTGCACCGTCTGCCGCGCTGCTTCGAGATCGCCGAGCAACGCTTGCGCGATCGCCAGCGCGCGCAACGTCGACGTGTTGGTGCGATTCACGCGCAGTGAGCGTTGCGCGAGTTCGACCGCGCGCTCGTAGCGTCCCGCCGACAGTGCCGCCGTCGCGCCGAGCGACTCATAGAAGTAACGCAACGGATCGAGCGGCGAAAGCCGCAATGCGCGCTCGGTTGCATCGACGGCCTGTTCGCCCTCGCCTTCGAAGGCGAGCAGCGTGCCCTTCAGCAGCCATGCAAGCGAGTCGTTTGGATTGACTTCGAGCGCGCGTTCGTAGCGCCGCTGACCCACATCGAGCTGCTTGAGCAGGTTCGTGTGCACGAAGCCGTCGATGGTGAGCGCGAGCGAGCAGTCGGCATCGGCATCGAGTGCGCGCCGCGTGCAATCGAGTGCCGCCTGCGCCTGGCCGGCGCGGTCGTCGGTCCAGCCGCGATTGAAGCGCAGCACGTGCCATTTGCCGAGCCACGCATGCGGGAGTGCCTGACGCTGCGCGCGTTCGATCAGCGCTTCGAGCATATCGCGCGCGCGATGGAAGTCGTGCGAAACGCCGCGATGCATCAGCACGATCGCGCTCATCAGCAGTGTCGAACTGGCGAGCGAAGGCAGTGCCTGCGAACGCGCGCGCTGCAACTCGCGGTCGATGATCGCGCCGCTCACCTCGGCTACGATGCGGTCGATCAGCTCGTCTTCGCCGAGCATGATGTGCGTCGCGCGTCCCTTGACGCTCTGCGTCCACAAGATGTGACGCGATCTCGCTTCCGCCAGCTCCACCACCAGCACGACCTGATCGCCCGACGAACGATACGCGCCGGACAGCACGTAGCGCGCGCCGAGAAATGCGCTGATCTCGTCGAGCGTCGCGTCGCGCTCGCGGAACGTGGTCGTCGACAGGCGCGAGATCACCTGCAGTTCAGCCGTGCGCGACAGCGATGAAATGATCTCGTCGGCCATCACTTCGCCGAGCACCTGCTGCTGCGCTTCGCCGCCACGCGACGCGAACGGAATCACGGCGATCGTCGGCCGCAGGTCCGGGAGAAATGCGCTGCCCGGTTCGATCACGGGGCGCGGTCCCGGCGGCCCGATACGATACGCGCGCACGGGCTGGTCGAAATGCTTGAGGTGGCATTGGCCGAGATCTTCGATGTCGGCATCGAGCTCGGGCGTCAGTTGGTCGCGCACCTGCGCGGACACGACGATCTCGCCGGGACCGGCAAGCGTATACAGCCGTGCGGCCAGATTGACGCCGCGGCCATAGACATCGCGCTCGTCTTCGTAGAGTTCGGTGACGTGCAGGCCCATGCGCAACAGCATGTGCGTCGCGGCGGGCAGACCTGCGTTCGTTTCGCTCGACGCGCGCTGGATCGCGAAGGTTGCCGCGAGCGCATCGCGCAGTTCGACGAACGTGACCATCAGTCCGTCGCCCTCGGTGCGGATCAGACGGCCGCGGTGCGCCGGCACGATATCGTTCTCGATGTGCGCCTTGTAGCGGCGCCAGCGCCCTGCCGCTTCGACTTCGTTGTCCTGGATCAGCCGGCACGACTCCACGAGATCCATGAACAGGACCGTACGAACGACACGCGCGAGCCCATCGGATGAGCAGGAGGAATCTGCAGTCACGTTGTTCCTGGCCTTTCAAACGTACGCGATATCGGCTCGCAATCCGCCTGGCCGCATTCGCGCAATCGTCGATAACGCATCGCAATGCAGTGGCCACGCATGCAGATACAACGCTGCGCCAGCGGGTCGAAGTGCGGATGGCTCGCGCGTCGCGTCGGTCGGCAGAACATGCGCCCGGACGGTCCATTTCGACGTGCGATTGCTATGTGTTATAGATCAAAAACTGCCGTTTAAAACGGCCTTTTTTCTCGAATCGGAATTGCGTCATTCAAACTGCGATACGCCGCACGGCAATTGATATCCCGCATGTCAATTAAACCGCTGCACACGAAACTAGCTGCTCGCGCGCAGCTTGTCCGCTTCGAGCCGGCGCGTAATTAAATGAATCAGATAAGTGGCGAATTCCGGATCCTGATAATAAAGCCGCATGGCGTCCGTCGCCGAGACCATCAGCAGTTCGCAATCGCTGATGCAGCGCGCAGTGCAGGTGCGCCGATGATCCGGCGAAAAGAGTCCGATCTCGCCGAGCACGGTGCCTTGCCCGACTTCGATGTTGATCTCCAGCAGGCTCACGGTGCCGCGCACCACGTAGTAGAGGGCATCGCTCGGATCGTTCTTGTGGAACAGCACTTCGCCCGACCTGAAGCGTGTCGGCATCGTGAAAGCCAGCAGCCTGCCGATCGAAAGCCGCCCGTCCAGCGCATGATGCAATTGCGCATCGCCGATCTGCCGCAAGCGCGCAGCGGCCACACTCGCTTGCCCGCGGCTGCCGACCTTCAATGCCTTGTAGACCGTATACAGGTGCACCTTCACGGTGCCTTCCGTGATGTTCAACTGTTTCGCAATCGACTTGTTCGTTTCGCCGCGCGCAGCCAGCGCAAGCACCTGAATTTGCCTCGGTGTCAGGACGTGCGGTTTCGAGTCGGCGCAAGCGTCGCCCGATGCGTCCGCCGACGTCGAAGCATCGGGTGCGGGCAGATCGTTCGTTGCCATCTCCGGCGGCAGCGCATCCAGCACGAGCGGCGCCGACGCGGGATAGCGGCTCCCCGCCAGCAAGAGACGCAGTGCATCGAGCAGCGCCCTGCCCGATTCCGATTTACCGAGGTGTCCCGCGACGCCTGCCGACACAAATTGATCGACGGTCTGCGGATCGACGGCCGTCAGTAACACGAGCACGGGCAAGCCCGCCGAAAGACGCTGCGAAGCCGTCGCCACGCTGAGCGCATCGGGCAGATAGTCGCCGTCGAGCACGATGAGGTCGACACGCTCTTCACGCTCGAACACGTTCGATGCGTAGTCGGCGCACCGCACATCGACGTGCTCGCCGAGATCGGTGAGAAGACGGGCGACGCCATCGCGAAACAGACCGGTCGGAGCGACGAACAGAATCAGCATGCGCGTCTGCTCCTTTGCCGTTGTCCGGCGGTCCGTGTACCGCAAGCGCCTTGCCAATGATATGAATAAAGCAAAGCACCCACACTGCTAACCGTTATAGGACACACAACGCGATGCGTGTGGCACGCCATGCGAGCGCGCTTCAACGCACGAACGACTCGACGATTCCCGCCGCCGCGCACAGCAGCACGACGAGCAAAGGCCGGACGTGCCAGCGCGTGAGCAGCAGCAGCGCGATGACGGCGACGGCGAAGTCGGCTGCCGAGAGCACGGCGCTCGTCCACACGGGCGAATAGAACGCGCTTGCCAGCAAGCCGACCACAGCCGCATTCGCGCCCGCCAGCAGCGCCGCCACGGGAGGACGCACGCGCAGCGCCTGCCAGTGCGGCAGTACGGCGATCACGAGCAGCAGGCCGGGAAGAAAGATGCCAGCCGTCGCGAACAGCGCACCGAGCGCGTGATCGGGTGCCGGACTCATGATCCAGCCGAGGTACGACGCGAACGTAAAAAGCGGACCGGGAACGGCCTGCGCCGCGCCATAGCCGGAGAGAAATTCACTGGCCGATATCCATCCGCTCGCGACTGTCGCCTGCTGAAGCAACGGCAACACCACGTGTCCACCGCCGAACACAAGCGCGCCGGACCGATAGAACACGTCGACGATTCTCACCATCCATGCGGCCGGAAGAAGCGCTTCCAGCGCGGGTAAGCCGACCAGCAACGCGCAGAACAATGCGAGCGCGACGGCGCTCGCAGCGCGCGGCAGAGCGAAGGCATGCACGTCGTGAGACAGATGGCGTGCGTCGGCGGGTGCCGAGGTCCGGCAGAACATCAGGCCAAGCAGCGCGCCGCCGCCGATCACGATGATCTGTGCGTACACGGTATCGAGCACGCTCAACAACGCGATCGCCGCAAGCGCGACGGCTGTGCGCACACGATCGGCACACAGGCGTCGCGCCATGTCCCAGATGGCCTGCGCAACGACGGCGACGGCGACGAGTTTCAGCCCGTGCACGAGGCCCTGGCCGAACGTGTTGTCCAGCAGTCCGGCGATGCGCGCGAAGCCGGCCATCAGGATCGCCGAAGGCAGCGTGAAGCCGAGCCACGCGGCGAGGCCGCCCCACCATCCCGCTCTCAGCAGGCCGATCGAAAAGCCCACCTGGCTGCTCGCCGGTCCGGGCAGGAACTGACAGAGCGCGAACAGATCGGTGAAGGTCGTGTCGTCGAGCCAGCGCCTTCGCTCGACGAACTCGCGTCGAAAATAGCCGATGTGCGCGATCGGGCCGCCGAAGCAGGTGCAGCCGAGCAGCAGGAATACACGCAGCACTTCGAATGCGCTGCCGGCGCGCGTCTCGCGACGCGACGTGCTTTCACTTTCCATAAAGGTCGTCGACGGGTGTAAGGTCGGATGCCGTACAGGCAGAGCGCATCACTCTAGCGCAAATGGCTTGCGTCGCGATGTGTCGACGTCCGGAGCGGCGCGCCGCGGCGCGCCGTCTGCCAGCGAGAAGCCTGACGAAGCCCGCCTTGTCGCGGCGCGCTTACTTGAGATTGACGGACACGAAGCTGCGCGCGTGATTACGCTGGATCAGCAACGCTGCCTTCTTGCCCGCCTTCGCCGCAAGCGATGCAAGTTCGTCCTGCGACGCGACCAGGGTGCCGTTCAGCGACAGCACCACATCGCCCGGCTTGATGCCGGCCGTGCCTCCCGTTCCCGATACGTCGTCGACCATCAGGCCCTGCGGCAGTCCCGTGGTGCGCCGTTCGTCGTCCGTCAGCGGGTGCATGCTGAGACCGAGATGATCGAGCGCGCCGTCATCCGTTGCGCCCGCAGTCTCGGGCTGCGCAGATGCCGTCCCGCCGATCATCGCCGTGATCTGCTTGCGATTGCGAATCACCTTGACGGGAATTTTGGCCCCATCCTGCAGATCGGCATCCTGATCGGTAAGATCGGCCGCATGCTCGATTGGCTTATCGCCGACCTGCACGATCACGTCGCCCGCTTTCAGTTTGCCCGTCGCTGCGGGACTGCCGGGTTCGACGGCAATCACGAGCGCGCCCGCTGCGCGCGGCAGGCCGAACGCACCCGCAAGGCCGGGATCGACGTCCTGCACCTGCATGCCGAAGCTGCCGCCGCGCGCTTCCTTGTCTTGCGTCTGCAGCTGCGCGCGTACCTTGTTCGCCATGTTGATCGGTATCGCGAACGTCAGGCTCTGCAAGCGGTCGCCGTCGGCATAGACCTGCACGTGGATGCCGACCACTTCGCCGGCGCGGTTGAACACCGGGCCGCCCGAATTGTCCGGGTTCAATGCGCCGTCGGTCTGGAAGAATGGAAACTTCGTGCCGTCGGCCAACGTACGCGACGTTGCACTGACGATCCCCGCCGTTACCGTGTTCTGATAGCTGTCCGGCGAGCCAATCGTCAGCACCTGCTCGCCGACGCGCACGCGCGTCGAGTCGCCGAGCTTGACGACGGGCAGTCTGGTTGCGTCGATCTGGATCACCGCGACGTCGCTCTGCGTATCGACGGCTACCACTTTCGCCTTGAACTCGCGCCGGTCGGTGAGGCGCACCGTCACGTCTTCCGATCCGTCGACAACATGCGCCGTCGTCAGAATCAACCCGTTCGGGCTGACGATGAACCCCGACCCCACGCCCGAAATCGCACGCGGCGAGCTGCTCTGGCCATCTTGCGCCTGCGGCATCGCCTGCCGGAAGAACGCGAACAACGGGTCGTCGCCGTCGATGATTTCAGAACTCGTGCCCGACGCGGGTGCAGGTGCTGCTGGCACCGCGGAGGCCGCCAGCGGCTTGTCCGGCAAGATTGCGCGGATGTTCACGACGGCCGGTCCGTAGCGCTCGACAATCGCTGGGAAGTCCATCGGCGCATGCGTTTTTTCGGGTGCGGTTCGCGTCTCTTTTGCAGATGCCGATGCGGGCGCCGGCGAAGAGGCAGCGGCCGTATGCGTTGCATTCGTAGCCGCATCGGTGGTGGAATAAGCGGCGAGACACGCCGCTGTCACGGCAGTGCAAAGCCAGGTCTGGGACAGGGTCGAGTGAAGCACAGCGCACCTCCGTGGCGTTCGTGATGCCAGGCACTGTGAGGAAATTATTTCGCGCGCTGCCACCGACGACTGTGACATAACACACTGAAGGATCCGAAAAGAAAGAGAGCCCGGACAGCCGGGGCGAAACACGAAACCGCGCGCGCCTTTCGCGCGCCCGGATAAAGCGATCGACCGTTTGTGCTTATCGGATTGGATCGACGTCGAGGTGTGTTTCGGCAGCATGTTTGCCCGCGATGGACAATCGGGACGCGAACGGTTCGCTCGCACGCGGGCCGCGCGACGGCCTCGCCGACGCGGTGCACGCAGCGCTCTCCCTTGCTTCATTTATAGAGAGCTTGCGTAGAAATTGCAGCCGGTACAAATCCTGGCATGGGCCGTTCATATGTATCAGTTTGTGTCGGCGCGCCGCGCATTGTGGCGATGCAATAGGTGCTGTGCTGCTTTTCGAGGCCCGTCACAACGGATTCCGCTGGACGCGGCACAATAGATCTATCCGCCGCGCCCGCGGCGCCAACCGTCATTGCGAGGTCGAGCATGCAGACGAAACTGACCGCCCACCTGCCCACCGTCGACGTCGAAATCACGCGCCACAAACTGCCCGAACGGCATGCCGAAAGCGTCACGATTCACATCACAGCCGTGCCCTCCCTCGAAGCCGCCGCTCGATGGTTCGTGCAACCGGATCTGTTTGCGTTGGCGTCGCCGCTTTCGGTGTTCTCGATGTGGTCGATGTGGATGCGCGCGTGGCAGCCGTGGCTTCCGTCTGCGCTTGCACCCGTTCAGGGGACGCCTGAAGACGAGAAGCGGCTGACGCAGAACAGGGATGCCGCATCGCGTGAATGACTGGCGCGGTCGTCGCGAATTCCGCACGAGGAGGATCGAACATGCGCGCAATGGTTTTCGATGGCTCGAGTCCAGTGCTCGCCGGGCGCGAGTTGACGATGCGTGCTCTGGCGCCGGGGGAAATGCTGATCGATGTGCTGGCGTGCGGCGTATGCCGGACCGATCTGCATGTCGTCGACGGCGAACTGCGCGAGCCGAAGCGCCCGGTGATTCCGGGCCACGAGATCGTTGGACGGGTCGCGGCCCGCGCGGCCGATGTGACGGCGTTCGACATCGGCGATCGCGTGGGCGTGCCGTGGCTCGGTCACACCTGCGGCGTCTGTCGATACTGCGCGAGCGGCCGCGAGAACCTGTGCGACGCGCCCGGCTTCACGGGCTATACGATCGACGGCGGGTACGCCGAACAGGTCATTGCCGATCATCGCTATTGCCTGCATCTGCCCGAACGTTACGACGATGCGCAAGCCGCGCCGCTGCTGTGCGCGGGTCTCATCGGTTATCGCACGCTAAGCATGGCGGGCGACGCGAAGCGGGTGGGCATCTACGGTTTCGGCGCGGCGGCGCATATCGTTGCGCAGGTCGCGCGTCATCAGGGCCGCGCGGTGTACGCATTCACGCGTCCTGGCGACGATACTGCTCAACAGTTCGCGCGCAGGCTCGGCGCCACGTGGGCAGGCGGCAGCGACGAGGCGCCGCCCGAACCGCTCGATGCCGCGCTGATCTTCGCACCCGTCGGCGCACTCGTGCCCGTCGCGTTGCAGGCCGTCGCGAAGGGTGGCGTCGTGGTGTGCGGCGGCATCCACATGAGCGACATCCCTGCGTTTCCGTATGCGTTTCTGTGGGGCGAGCGCCGCGTCGCGTCGGTCGCGAATCTCACGCGTGCGGATGGCGAAGCGTTCATGAAGATCGCGGGCGACACGCAGCTCGAGATTGAAGTGACGCGCTATCCGCTCGCCGACGCCAATCGTGCGCTCGACGATTTGCGAAACGGGCGTGTGTCGGGTGCTGCCGTGCTGATCGTACGATAAGGCGCGTGTGGCGGCGAGCTTCTAGAAAATCGAGCGGCCTGTTTGAGTGGTCAGCCATTCCAACGCCAGCACGCCCGCCAGCGAGTTGCCGTTATTGTCCAGCCCCGGCGACCACACGCACACGGCCATCTCGCCCGGCAACAGCGCGACGATGCCGCCGCCCACGCCGCTCTTCGCAGGCAAGCCGACGCGATAGACAAAGTCGCCCGCGGCATCGTAGGTGCCACACGTCAACATCAGCGCAGATAAACGCTTGGCGGAACTCGGATCGAGAATCCGCTCGCCTGTCGACGGCACCACGCCGCCGTTGCTCAAATACAGCGCGGCCTGCGCAAGCTCGACGCAGCTCATCGAAATCGCACACTGCCGGCAATACGCATCGACGACGACTTCGGGCGGCATCTCCATGTTGCCGAAGCTCGCCATGAAATGCGCCATCGCGCGATTGCGATGTGCGTGCTGCAATTCAGACTGCGCGACGCGCATGTCGTAGTCGATCGACGGGACGCCCGTCACGCGCCGCATGAATTCGACGAGCGCGGTCTCCGCCTTCACGAAGCGGCGGCTCAATACGTCGGTGACAACGAGCGCGCCCGCGTTGATGAAGGGATTGCGCGGCTTGCCCTGCTCGGCTTCGAGCTGCACGAGCGAATTGAACGCATTGCCCGACGGTTCGCGGCCCACACGCTGCCATAGGTCGTCACCGAGAAGCTTGAACGCCATCGTGCATGCGAACAGCTTGGAGATACTCTGAATCGAGAAACGCGTGTCGGCCTGGCCCACGCGAAAGACGTCGCCTGCCGTTGTGACCACGGCCATGCCGAAGCTGTTCACGGGCACTGTCGCGAGTTCGGGGATGTAATCGGCGACGCGCCCCTTGTCGAGCCAGGGCTGCAGGTCGGCGTGAATCTGTTCGAGGATGCGGGAATAGTCCATCGATGCTTTCGAGCGATGACGGTGGGTGAATGGATACGGCGCCGTGTGCTTCGATGGCTCGACAAACGCAAAGCGGATCACGGCATGCGTGATCCGCTTTCACGGTGAGGCGAGAACAGCCTCGGCCCGCAGCGCGAGCGCCATTCTGCACCGACAATATTTCAGCGGTGCATGTGCGGGCCACCGACGCTCACGGCCGCTTCAGCGTGAGCGTATTAGCGCGCCGACATCCACTCGTCGGCCTGTACGCCCGCCGTCGCGTAGTCGAACGCTTTGTCGCCGTGGACGGCATCACGTTCGTCGAGATAATCCGAGCGATAACCCGTATGCACGCCCCAGTAATAGAAGATCAGCGAGAACACGATCACGACCAGCATGTCCCAGCCATACGGCAGCACGCCCATGCCGCCGAACTGCTTGCTGCCGATCAGCGACAGGATCGCCATCACGGGCAGGTACGCCACCAGCCACCACGCCGCCTTCAGGTCCTGGTTGAAGCCCGAGAAGCCCGACTTCGCCTGGAAGTAGAAGTACACCGGCAGCGCGACGATCATCAGCAGAATGATCTCGCCCGTCAGCGGCCACTTCGCCCAGTACAGGATCAGCGAAGCACACACGAACGCGAACGGTGCGATCAGCCCCATGCCCGGAATGTGCAGCGGACGCTCGAGGTCCGTTGCCGAGCGGCGCAGCGCCATCAGGCTGATCGGGCCCGTCAGGTACGAGATCACCGTGGCCACCGAAATCACCGCTGCCAGTGAGCTCCAGCCACGGAAGAAGAACAGGAAGATGAACGACACCAGCAGGTTGAACCACATCGCCGGACGCGGTACGCCGTACAGCGGATGCACGCTGCCGAAGATCTTCGGCATCGTGTTGTTGCGCTCCATCGCGTAGATCATGCGCGTGGTCGTCGCCATGTAGGTCGTGCCCGTGCCGCTCGGGCTGACGAACGCGTCGATGTACAGCAGGATCGCGAGCCAGTTCAGGTTCAGCGCGATCGCCAGTTCCGCGAACGGCGACTTGAAGTTGAACTGGTTCCAGCCCTTCATCACGTCGGCCGGACTCACTGCGCCGATGTACGCAACCTGCAGCAGCACGTAGATCACCAGCGCCAGCAGGATCGAGCCGATCACCGCAAACGGCACGCTCTTCGCCGGATTGCGCGCTTCGCCGGCGAGGTTGATCGGGCTCTGGAAACCGTTGAACGCGAACACGATGCCGCTCGTCGCGACGGCCGTCAGCACCGCCGACCAGCCGTATGGCGCGAACGTGCTCGCTTCGCCGAGGTTTTCCTTGTGAAAGCCGCTCATCATCAGGCCGAGAATCGTCAGACCGGGGATGATGAACTTGAAGATCGTGATCGCGGTATTGGCGCGCGCGAATACCTTCACGCCCCAGTAGTTCAGCATGAAGTAGATCACCACGAGCACCGCCGACAGCAGCAGGCCCGGTGTCGTCAACTCGCTGTTGATGAACAGGTTATGCGCCCATTCGTACGGCCACGTGCTCATGTACTGGATCGACGCTTCAGCCTCGATCGGAATCACCGACACGATGGCGATCCAGTTGGCCCACGCGCTGATGAAGCCCACCAGCGCGCCGTGCGAGTAGCGCGCGTAACGCACCATGCCGCCCGACTCCGGGAACATCGCGCCCAGTTCCGCGTAGGTCAGCGCAATCGCGAGAATCACCACCGCGCCGATCACCCACGCGCACAGCGCCGCAGGGCCCGCAATCTTGGCCGCCTTCCAGGCGCCGAACAGCCAGCCGGACCCGATGATCGAGCCGAGTCCCGTCAGCATCAGCGCGAACGGGCCGATGTGCCGTTGAATGGAATTATTCAATTGTCTTCCTCATATCTCAGATGCACGGAATCTCCCGTTGCCGTCTGACGTCGGCATCGAGGCATTCCGGCTTTCCTTGTCATTCGATAGCGAAGCGCAACGGCTGTCGCGCGCTGCGCCGCGAGAGGTATCGTCGACGGTTCTGGTGCCGTCGAGCGAGTGCGGGATGGTCGCGAAATGGCCCGGCCGCGTCCAATGCCAATTGCGCATGAGGGTCATGCGCAAAAAACATAACGCCTGAAGAACGCTGATGCGACGGGGCGTTAGCGCCGACAGACGAAGACGCCCGTCAGTACCCGGGCACGACAGGAGCATGCGTGCCGCATTTCAAGACTGACGATAAGCATGCACACACTATCAAAGAGCTTTCGGATCAAGCTCAACCGCCTAGCGCGATGATCGCCATGGTCAGCAGAACACCCAGCGCTGTCATGGACAGGCCCGCTCGCATGCTGCCTACGCCCGAAAAGCGGCCAAGCGCATAGCCTGCACCGAACAGCATCACGAGCGTCAGCACGCGCGAAACGATGAGCGCCGTCTTGACATCACTGAGCACGACGAACGGCAATGCAACAGGGAACGTGGAGATTACGACGATCAGGAAGATGCCCAGCGCACCGATAAAGTCGGCGCGCACCAGACGCACGCGAGTGTGCAACATGGGGCTCGCCGCGATCCGTGCACGGATCATTTCGAGCTCGGAATCGGCGACGAGCGTCTTCAGCGCCTTCGGCAATGCATCGCGCAACGCCTGCACGGCGACAGCGGGATTCTGCTCGCGCTGTACGGCCATGGCGAGCGTCACGCGCCGGTCGCGATTCGTCAACGTGCGCACGAGGAACATCACGGCATCGGCGAGTCCCCATGCAAGATTGCAGCCCAGCGCGGAATACAGCATCTTGCGACCCGCGTCTTCGCCTGCCGTGACGGCGGAGACGGCGCCGACAAAGGTCAACGCCATATACAGCCCGAAGCACAGTTCGGATACGCGGTCGACAGTATCCAGCACCGGTTCGCGCGTCTCCTGCTCTGCGCCCGCCGCCTGCATCGTGGTGTCCATTGCGCCTCCTCCGGCATCGCCAGGCTCGCCTTTTCCTGAATGGTAGTGGGCGCGGCAGGAATGCGATATTGGACCAAAGACGTATCTAAGGCCACGTTAAGGCCACGTCATGCCGCAGTGCACCAGGCTCAGCGGGATCCGTGAAAGCACCCGTCGACGCGCGATAGCAGCTTGCGCGACAGGCGGGTCGCGCGTCCCTGGATCAGGCGGTCGGACAGACGCGACAAACCATACGACGCGACCAACGCGGTCAGCACGGTGACGACGTAAAGCGCGAGGGACAGGTCGCGATCCGTTCGCCGGAACCTGTCTTCGAAGAAATGGAACGTCGCGTACACACAAATGAAGTGCCACAGATAGATGCCGTAGCTCTCCCGTCCTAACGCCGAGGCGCACTGCCGGGCGAAAAGCGTCGCGCGTGACTGCATCATGCGGCGCACGACATCGCTTTGCGAGCAGACGAACAGCAGGAACGCAACGGCCGCGCATGCGGCAAATATGGGCGCAAACGCGTGCGACTTCGCGAGCCACACGCCGAACGCAGCCGTCGCGAACGCGAACATGACGGCCAATGCAAAGTACATCCATGCGCCGCGCTTTGTCATATTCGAAGTACCCAGCAGATGCGAACGGAATCCATACCATGCCCACATGCCCACGATAAAGCACGGTCCCTGCACGGGGGGCCAGAAGTAGCTAAACGAGTTGTTGCTGACCTGACAATCGAGCGTGCCGTTGCAATCGCCGAACGACAGCGTGGCGACGGAGAGCGCCAGCAGCGCGAGCGTCGCCAGCATGAGCCGCACGCGATTCATCGCGGCAAAAAACAGCAGCGGCGCAATCAGATAGAACAGCATCTCCACGCCGATCGACCATCCGCCCGGCACGACGTTATTGATCGCCGTCGGCGACAGCGCATGCAGGAACAGCACATTGAGCAGAATATCGACGGGGCCGTGCGAACCGAGCACCCACGCGCGCTCGAAGCCGGAATGCATCGCGCAGTAACTGATCGCGCCGTAGACGGCAATCGCCGCGTAATACAGCGGAGCGATGCGAAAGAAGCGCTTAATATAAAAACGCAATGTGACGTGCCGCGCATCCGCACAACGCTCGTGATCGATTTCGAGCGTCATGAAGATCGTGATCGCACTGATCACGAAGAACAGCTGCACGCCGTATTGGCCCATACGGGCAATCAGCGCGACAGCGTGCGGCAGATTAGGAAACTGAAACGACAGGTGTACTGCGACTACCCCGACGATCGCGAGCGCCCGACCTGCGTCGAGCGCGGCAACGCGTCTTTTGTCCATCGACTGTCCTCCTCGCGTTCGAGACTGCGCCTATAAAGGCCGCGAGGTCCGTGGACAAATCGTGCTGAGCGGAAGTTCCTGCTTTCCCGGCATGTGTCGCGTTGTGCGCGAAATCGGCGGCTCTATGCCGCCGCGGGCTGCTCCGCCAGATGCAAGGATTCCCGGCTGCTCTTGTGTTCGTCGATCAGGCGATAGACGGTTTCACCCGGCACGGTCTCCGATTCGAGCAACTGGTCCGCAATCGCGCGCAGCACGGGCGCGTTCTCGTGCAGCAGTGCATAGCATGCGTCGTTCAGATCCTTCAGCAGGATGTTCGCGTGTCCGATCGCCCCCTTCATCTGCAGGCCCGCATATTGCGCGGGCAGCGCCGCGAGACTGAACAGGTTGCCGTCCGCATTGAAGCCGAACTTCGACACCATGTCGAGACTGATGCGCGATGCTTCCTGCAAGTCCTGCGCGGCACCGCTCGATGCTTCCGAGAACATCAGCAGTTCGGCATTGCGCCCGCCCAGCAGCACCTGGATTTCATTGCGCATTTCGGTTTCGCGATACAGATGCTTGTCCTGCGTCTTCGTGATCAGCGCGACGCCCAATGCGCCGCCGCGCGGCAGGATCGTCACTTCTTCGAGAATGCCCGTGCCCAGCAACGCCGCCACCAGTCCGTGCCCGGCTTCGTGAACGGCGATGCGCGTGCGCTCGTCTTCCGTGAGCGCGCGTTCCGCGCCATTCACGTCGCCGATGCGGGCGATCTTGATCGCTTCGATGAAGTGCCTGGCCGCGACCGTATCGTCGCCGGCCTTGCGCGCGACGAGTCCCGCCTGATTCACGACCATCGACAGCGTTGCCGGCGACAGGCCCGTGGTCAACCGGGCAAGCTGGGTGAAATCGATGTCGTCGGCCTTCGAGGTCAGCTTCGCGGCGTAGAAGCGGATGATCTCCGCGCGATCTTCGAGATCGGGCAGACGCACCGCCACCGTGCGATCGAAACGACCCGGACGGCGCAATGCTTCGTCGAGGTTGTCGGGGTGATTCGTCGCCGCGACGATGATCACGCCTTCGTTCGATGCAAACCCGTCCATCTCCGCGAGCAGCTGGTTGATCACGCGGTTGCTCTCGGCTTCGACGGGACCGCCGCCCGTATCCGTGCGTTTTGCGAGACCGTCGGCTTCGTCGATGAAGATCACCGTCGGCGCATTCTTGCGCGCGAGCTCGAACAGATGCTTGACCTTCTGAATGCCGACGCCGTAGTACTTCGCGCTGAAATAGCTGCCCGTGATCGAGATGAAGTTCGCGCCGCACTCGCCCGCGAGCGCCTGGGCGAGACGCGTCTTGCCAACGCCGGGACCGCCCGTCATCAGGATGCCGCACGGCGCGCGCACACCCATGCCCGTGAACTGCTTCGGATTGGTCAGATACGCCTGAATGTCGGACAGTGCAGCCTTCGCTTCGCCTGCGCCGATCACGTCTTCGAACGAAAGCGCCGGCGTCTTCTCGAGCAGGCGGGCGCCGCCCGTCATTTCGCGGCGCATGAACCACACGAGCCCGCCGATCAGCAGCAGCGGCAGCAGCACGCTGATTGCGTCGCGTGCCTTGTCGAACGCGTCCATCCAGCGCGCCGAACCGGTATGAATATCGGCGTCCGGCAAGAAGACGAGTTGATAAGGAGAACGCGCATCCGCTTTCATCTCGCCCAGCAGCAGCGCATTGGAAAAGGCCGAATTGTGATCGGTGACATAGTACTTCGCGCCATTCGCCGTCGACACGAGAATCGCATTCGGGCTCACACCGATGGCCGTCACGTTGCGCTCGCGAATGTCGCTCAGCATCTCGGATGCATCGCGCTCCTGATGCGTCCACGAAGCCGCGTCCTTGCGCATGTCGCTCGCGACGCCCGTCAAAACCGGCGGCCCCTGCACCTTGCGTTGATCGTGGCGCAAATGCAGAAAAGTCACGAGCGCCACGAACGCCGCTGCCGTCACGCCAAGCGTCACATAGCGGCCGTAACGGGACCAGAACGTATTCTTTGCCGGTTTCATCAGTTGATTCCTAAAACGGGCCGCACCGCGGCCTTCGCGTATTCGCGCGAACAATAAAACAGAGTGCACTGCGCACGGTGCGCGTGACAGGACGGAATGGAAAGTGGCCGGACTACCCGGGGCGTCGCCGCGAGCGAGGAAGGGACCAGCTAATTAGTGCAATGGGGCCGGTAAAAAAGACACGCACATGCGTCCCCCTTTCAACCCCAATGTACTTAACGCATTATGCCCAGGCTTGTCCCAATTCCAAAACAGTAGAAAAGGGCTTATTTCAGGGCTGATTCGGGCGATCGAACGGATCTGCCCGAGGAGAAGGGGCTTTGCGGTCGATGTACCGCAATGGCGTCGAAAAAGGAAAACACTTTTTATCTTTCGCGAAGGCCACGAACGATATTCGCGCGGACATTGCATCCACGCAGGACCAGGCATAGGCCGGCCAATGGAAACGGCAAGGCGGAATATTCTTCCGCCTCACCCAGGCGCTGCGTCAGCGCCGCACGACACCCATCAGCAACGTCACGATGAAGATAACGAGGAAGAGGAAGAACAGGATCTTGGCGATCCCGGCCGCGCCCGCCGCGATCCCACCGAAGCCAAATACGGCAGCTATGATCGCAATGATGAAAAAAACCAAAGCGTAATAAAGCATGATCCGACCTCCGTTGCTCGAGTGATGTTCCGCTCCGCAAGCGCGGCGACGTTCCAGAACCGGAGCAAGCGCTGTACCTATCACTACGCTATGAAAGCGACCACGCCACACAATCAGGCCTGAGCGCGCGACCGGACTCACGCAAGCGCCGCGACGGCCGCACGCAATCCCAACAGATAGCTATTCACGCCGAACCCGCAAATCTGGCCCTTCACGATTTCCGCGAAGACGGAATGGTGACGGAACGGCTCGCGCGCATGAATGTTCGACATGTGAATCTCGACCACAGGCACGGTGAGAATCGCGAGTGCATCGCGAATCCCGTAGCTGTAATGCGTCCATGCGCCTGCGTTGATCAGCACGGCATCTGTCTTGTCGGTGAATGCCTGATGGATCCGCAGACACATGTCGCCTTCGTGATTGGTCTGATAGCTCTCAACCTCGACATTCAGTTCGCGCCCCAGCGCCTGCAGTTGGCTGTCGATTTCTTCGAGCGTCACGGTGCCGTATTGCGCGGGGTCGCGTTTGCCGAACATGTTGTGGTTGATCCCGTGCAGCATCAGTACTTTTTTCATCTCACCTCCTCGTTGTTTGCAATCAGAGCGTTGCGTGCAGCCGCGTATCGACGATCGCGCCCGTTCGCGCCGATTCCGCGATGGCGTCGGTGATGCGCAGGTTTCGCAGGCCGTCGTGTACGGTGACGAGCGGATGCGCGCTGCCCGCTATCACATCGCAGAAGTGTTCCAGTTGCCGTTCGAGCGGGTCCGCCCGCTCCACGCCCGCCACCGACTTGTCAAAAGGCTTCCACCACGAACGGTCCTCTTTGCGCGCATAGGTTTTCAGGCGCATTGTCGGCACCGCCAGCGAACCCATGTCCCCCGCGATCACATAGCAGTCTTCGTCATCATAAGACGCGTAGCTCGTGTTCTCCCGCGAGGTTTGCTCCCAGCTGCGCGGCGAAGCTGCCGTGTCCGACAGCAGGAACGTGCCGAGCGCGCCGCACTCGAAGCGCAGATTGATCGCGACGGTATCCTCGACGGCGAACTGGCGTACCGCATTCGACGCAAACGCGTGCACGGCGACGATCTCGCCGCACAGCGAACGCAGATTGCCGATCTCGTGAATCAGATTGAGCAGAATTGGACCGCCGCCCGCTTCGCGCCGCCACGGCGCGGCGTCGAAATAGTCATCCGGCTTGTAGAAGACGGCGCTGCCCATCACGCCGACAACCTTGCCAATCCGCCCTTGCTGGATGATTTCGCGCGCCGTCGCGAGAATCGGGCTGTGCGCGCGATGGTGGCCGACCAGCAGCGGCACACCCGCCGCATCGGCAGCGACACGCAGGCGCTCCCCTTCGTCGAGCGTATGCGCGACGGGCTTTTCGATCAGCGCGGGCACCCGCGCGTCAACGCATTGCAGCGCCTGCTCGACGTGCAGCTGGTTCGGCGTCGCGAGCACCACGCCGTCGGGACGGCATTTTTCCATCAGCTCCCCGAGTGTGCGAAACAGCGGCACGTCCGCGCGATGCGCCACCTGTTCAGCAGCGGACCCGGGATCGACGATCGCGGTCAGACGGCAGCGCGGATTCTGCTGGATCAGTTCGATATGGCGCCGGCCGATAAGCCCGGCGCCCGCAACGGCAAGCTGGATTCGTCTCATGATTTCGCGGTATGTGTCCACCCAGGGATTGGACGGCTTCGTGAATTGGGACTAGATTACTCGTGCCAATCACCAACATAATCAGTCCAGATGGAAAATCATCATGCGCTGTTAGCCACGAATGACGGCTTCCTGCGCGACTTGCAGCTATTCTGTACCGTGGCGCGCCGCGCGAGCTTCGTCACAGCGTCGGCGGAAATGGGCATCTCGCCTTCTCACGTCAGCAAGCGCATCGCGCTGCTCGAAAAGAGCCTGGGCGTGAAACTTTTCATGCGCACGACCCGCCGTGTCAGCGTGACGAGCGACGGCGAAGCCGCCTTCCAGTGGGCGCAAAAGATCCTCGACGACGTGCAAGGCATGGCCGACGCTTTCGCGGGTCTGAAAAGCGACCCGCGTGGCGTCCTGCGCATCAGCACGAGTCTGCGGCTGGGCCGCGAGCATGTGTCGCCGATTCTTTCGCTGCTGCGCAAGCGTTACCCGGGGCTCGAAATCTGGCTTGAGTTGCTCGACCGCCGTGTCGATCTCGTCGGCGAGGGCTTCGATATCGACATTCGCGTCGGCAACATTCAGGAGCCGCATCTGATCGCACACAAGATCGTCGGGAGCGCGCGGATTCTTTGCGCATCGCCCGAGTATCTGAAGCGCGCGGGCACGCCGCGCACGCTCGCCGATCTCGCGCAGCACGACTGTCTGCTGTTTCGCGAACGCGATCAGCGCTTCGGCGCGTGGCGCCTGACGGGCCCGGACGGCGAAAAGTCGGTCAAGGTGACGGGCCCGATCGCGTCGAATCACAGCGACATCGTTCAGCAATGGGCGCTCGATGGTGACGGCATCATCATGGTGTCGGTGTGGGACGTCGCGTCGAGCCTCGAATCGGGCGCGCTCGTGCGCGTGCTGCCGCAACACCACCAGCCCGCCGACGTGTGGGCCGTGACGTCGGCGCGCGCGTCATCGTCCGCGAAGCTTCGCGTGTGCGTCGACTTTCTGAAGCAGCATTTGACGCATGGACCGTACGCGTTGAATACGCGCGGCGTGGGCGGGTTATGAAACGGGTGGGACGCGCCAGGCCGCGCTTTCTGTCGAACCGCCGCCGACGCGTGCTTCGAGAAACCGCAGCAGCGCCCTGACCTTGCTCGAATGACGGCGATTCGGCAGATACGCCGCATACACGACGGCTTCGCCGTTTTGCGGCGTCACGTCGAAGTCCGCGAACAGGCGCATCAAACGTCCCGCGCCGATCTCGTGATTGACGAGCCAATCCGGCAATAGCGCGATGCCGTGACCGGCGAGCACCGCTTCCAGCAGCATTTCGAGGCTGTTCGAAATGAGCCGGCCGCGCACATCGACGCGTTCCTGTAGCGCATTCCGGCTGAACGTCCAGACCTGGCGCGCGCGATAACTGCCGCCATACGCGATGCGCAGACATTCATGCTCGTTGAGGGCAACGGGCGCAGGCGGCGTTCCCGCGCGTTGCAGATAGTCGTGACTCGCGACCACATAGCGCGGATTGTCGGCGAGCTTCTTCACGACGAGATTCGGATCGCGCGAGATCAAACCAATTCGCACGGCCACGTCGATGCGATCGAGGGCGAGGTCCGCGAAATGATCGGCGACGACGACATCGAGCGCGATGCGGGGATATTCCGCGAGAAACGCGGCGAGATGCGGCGCCAGCTGCGTGCGGTTGTACGCGGACGGCACGGTGATGCGCAACGCGCCGACGGGCGACGCGCCGCTGTCGAGAATGCTTTCGTCGGCTTCGGCAAGATCGTCGAGCACTTTCGAAATCTGCTCGACGTAGGCCATGCCCGCGTCGGTCAGACTGACCTTGCGCGGCGTACGCGTGAGCAATGCCGTGCCGAGCGAGGCTTCGAGCGCATCCATCAGCCGCGTGACCGACGATGTCGCGACGCCCAAACGTTGGGCGGCCTTCGCGAACCCGCCCGCATCGGCGACTTCGAGCAATGTATTCAACGCAAGCAATTTGTCCATGCGGGCGATTATGCCCGCGACGCTGGTTGCGTTCAGCGCAACGGACGTTTGCTTTCCTCATGGATTCAAAGCGCACAGCGCAACGGCTAATCTGTGCCCATCCGTTTTCGAGGAGCAGCCGATGCAAGCCGTACAGATCGCCTTCGCCTATGACTTCATCTGCCCGTGGTGCTGGATCGGTCACACGAATCTCAACGCGGGCATGCAGGCCGCCGCGCCAGGTGCGCCTGTCGAAGTCCGCTACTTGCCGTTTGAACTGAATCCGTCGATGCCGGTGCAAGGCATGGACCGCCGCGCATATCGCGCGCAGAAATTCGGCAGTTGGGCGCGCTCTCAAATGCTCGACGCGCAGGCCACGGCGGCCGGCGTCGCCGCGGGGCTGGCATTCGATTATGCGAAGGTTGCACGCACACCGAATACACGCCGCGCGCACCAGTTCATGCAATTCGCTATGCTGCACGGGGATCGTGAAAACGTCGCGCGCGTTTTCGATGCAATCTTCGCCGCGTATTTCTCGCAAGGCCGCGATATCGGATCGATCGATACGCTGGTCGCGATCGCTCAAGAGCAAGGTTTCGATGCGAGCCGGGCGCGCGCCTGGCTGATATCGGACGAAGGCAACCGCGCACTGACCGGCGCGCAGTCGTGCCCGCAACGGGCGGTAATCAACAGCGTGCCGACCGTGTGGATCGACGGCATATCGATCAGCGGCGCGCAACCGCCCGCCGTGTTCGCACATGCGCTGCGCGCGGCCGTCACGCAAGGCAGCACTGCATGAACGCGCGCATCCGTCGTGCACGTCGCGAGCATTCAGGTCATACCCACGCAATTAACGGAAAGGAGTCAGCATGTCCAGCAGTCCATCGACGCTCGCGCGCAGCGAAACCGCTGCCGGGCTCACGCGCGGCCTGATCGCACTGTTCGCGTTCAGTTGCGGCGCGATTGTCGCGAATCTCTACTACGCGCAACCGATCACCGAACTGATCGCACCGTCCATCCACATGTCGAACGGCATGGCGAGCCTGATCGTGTCGCTCACGCAGATCGGCTATGCGCTCGGCCTGTTCTTTCTGGTGCCGCTCGGCGATCTGCTCGAAAACCGCAAGCTGATGATCGCGACGGCGCTGGTGTCGATCGCGAGTCTCGCCGCTGCATCGTTCACGCAGGCGCCGGGCGCGTTCCTCGCCGTCTCGTTGCTGATCGGCTTCAGCTCCGTCGCGGTGCAGATCCTGATTCCCCTCGCCGCGCATCTCGCGCCGGACGCGGCGCGCGGACGCGTGGTCGGCACGATCATGGGCGGGTTGCTGCTCGGCATTCTGCTGTCGCGTCCGATCTCGAGCATCGTGGCGGGTCACTTTGGATGGCGCGTCGTATTTGGCTCGGCCGCCGTGCTGATGACGATCGTCACGGCCGTGCTCGCGCTGACCATTCCGTCTCGCCAGCCCTCGCATCAGGCGACGTATCCGCAACTGATCGCGTCGCTCGGCCATCTCGTGCGCACGATGCCTGTGCTGCGTCATCGCGCGCTGTATCAGGCGCTGATGTTCGCGTCGTTCAGTCTCTTCTGGACGGCCGTGCCCGTCGAACTGACACGTCATTACGGGCTGTCACAGACGTCGATCGGCGTGTTCGCGCTGGTTGGCGCAATCGGCGCGACCTCGGCGCCCATCGCTGGCCGGCTCGCGGATGCAGGCCACACGGTGCGCGCGACGCTGATCGCGCTGATCGTCGGCGCGCTGGCCTATACGCCTGCGCTGATTCATCCTGCTTGGGGTGTCGGCGCTCTCGTCGCAACGGGCGTCGTGCTCGATTTCGCGGTACAGATGAACATGGTGCTCGGCCAGCGCGAAATCTACGCGCTGCATGCCGCGAGCCGCAACCGGCTGAACGCGTTGTACATGACGAGTATCTTCGTGGGCGGCGCGATCGGCTCGGCGCTCGCGAGCCCGCTCTACGAGCATGGCGGCTGGACGCTGGTGGCAAGCGTCGCGACGGCGTTCCCCGTGATCGCGCTCGTGCATTACCTCGCGATTGGACGCCCGCATGCGGCAAGCCGCGCGTGAGGGTCTGAAGGGCCAGTGGTGCAAGGGCTAACGTGACAACGGCGCGCACGGCAACTGTACCCGTGCGCGCCGCTTCTCGTTGCAGCGTGCGCGTTATTCGTGCGCGCCGAGCGGCTTCAATTCGCCCACGCTGTCTTCTTCGATCTGCTGGTTCACGCCCGCCTTCACCCGCGCTCGCCGCGACCACATCGCGGTGAGGATCGGCACGAGAATCGCGGTGACGAGGCATGCCGTCGCGACCATTGCCGTCGCGGCGGGAACCATCGGCTTGAAGCGCGGAATCATCTCGCCGATGAGCGACGGATTGGCGACAGCCGCGCCCGCCGTCGATGATGCCGCAAGACCCGCCGCCCCATTGCCGCCCGCGATGAATTTGTCAGCGAGAATCAGCGGAATGCCCGTGACGACGATCACCGCGAGGCCGAGCAACACGCCCGGAATGCCGCTCTTCACGATCACGTTCAGGTCGATGCCATTGCCGAGCGCGAAGCCGAAGAACGGAATCAGCGGCACCACGCAGCGGCCGAACAGTTCGCGCAGCGCGCTATCCAGATTGCCGAGCGTAAAGCCGATCACGAACGGCAGTACGGCGCCCACGAACAGACGCGGCTCGAAGAACGCGACACCCGTCGCGCCGAGAATGATCATGCTGACGAGCGGCCCCGATTCGATCGACATCAGCACGAACGCGCCCGCTTCTTCTTTGGTCCCGTACTGCTGCATCACGGCCGCATACAGACCGCCGTTGGTCATGTCCATCGAGGTCGTGATCGCCAGCACGGAAAGCCCTGTGAACAGCCCCGTCTTGATCCCGTCGATGGGCAGCAGCGACGAAGCGACGATCGTCGCGAGCCACGCAACGAGCATCTTGGTGACGAGCAGCGTGCCCGACTTGCGCAGGACGGTGCCCGTCGCGCGCAGGTCGATGGTCGCGCCCATGCAGAAGAACCAGACAGCGAGAATCGGCACGGTGCCCGTGATCAGACCGTTCGTGAACGATCCAAAGTACTTGCCCGCGCCAGGCGCGAACGAGTGCACGCACGCGCCGAGCAACAGCGGTATCAGCATGAGACCGCCCGGTACGCGGTCGATTGCCTTCTTCAGTTTCATGTCTCCTCCATACGACGCCAGGCCGGTGATGGGAACGGCGGACTGTCCGGTATGCGTCCGGCTTCATCCGCCCGTTCGCGGACTATAGCATCGGCGCAGGAACGCTGTTCCGTTTTATTACTTGCGCAGATTAATCGTTTACCCTCCATCGTAATCACTGTTCCCGCTATGTGGTCGGCTAACGAATCTCCAATTTCGGAATGGCGTTCCGTTCATGCTAGACTGCGCACACAGAAACCCGGGCCAGCACTGAGGCGCCAACGCAGCGGAGGAGACATGGAAGTCAGACAGGGCATGAACAGCGAATACGCGAAAACGCTCGACACAGCCGGTCTCAGAAAGGCGTTCCTGGTCGAGAAGGTGTTCGAGCCGGACACGCTCGCGCTCACGTATAGCCATATCGACCGGATCATCGTCGGCGGCGCGTTTGCGCAGACGCGCGCCGTTGAAGTGCCCAGCGCGATCGGCAAGTCGATTGGCGTCAGCTATCTGCTCGAGCGTCGTGAGCTGGGCGCGATCAACATCGGCGGCGACGGCTGGGTGGAAGCGGACGGCAAGCGCTTCGTCGTGCGCAACGAGGAAGCCATCTATGTCGGCAAGGGCACGCAGTCGCTCACATTCGGCAGCGACGATCCCGCACGGCCCGCGAAGTTCTATCTGAACTGCGCGCCCGCCCACGCGACGTACCCGACGCGCACCATCACGCTCGCCGAAGCATCGCCGCAAACGCTCGGCGATCCCGCCACGAGCAATCACCGCACGATCTACAAGTTCATCGTTCCCGAAGTGCTGCCCACCTGCCAGCTGTCGATGGGCATGACCAGGCTCGAGCCCGGCAGCCTCTGGAACACGATGCCCTGCCATACGCACGAACGGCGCATGGAGGTGTACTTTTACTTCAACGTCGCCGATGATGCCGCCGTCTTTCACATGCTGGGCGAGCCACAGCAGACGCGCCACATCCTCGTGCACAACGAACAGGCCGTGATTTCGCCGAGCTGGTCGATTCACTCGGGCGTCGGCACGCGCGCCTATGCGTTCGTCTGGGGCATGGTCGGTGAAAACCAGGCGTTCAGCGACATGGATCATCTCGCCGTGCGCGATCTGCGCTGAAGCACTTCATCGAGAGGAATCGCGCATGACTTTGCAACCGATGCATCCGTTCGACCTCAGCGGCAAGGTTGCCGTCGTCACGGGCAGCAACACGGGCCTCGGCGCAGGCATGGCGTGCGCGCTGGCCGCCGCGGGCTGCGATATCGTCGGCGTGAGCCGCTCCGACGACAGCGACACTGCGCAACGCGTGCAGGCGCTGGGCCGCCGCTATGCGGGTGTGAACGCCAACCTGTCGAGCATCGCGCCCGTCGACGACATCGTGCGCGCCGCGCTCGAAGCCTGCGGGCGCATCGACGTGCTGGTGAACAATGCCGGCATCATCCGCCGCGCGGATGCGCTGTCGTTCAGCGAGGACGACTGGGACGATGTGATGAACGTGAATCTCAAGAGCGCGTTCTTTCTCGCACAGGCGGTCGCGCGACACTTCGTCGAGCATGAGAAGCGCGGCAAGATCATCAACGTTGCGTCGATGCTGTCGTTCCAGGGCGGCATACGCGTCGCGTCGTACACGTCGTCGAAGAGCGGCATTCTCGGGCTCACACGGCTGCTCGCCAACGAATGGGCGGCGCGCGGCATCAACGTCAACGCGATCGCGCCGGGCTACATGGCGACCTTGAACACCGCCGCGCTGCGAGAAGACGAGCGGCGCAACGGCGAAATTCTCGCGCGCATTCCGGCGGGCCGCTGGGGAACGCCCGAGGATCTCGCGGGGCCGGCGGTGTTTCTCGCGTCGTCCGCTTCTGATTACGTGCACGGCCATACGCTCGCCGTCGACGGCGGCTGGCTCGCGCGATGATGTGAATTGCAAGGCGCGCACGGTATATTTCGTCGATTGGCAACATCGTTGTGGAAAGACGGCGCGGGACAACCGCCGCGAAAACTTATGGCAGCTATCGACAAACCCAAGACCACGGCGCCGCGCAAGCGCGCCGCCGCCCCGCTCGTGTCCGACGCGGACGCCGCCGATAGAAACGAGTCGCTTTCATCCGTCGCGCGGGTGTTCGCGATTCTCGGTGCGATCGGCGACAGCGGGCAAATCGGCATCAGCGAACTGTCGCAGCGGCTCGCGCTGTCGAAGACAACCGTGCATCGCGTGCTGCAGACGCTCAAGGCGCTCGGCTACGTCACGCAGGAAGTGGAAACCGAGCGTTACCGGCTCACCATCCGTCTGTTCGAACTCGGTGCGAAGGCATTGGAAAGCGTCGATCTCGTGCGTGAGGCCGACATCGAAATGCGCCGCATCGGTCATGCGACGCGCGAGGCTGTGCACCTGGGCACCTTCGACGAAGACGCGATCATCTACATCCACAAGATCGACGCCGATTACGGGCTGCGCATGCAGTCGCGCGTCGGGCGGCGCAATCCACTGCATAGCACGGCGATCGGCAAGGTGCTGCTCGCGTGGATGGAGCCCGCCGAAGCGCGCGAGGTGCTCTCGCACATCGAGCTGCGCAAATCGACGGCGAAGACGCTGTCGTCCGCCGAGGCCGTGATGAGCATCCTGCCGCAAGTTCGCGCGCAGGGTTATGGGGAAGATATCGAAGAACAGGAAGAAGGCTTGCGATGCCTCGCGGTGCCTGTCTTCGACCGATTCGGCCGGGTGATCGCCGGTCTTTCCGTGTCGTTCCCCACGATGCGCTGCGGCGCGGATACCAAGCTGCACTACGTCGCCCTGCTCAAGGAAGCAGGCGCCGCCTTGTCGGCGAGGCTGGGCTACCGCGCACCGGCGCCGGAAGCTGCCGAAGTCACGCATCCCGGTTGACGCTCGGTTCGCGGACCACGTTCGACGCACGACAGCTGCCGTCATTTTTCTGCCTCAATCCTTACCGAAATCGACCTGCACTCGCCGCCGGAACCGCCGAGCAGGCGGTTCAAATCGACACCTCGTTTTTCCTCATAGGTAATCTCGCGCGCAATGTGCGTTACATCGCATCCGGCGCGCTCGAATGCTGGCAAGTTAATTCACATCATGTTGATCGCGCTGACGCACCGAGACGCGTCCGGTGCCGGGGGCCGTCCCTGGCAAATGCACGCGTGCAGCATGGGTGTATGGAGATTGCTGCGGGTCGCCGGCCGTCATAGGACCGTCATAGGACCGGCAGCGGGCTTCCGTACAAAGTTGTGTTTGCCGTCTATGACCACCTGCGAGGTAACAACCATGAGAATCAGCGCATTGCTCGGGTCTGCGGCGTTGACCGTGACCTTGAGTCCAGCCCTTTCGCCTGCTACGGCTTGGGCTGACGGGCCGCGGTCAGCCTATGACAGCGGCGGCGTAATCGAGGAGGCGTCGCTCGATCCGGGCGAAGAGCAGATGACCGTCGATGAAGAGAACAAGGCACGCCTGAAGGATTTGAGCGATGCCTATCACAGTGGCTACAACGCGCGCGCGAAGGAAGACGCGGAAACGTATGCGTCGTTGCGCGACCAGTTGAAGCGCACGAAGACATCGGCGCAGCAACCGCCGCCGCTGCCTTCGGGTGAGCCGGGCGACGACGGCGCACAGGTGCGGCGAGTGAGCCAGGCGCGGGTTGCGCAGCAGCGTTTGCAGGCCGCTTATGACGACGACGATGCTGCGGCGCCAGTGCAGTATGCGCCTCCTGCGGCGCGGCCTCGCTATCGGTCTGCGCCCGCGCCCGTGATGTATACGCAGGCGCCTGTGTATGACGGGCCGTCGGCTGAAGAGATGCAGACCGTTGTGTTTCAGCCTTATCAGGCGCCGATGCCGATGCCAATGCCCGTGCAATATGTGCAGTCATATCAGCCTGTATATGTCAGCCCTGCGCCTGTCGTGCCTGTTCAATATGCCGCGGCATATCCGGTTTATCGGCCGTATGGGTATGGGTGGCGGTAGGGTCGCGCTGCGGTTTTGCCGGCTCTTCGCTGGCCGGCTGTTCGCTGGCCGGCTGTTCGCTGGCATCCGCGATTTCATGTCGGTGTTCATGTGTTGCCCCTGCGCGGGGCGGCACTCACTTTCTTTGCCGCGGCAAAGAAAGTAAGCAAAGAAAGCCGCTCACACCGCCAATCCTTGACCTTTACCCACGGGCCCCCAACGTCCCCGTCCTTCGTGCGGCAACGTGCTAGCATGCGCGCGTTGCCAGCGCTTTGGACGAGCGCATCACCCGCTCCCATCTCCCGCGGTGTAGCCAGCGGCAGCGAATCGTCGGCGCCGCCCAGGTGGCAAACTGTGTGTAAGTTGTCGCACCTTACACGTTGCCGCTCCTACGACACCGGTCCGCTTTTCAGTCCGGAGTGGTGCATTTCCATCGCGACGGCCTGCACACGGTTTGCCACCTGGGCGGCCGTCGACTTCCCGGCAAGGCAGGCCGTGACGCGGGCATGTGAAGCGGGTGAGGCGAATCCAGGAGCGCTGGCAACGGGCATGGATTAGCGCGATACCGCAACAAGGACAGGGACGTGGAGAGCCCGTGGCCAGACGTCAAGACGCTCGGTGCGAGCGGCTTTCTTTTGCCTACTTTCTAAAAGTTGCCTGATACACCCTGATACGGGAAGATACGCCAAAACGTCCCCTGATCCTTATCCAGCAAGGCTTTCAGGCGATACGCGATACGGCTTGATCTACGTTGATCTCGCCTGATTTTCGTGACGTTTTGGGTTTTTTGGGTACGTATTTTTTGGTTAGTATTTCCATAGTTTCTGTTTGGAGTCCGTATCATGGCAACGCTTGTCAACACCGTCCGCGCCATCGAGGCGCTGCGCGCCGGCGCGACGGTTCGCTACTACAAGGTCGATGCGAATCTGCGTTTGCGCGTCGGCACGAACGGCGCGAAGTGGTTCAATGTCCGTTTTCGCGTCAACGGCCGCAGCCAGGAGAAAACGCTCGGGCCGTACGGCCACGGCACCGGCCAGTGGACGCTGTACGCGGCGCTCGCTGAAGCGGCAAAGGACTGCGGCCGCGCGCGAGAACATCAACATCATCGAAGCCGAGAAGCGCGAGCGCATCGTGCGTACGGGCGCGACGCTCAATCAGGTGTTCGAGGTGTGGTTCAACGAGTCGATCGCCGAGAAGCGCGGCCGCAAGGGCCGCAAGGATGGCGGCAAGGTGCTGCGCCGCCAGGCCGAGCTGCACTGGCTGGGCCGCTTTGGCGAGCGCCACATTGGCGACATCAACCGCACCGACATCGTGGAGCACTTCCGCGCCATTTCGCGCACGGGCAGGAACCGCACCGCAGTTGTCAACTTCCGCGCGATGCACCAGTTGATTAAATGGGCGAACCGCACCCGCCCGTATCGCCAGATGCTCGCCGACTCGGACTTCTTCGAGATCGACGTCGCCGATGTGGTAACTGGCGACTATCACCCGGTGCACGGCAATGAGCGCTCACGCACGCTCAGCGATGACGAAATCCGCCTGCTCGCAAAGAAGATGCACGCGAGCACGCTGCCCCGCTACGCCGTGTACGCCGTGTACATCATGCTCGGGACCGGCTGCCGCGTGGGCGAACTGAGCCTTGCGCGCTGGGCCAACGTTGATCTTGAGGCCGGATTGTGGACCTTGCCTGCGCCCAATACGAAAACGCAGGCTGAAATCACCGTCGTGCTTTCCCCGTTCGTGCAGCGCCAGTTCGAGGCGCTGCGCGCGATGCATACCGGCACCTGCGTTTTCCCGCGCCGCCTCGGCGTGAGCGCAGCAGAGGAAGTGCCGATTGACGGCGCGACGGTCGGCAAGGTCATCACGTACCGCCAGATGACACCCGCCGAGCACGCGCGCAAGCCGCTCGTGATGGACCACGACGCGCTGGCGTTACCCGGTGGGCGCTGGCGCTGTCATGACCTGCGCCGTACCGCCGCGACCGTCATGCAGCGTTGCGGCGTGGACGACACGAGCATCCACCGTTGCCTGAACCATGCACGCGAGGATGCACTCGATCGTGTCTATCTCCAGGAGCGCACGACGCCGCGCATGCGGGCCGCCTGGCTCGCGCTTGGCGAATACCTCGATCGCCTGCTCGGCACCGCGCCTGAGGCCGCGAACGACGACGAAAAAGAGGTCACAACCACAACCGGCCGCGAGGCCGGGGCCGTACCGCTGAAAATCGTTGCGTAACGGCCCACCTGCCCATGTCCCAAACCCCGCCCCGGCGGGGTTTCTGTTTTATGCTCATGGCGTATCACGTGCAATCAGTGCATTGCGGCGGATCGCTCGCCGGGAGATACCGCATGGGCCTATCCACAAATCCGAACCTGAATGGGCAGGACGGCTCCGATGAACGGCGCATGAAGCGCGAAGCCCGGAGATACGGCCGCATCATCGCGCGCCTTCTGCCCGCGTGGGCGCCCGCGCCGATCATCAGCCGCCTTCATGACGAGCTGGCGCACTATCAGCTCGCGCGGCGCGAGGCACGCGCGCGCCCGGGCGTGACACCGCGCCTGGACCAGCAATGGTTTGCGCGTCAGGTCGCCAGTACCGTGCGGCTGTGCACCTACAGCCCGGACATGGAGCGCGCGTGGGCAACCCTGACCACGGCTCCTTTAAGAGGCCAGGACCGCTCGGGCTGGACGGCCAGCGACAGGACATTGCAGGTCCTCTCCGGCATCGACAATGCGATGTGCTGCGCTTCACCTACGCGCCAAAACCTGCCCCGGCAGCGCGCAGAAAATCTCTCTCACGTGTGGCGCAGGCTGGCAGACGCCTGCTTGAAGCCGTCGAGGCTTCACCGGAAGCGGCCGTGCTGTTTCGCATCGCACTCGCCCAACTCACTGCGCAGGACGAACATCGATCACATCTTTTGGGTGACGTGCTGACCCCAGCTGGCGGCGATGAACCGACGATCCTCTGCGCACCGGGCGGTGAAGTTGTCATGCTGTGGCGCTCACCGTCGAGACTGCGCGTCCTGCCGCTCAGCCAGAGCGCGTATCCCGCCCTTGCCGACGTGCTGCAACCTGCAATCGACGCTCTGGAACGTGCGGCCCGTGCGATGCCCATCGTCGTTCAACCGGGGCGGCCCGACTAGGGGCTGCAGCCTTTCCTGATTCGTGAACTCTCGGCGATGATGCTTGACCTCTATGGCAAGCCGCTTGATGACATTGTGGCGCTGCTCGTATCGGCAATCACCGACCTGCCGCAACCGCTCACGCGTGACGACATCCGGCCTTACCTGAAACGTACCGGGAAGAATTTGAACAAGACTCGATGAAATCTTCCCGTGGGACGATTCTGTATATTTCTCTACAGATTCTTCCCGTTACACGCCCCCTGTTCGCGTATCCAATCAGTATCGCCCTGCGATTCTCAGTGACTGCGGCGATACAGTCAGGGTCTTGTGTGTCGCCCTCATTCCGGAGCGATACACCATGTCCGCACACGAACTCCCCGATACCTTTACGTCGTTTGACCGCCTGCCCGGCGCGGCCTACGTGAGCATTGCCGTCGTGGCGCTGCTCTACGGTTGCGCCACGCCGACCGTATGGCGCCGCGTGGCACGCGGCCTGATCCCGCCGCCGCGCAAGTTTGGCGCGAGCGCACGCTGGAATGTTGGTGTGCTGCGCGAAGAACTCGCCAAACGCCCGCAAGCCGAAGCCGTGGAGGCCTGACCTATGGACGCCCTGCTCGAACTGATTACGTGGCTGCGCCTCGCATGGATCGAGAGCGGACGCACCATGGAACCGCACGAGGCGGGCCGCTTTCGTGACGCGCTGGAGCAGGCCTGCGCCGAGCTACAACACCACCGCGACGACGAAAACGACCGCGAGTCAAAATGAAGCCCGCTGAGCGCGCGAGAAGCGCGCTTTTCTCATTTCTGCCGGGTGGCTCTCGCACGAGGAGACCATCAAGCTCGGCGCATCGTTCCTCCATGCCGGTGGCGAACTCGCCGACTGGCTCGCGTGGCGGGCAAAGGACCCCGACGACAAGGGCGAGCAGTACAACCGCAGCCAGTGGAGAACGTATGAAGGGCTCAACGTTGGGCCGCAACTGATCTTCTTTCTCGCACAGCAGGAAAACGACTGGCACGACCCGGACCCGCCAGCGTACCGCGCAAACGGGAACGCCAACGACACCACACATGAGGAGGAGCATAGCGAGGCAACGCAGATGGAACTGGAGGACAGCGGCGAACGCGCGATCGGGCTGTGGATCAACGGCAAGCCTGCGCACGCTCACGCCTATGTCGCCAGCAAGGACCTGCGCGCTGCGTGCGATGCCGACCGCCTGCGCGTGGCGGCGAACGACCCAGCGTGTCTGCTTGCGCCGATCCGCGCGCTGACCGGCGATGCGCCGGTGGTCGCGGTGCAGCGCATTTTTGCGGACGGCTCGAAGCGAACCCTCGGCAGGCTCACGCCGTTTCCGGGCTGCTGCTACGTGATCGGCGAACTCCGCGATGGCGTGACCATGATCGGATGCGAGGGTGTAGCGACCGGCGAGGCAATTGCACAGGCGTGCCCGACGGCGGCCGTGGTGGTCACGATCGGGGTAAGCCGCGAGCGTGAGGTGATGGGCGAAATCCGCGCGCTGTACCCGGCGAGCCCGCGCGTGACCGTTGCCGATCGCGGCCGCCGCGTTGCCGACGCCGCACGCGACAGACCGGCCGGCCATATCGAGACCATCACCGCCCGTGCCGCGCAGGAGACGCGCTCGGCATGGGTGAGCATGCCTGCGGAGGCACCAGAGGGTTACGACGCGTGGGACTTCGCGACGGAGCGCGGCCACGATGCGCTCGCCGTGTGGATGGCAGGCCAGGGCCGCCACGAGTATGAGCCGCGCTACAGGGTGCTGTCTGGTGCGGCGATCACGTCGCAGCCCATTATCGACGACCTTGTCGATGACGTGATCCCGGCGCACGCAGTCGGCGCGGTCTGGGGCGCGTCGGCGGCCGCAAAGTCTTTCCTTGTGCTCGACCTGGCGGCCGCGCTCACCGAATGCCGGTCGTTTTTCGGGCATGACGTATTCGAGCCGGTACCGGTGCTGCTCGTCTCGCTCGAAGGCAACAACGGGCTTCCGCGTCGCTACCTCGCCTGGGAGAAGCACAACGGCCGCCCGGTTCCCGCAAGGCTGCACACGCTCACGCAGGGCTTTTCCCTGCTCGACCCGCGCGACACGGACGACCTGTGCGAGGCGATCGAGACATGCGGGATCACTGGCGGCGTGGTGTTTATCGATCCGTTTGCGCTCGCCACGATCGGGCTCGAAGAAAACTCCAGCGCCGATATGGGGCGAGCCGGGGCGGCACTGAACACGTTGCGCGAGCGCACCGGCTGCACCGTGATCGCCGTTCACCACACCGGAAAGAAGCAGGAAAACGGCATGCGCGGCTCATCGAACCTGCCGTTCCTGCTCGATTTTCACCTGGAGGTCACGCGCGACCGCCAGTCGGGCCTGCGGGAATGGAGTACCGGCAAGCAGAAGGACGCCGGCGACGACCTGAGACACGCCTTCCGCCTCGCGCCCGTGGTGATCGGGGTCAAGCGCAATGGCAAGCCCCTGACCTCCTGCGTGATCGAGGACTGCGACGCGGAAATGCGCGGCCGCGAGGACGTGCAGAAGCCCGAGCAGCCGCGCGGCGAACTGCAACGGATCGCGTTCGACGTGATCGGCGAACAGTTGCGTCGCGGTGAAAACATCGGCGCGGGTAGCGGGTGCCCTGCCGGACGCCCGTGTATCGCGTTTGCGCAGGCCGTTGAACTGCTCGCCGTGCGCCTCGTGTCGTACGAGGCCGGGAAACGACGCTGGAAAGCCTCGAAGGTGATCGAGGCCATGCAGCCGAAGTTCTACGCGACGGACGGCGAATGGTTGTGGCGCGTGTGAATGACCCGTGAGTGATTTGTGAGCGATTTGTGAGTAGGCGGCCGCGCCAGGCAACGCGTAACGCGAGAATCACAAACGCTCACAAACGGTGGGGAGACTGTTTTGTGACTGGCGGGCCTGTCACTCACAAAATCACTCACAAACACCCCTCCTACGGAGGGGGGGTTTGTGAGAGTGATTTTTGTGAGGGACGTTGCGGGCCCGCCTGCCGGAAATGAATTTGGGCCAGCGGAGGAAGGGATGAGCGAAGTGGAGCACAGCCCTGGCGACTGGATGGCGCGCAACGCACGACCAGTGCCCGGTAATGCGGGCCGCCCGATTGCGACGGATTACGCGCGCGCGGTGTCGGCGCTCGAAGCCATTCCGGGCAATGACCCTGACTGGCGCCTGATCCTCGCGTCGTGGGCGCTCGAATTCGACAGGGCCGGAGAGCCAGCCGCCCGCACCTGGTTTGCCCGTTGCACGGCGTCGTCAGGTGTCGCGTTCGACGATGCCTACCGCGCGACGCCCGAAGCGCGAATCACGTTTGTGCTCGTGCGGGCGGCACATTATGGCTGGCTTGACCCGCTGCCGGCCGCCGTGAAGTCGCGCGAGGCGAACGCGAAGCAGCGCGCCGCCTATGAGGAGAAGGCCCGCAAGGCCAGGGAGCGCGTCGAGGCGAAAGCCGCGCGCGAGGCGGCCCGCGCCGCGAAGTTCTCAACCACAAGGAGGAAGGCAGCATGATTGACGCACTGATCACCGGCACCCTGATTGTCGATCCCGTTGCCAAAACCACGCGCACCGGCAACCCGTACTGCACCTGCCGCGTGCGTGTGCCAATGGGCGAGGCGGAGGCACTGTTCTGCCTGATGACCGCGTTCGAGGCCACCGCGCGCGACGGCCTGCTCGCGCTGCATCGTCGCGATCCGGTTGCACTCGCGTGTTCGCTCAGCATCAGCGTCTGGACGCCGGATACCGGAGGCGCGCGGCCCAACGTACAAGGCACCGTGCACGCGATCCTGACGCCCTATCAGGTGAAGCACACCCACTCGGAGCTTGCCAATGCACAGCAGCACGAGCACATTGCATGACAAACGCGCCTGCACAGGCGCAGAAGGAGAAGCAGATGGAAACGCAGATGACCCTCGACCTCGACTTCCCGCCCGTGGTCACGATGGAATCCTTCGACAGGCTTCGCGAGCTGGCGGAACGCAAGCAACGCATGCTCGAAGCGGTGCGCGCACTGCCGGCGCAGATCGAAGCAGCGCACGCCGACGCACTAGCGCTTCGCGAGCAACTGGTGCAGGTCGATATCGACTTCGAGGCTTCGCCGGCCGCTGGGCTGGAGGACAGCGCAGGCGCGCACAAGGCAAAGACCGACGCGATCATGGAGGCACTGTTGCGCGCCGAAGCAGCCGAGCGCCGCCTGATCGACCGCCAGAGCGCGATGCTGCCAGCAATTTCGGGAATCGATGATGAACTGAGCGGCGAAGTGGCTAACGTGCACGCCGACGCCGACAGCGTGCTCGAAGCGCTGACGATGGCCATGGAACCGGAAGTTGAACGCGTTGCTGCTGAGCTGGGTGCGCTCCTCGCGAAGGCCGAGTTCATTCGCAAGGTCTGGCCACGCGGCAGTTGCGGAAACTATCTGAAGGATTCGTATGTGCCGGTGGCGAGCAACTCGATCGAGTTTGATCCCGCGCTGCGCGATTACCGCCCGAGGAATCGCCTCCTGGTCAGCGACGCACAGCGGGCGGCCGCGCGCGCCGAACTCGGCCCGCAACTGGAGCCGGTCATCGAGGCGTTGCAGCTCGCCAACCGCTTCACGCGCTACTCGCACAACGTGGCGAAAATCGAGGAGGCACTTCACAAGGGCGCCCCGAATGGCGTGGTGTTGGAATACACGCCGCCGCATCTTGCTGTGCGAACCAGGCCCGCGCGATTCAGTTATGCGTCCGTCGGGCGAATTGATCCACGGAATAGCGGTCATTCCAGTTACCGGCCTGCTCGTGGCGAAGACGGGCGTGTGCGGTCCACTTGCGGTAGACGGTCTGGGTGTAGTGACGGGCTATGATGGCATCCGCACATCGCTCGCACTGGCGCTCGCCGACGATGCGGTGCGCGCGCTCGTGCTCGACGTGGATTCGGACGGCGGACACATCGCCGGCTGTCTGGACCTGGCCGACCTGATTTATGCCGCCAGGAAAGTCAAGCCGATTATCGCGATCCTTTCCGAGACGGCATGCGGCACGGCGTATGTGCTTGCTTCGGCGTGCGAGGTCGTGACAGTGCCGCGCCGGGCCGCGCCGGAGGTGTCGGCGTACTCGTGGCATACGTGGACTTTTCGAAGGCTCTCGAGGGCGCTGGCGTGACCGTCACGCTGATCGCGTACGGCAAGCACAAGGCCGATGCACACGAGACGCAACCGCTGGCGGACGACGCCCGCGCGCGCATTCAGGCGGACGTGAACGCCGTTGGCGAAATGTTCGTTGCGGCCGTGGCCCGCTATCGTGGCCTGTCGCGCTCCACGGTGCGCGCGATGCAGGGCGCGACATACTTCGGCCGGGAGGGGATTGAGGCAGTACTGGCGGATGCCGTGGCCGCACCCGACGAGGCGTTTGCCGCACTGGTTCACGAACTCGACACACCGCGCGCGGAAGCGGCTAAACCGCCCGCGGCGCAGCGTGCCACGTCCCGGCGCCGGAAAAGGCCTGCATAGGGAGCACTCGCGTTTCACCAAGAGCTGATCCGCGCTTGGTTTGGATAGGCACGCTTTGCGGGAAGACGTCGCAAGAATTTCTAGTAAACGGTCTTGATGATTTTCTTAACTCCGCCAAGTAGATCGGTGACCTGATCGGCAGTTGGGTCTGGCGTCCTGGCGTGATCGCAGATATTCCGAAGATCGCTCAGGTGCTGGATGTAGCGCCATTGTGCGATATCAACGACGCTTGCAGCCTTCAGTGCTTCATTGAAGTCCGCTATCGTCGGGTTTTTCTTGGAAATTGCTATCTGCCTATTGGTGCAAACCTCACCGAGGTGGCGCTCAAGGACGACACCCGCTATGGCGCCAGCTGCACGAGAGTACTTTAACTTCGCGAGATGCTCTGCGGCTTCAAGCTCCGAGTCCATGAGGTCGGCCTGGACCATATGTCGAATATCAAACAGCGAGCTTTCAAACCGCCCCTGCGCCGCCTCGACAATGGCAAGCTGCTGACGAAACTGAGTAATTGCGGCTTCTGGACCCACGACTTTATCCTTATGAGCGCCACGGGTAACAGTCAAGCCCTGCAGGTAATCTTCAATCCTGTAGTTCTCGAAGGTGATTTCCTTGCGGGTTTTTGGCTTCTCGTAGTGTCGGCAAAAATCGGCTACACGGTCGGGCAAGATTTGACGCAGTAGCGCGAGAGCCTCTGAATACCAGCGTTGATATTCAGTATCAAAATTGGGAAGATCTTTGATGAAATCGTCAACTTTATCCTTAAGTAGCTTCTTGTACTGTGTTTTGAACTCCGCGGGATAACATGCGTTTTGCATAGAATCATGCAAGCGATTTCCCTTCTTGATGAGCTTTGCAAGATCATCTTCAAATCGTTCTACGTTCGATGTCATAGCTGTATCACGGCTTATCGTTGATTTTTGTCGGGCAAGCAACATAGCCAGCATTTGACTATAAGCGCCGAAAACTGCTCGACGCTGTGGGTCACACGTTTGATAGTGCCCACTGGAGATTGGTCGATTACCGCTGCCAGTGTCAAGCTCCGCCGGTAACTGGCAATACTGCCACGGCAAGGTACTTCCTGCCCCCGAAAACCGAGGGAAAACTTGCGCACCGCGTCTTTCCCCTAGCTTTAAGCGCGTAAACTTGCTTAACACTTAACGTTAAGCAAGTGACCGGGTGGGTTTCCGTCATGACCGCCATTTCCCAAGCCAGCTACGCGCGCCGCCTGGGCGTGACACCGGCTGCCGTCTCCCAGTGGAAGAAGGCTGGCAGCATCGTCATGTGTGGCGTACTGGTCGATGTCGAGAAGTCCGACGCGCAGCTTGCACGTTGCCGCCGCGACGGCCTGCCGGATATCCGCGCGAACACTCACGTGCTGCGACGCGCAAGCCCCGCCGCCGAACCCGTCAACCTCATGCAACTGCGCACCGAAGCCGCCAGCCTCGCACCGGTACCCATGACGCGCGAACAGGCCGCGCAGCGGCTCGCGGCACTGGACTGGACACGGGCGTTTGACTGGTCTGAAGAGGAGCAGCGTGAACGGGCGCGGCTGGCGGCGGCCTGTATCGGACTGGAGGCAGTCGAATCAGGCCCGCGCGATGACGGGCACTGGGGGGGACTTCCAGCTACGCGATCCTGCCAGCCTCAGCGGTACTGGCGCACTCACCGAAGACGCGGTGCGCCTGGGCTTTGGATTTGAGGCGCCGGCGAGCGAGGTCATTGCACGATGCCGCAGCGAACTGGAGCCGGTCACCGATGCGGACAACGAACTGTGGGGGCTGGACGAAGTCGTAACCGTGCATCCCTTGCTGTTGCCTCTGCTGGCGCATCCACACTACGAGGCCGAGAAGCGCTGACGTGGTTATGCGCCTTGCACCCGTCGCGGCGCTTCGGCACATCAGCCTTGTCTCCTAGGACACCCAGGCTTCCTGCCGGCGCAGCTTGCCCCCCAGGCACGAACCTGTTCCCACCGTTGCCAGCCAGACTGATGTATGCACAGCGGATTTTAAACGTCATTTATTGTCAATTCTCCATAAATGAT
Organism: Paraburkholderia phymatum STM815; assembly: GCF_000020045.1. GTDB lineage: Bacteria > Pseudomonadota > Gammaproteobacteria > Burkholderiales > Burkholderiaceae > Paraburkholderia > Paraburkholderia phymatum. Next base: position 250,533 of record NC_010625.1, on the reverse strand, counting down.
CATCTCAAAAATTGCATCCGTCCCTCGTCGCGCGTAGAACTGGCGAGTCAATGGTTGCGCGCGCAACGTGGCTAGTCGTCTGGCTCACGACCACGTTGCTGCATTCGGGACAGCGCGGCCTGATCACCCGGCGGCCGCCGCGTATGGATATGCGCGAAGTCTGCTGGTCTTCCTTTCCTGATTCACCACGGAGCACCGCATGTCATGGCTTGACCAACCCCGCACGCTGGAGATCGTCAGCGCAGGCCTGCCGAAGTGGCAGGACGAATGCCTGTTCACCGTATCGCGCCTGACCGGCACCGAAAAGCTCGGCAGGCTCTACGACTACACCGTCGAGATTGCGACGAAGGACGATATCGGCCTGACCGTGCATGAGGCCAGGGAGATGGTCGAGGTCGACAAGCTGGTCGGCAAGCAGGTGACGGTGAAGATCGCTACCGAGGGTAGCGGCACCTACGAGACGGGAACAATCGGCGTGTCCCCGTCGATCAATATCGGCGCAGGCGTGCGCGAGATCACCGGCCTGATCGTCTCGGCAGAGTGCGTCGGCTCGGATACGCGGCGGGCGTTCTACCGCTTGCGGATTCGCCCATGGCTCTTTTTAGCGACCCTCAACCAGGACTCAAGAATCTTCCAGGACCTCACGGTCAAGGAAATCTCCGAAACGATCCTGAAAAAGTATCCGTTTCACTATGAACTGCGCCTGGCCGGCCCCGGCTTTGGCCGGCAGTATCCGAAGCGCGACTACCAGCGCATGTTCTGGGAGAGCGACTGGGGCTATCTGAACCGCCTGTGGCAGGAATGGGGCATCACGTTCTTCTACGATGGCCCGACGCTCGTGCTGTGCGATTCGACCGCCGCCTACAAGAAGCACGGCCCCGCGTATGCAACGCTACGATACCAGGACCGCGACGGCCAGCGCATTGACGAGGAACACGTCCACCAGTTCGAGATTGCGCGCGCCCTGACCACGGGCAAGGTCAGCGTCACCGACTACGACTACACGCAGTCGCGCGCGAATCTCGCCGCGAAGGATTCGGACTACCGCGAGCGCGCGAACGACAACATCGAGCACTACGCCTGGGGCGACTACTCGCAGCCGCTGGCCGGGGCGATGGGGACCGCCGCGCAGCCCAATGAGGTGGACTTCGAGGGCGAGCACCTGGCACGGGTGCGGCTGGAGGCAAAGCGGGCGAAGAGCCTGCGCGGCAAGGGGCGCGGCAACATGCGCGGGCTGAGGGTGGGCTACACGTTCCACCTGGAAGGCTATCCGCTCGCACCGGGCAATGGCGAATACCTGGTCGTCGCGACGAAGATCGAGATCGTCAACAACGACACGGTGACGAACCGGGGTGCGCTGCAACGTCAGTACACGTGCGACACGCAGTTCACGGTGCAGCCCGCCAATACATATTTCCGCACGCCGCAGAAGGCGAAAAAACCGCGCTCGCACGGCGAGGTGGCGATTGTGACGGGCTATTCGGATTCAAAAATCTGGACCGACAGGTATGGCCGCGCGAAGGTCTGGTTCCCGTGGGATCGCGAGGGCCAGCAGGACCAGGACTCAAGCTGCTGGGTGCGGGTGTCGTCGCCATGGCAGGGTGCGAACTACGGCGCGATCTACATTCCGCGCGCGGGCCACGAGGTGGTGATCGGGTATCAGGACAATGATCCGGACAAGCCGTATATCGCGGGACGGCACGTGAACCAGTTCCACGAACCGCCGTGGCCGCTGCCCGCCAACCAGGCGCTTTCGGGCTGGCTGAGCGAGGACCTGGAGGGTCCGACGACGAACAGCGTTGTCACCGACGATACGCCCGGCAAGCTCCAGGTGCAGGTGGCGAGCGACCACGCGGCCTCGCGCCTGGTGCTGGGCAGCAATACGCGCATCGACCGGCGCAAGGGCCGCAGCGAGGCGCGCGGCGAGGGGTTCGAACTGGCGACCGAGGCGCATGGAGTCGCCCGGGCCAACCTGGGCATGCTCATCACGACAGAAAAGCGAGAAGGCGCGAGCGCACCCGTAAAGGACATGGTCGAGACCGTGCAGCGGCTTACGCAGGCGCGCCAACTGCACGAGGACCTGTCGCAGGCTGCCCGGAAGCACACCGCACAGACTCTCGAGGCAAACCAGAGTGAGGCCACGACCACCATTAAGGTGCAGAACGACGCGGTCAAGGGTGGTGTGAAGAGCGTGGCCAATCCTTCGCCCGAGATGACACGTCCCGACGTGGTGATCTCCAGCGCTTCAGGTATCGCAACCACTGCCACGGACAGTACGCACATGGCGAGCATGAATGATCATGCGGTGACGACGGGGCGGGACTTCAGCATGGCTGTGGGGCGTGCGTACCACGCTTCAGTACGCGGCTCGATCTCACTGTTTGCATATCAGGACGCCATGAAATTCGTCGCTGCGAAAGGGCCGGTGATCCTGCAATCGCGGAGCAACAACATTGAAATCATCGCTGATCAGGTGCTGAAACTGACCAGTGCAAAGAAGCGCATCGAAATTACAGCGGCAGAGGAAATCGTGTTGCAGGCGCGAGGCAGTTACATCCGTATCAATGGAGCGGGTATCGAGCACGGCACCCCAGCGAAGTGGATCGCTCACGCAGCGAGCCACGCTTTGCCGGGTCCAAAGTCGATGCCGGCCTCTCTACCCGAGATGGATATGCCCAAAGCGTTCAGTAATCGGCTCGATGCTTACGATATCTACTGGCTCAGGGATTTTAACGACGTCGAATATGCAGCGAGGCGAGCCAATGGTGATCTCATTGCGCAGGGTACGCTTGATCAGGATGGGAGGACATCTCGCCTCTCAACCGACCAACCAGAAACCATTCAGGTGCTTGTGGGGACGCGGGGAGCATGGCTGGTTGAAACTGATGGAAGAGAAAACAATCCGCAATCAGATGACCCTTTGCCGGATGACCCAAATCACTACGTCAATTTGAGCACGTAAGAATTATCACGCTGATTTGAGGGAAAAATGCAAAGATCCAGTAATGCAAGCGACTACGTTTCAGACGTAACGGTCTTTTTCAAAGATCACTTTGGCGTGCCCATCCAGAATTTGAAAGTTGAGATTAGGGGCATCGAGGATCAGGCTGGCCATATGTACCATTCGGCATCGACAAATGCACGTGGTGCGATACAGTTTTCTGTTCGGAAGGGTGAAGAGCTCTCAGTTCACGTTAAACGCTGGACAAGTGAAAGTATGAAGGAGGTGGCTCGACTCAGCGCTGCGCTTTCGCAAATCGCATTTCATCTTACCAGTCCAAAAACGCAGCACGATTTGCCAACCAAAACGGATGACTCGGGAGGTGGCAATTATTGGAGAGGAACCTACAAGGTCAAGGCACATGACAATCTGACCGCAATTGCCAGGAAGTATCATACGAGTGTTGATCTTCTAAAACGCGTGAACGGCCTGAAGTCGGATCTAATCGTGGTCGGCCAGACGCTCAAGGTGCCACCCGTCGAATCACGGAAATCGGACGAGCCGGTGCCAAAGAAGCCGGCGCCGAGCGGCACGCCACCGCAGAACGATCATTCGAATAATGACCATGGCGCGCCAACCACGATGCCTCGCCGCGGTCCTGCGCCGATCATCTTCCCGATCGCAGCCCGTCCGCTCAACGATGAAGGCGGCGTCTACGGCACGCCGTCATGCGACTACACGTGGACCAAGCAACTGCACGGCGGGGGATACGATCAGGCGAGATACGGCGCGAACCGAGCGGGCGGCCGAAAACATGCCGCCCGGGATCTGTACGTGAAGTCAGATACGCCGATCGTTGCAATCGCGCCTGGTGTTGTCATAAAGTGCGAGTTTTTCTACTGTCACACGTGGCAGATCAGCATTCACCATAAGACAACCGATGGTCGCGAGTTCATCGCGCTGTACGGCGAAGTTAAGCCTTCATCGATCACGGTGAAGATCGGGGACACGGTAAACCAAGGGCAGATCCTCGCGGCTAGCGGCACCCTACTGAAGGCGAACGGCACGCCGCTGCACGTCGTGGGCAACGAGAACGTGTCAATGCTGCATTTCGAGGCGTATTCGGGTTCTCTTGGATTTGATTCGCACTCGAGGCTGAACGGCTCAGCGATGCCCGCGCCATTTCAGCGGCGTGCGGATCTGATCGATTCGCTAACGATCCTTCTGGAGGGCTACCAGGCAACCTTCCTCGACGCACCGCCGCTGAAGGCAGTTGGTCAGCGAATTGCTATTGCGCAATTGAACATATCTGAACAGGGTAAGGCGTTTATCAAGGGCTGGGAAGGGGTCTACTACGATGATTCGAAGGCGAATACATACTACTACGACGACAGTAAAGGTTATTGCACGGTTGGTTGGGGACATTTGATCAGCAAAAGCAGTTGTACGGCGAACGGATACGTCGCGATGTCGAGCAAAATCAGTGTCGCGGACGCGCAGACGTTGTTCGATCGCGACGTTGCGAGAATTGAGACGGCTGTGAAGAATGCGATCAGTGTGCCGCTCTATCAATACGAGTACGATGCGCTGGTATCGCTTGCCTACAACATGGGAAGCCTCATAAAGGCCCCCAGTTTGTGCCGTAAGTTGAATAGCGGTGACTACGTCGGCGCGCCCGCTGAATTCCTGGACATAGAGAACAAGACACGGCGAGAACGCGAGCACGACATGTTTTGTCTTAATACTTACAATTCGAATCACTAAACGAACAATGACTAGTCGCACCATGAAGAAACTCAATCAGTGGTTGGTCTTCCTGATGTCAGCACTCCTACTGCCGGCCTATGCCGCGGGCCAGGATATTTACCGGATGATGGGCGCTGCGCGGTTCGACCACGGAAGCGATTTTCACAAACTCTCGTTTCCGGTTAATCCAGTGATGGCTGGATTCCTCACATTCGACGGCAGCACATTTGTGTATCACGAGACGGGCAACGACTGCAGCGTGTTGGTCCACAAACGAATGAGCTTCTATGTCGATCCAGTCATATCGCACTCGTTCGGCTCATTGGACAACTTTAATGGATTCCTGAGAAGCAGGTTCCATGCGAACGGCAATGCATTGACCGAGACCTATCTACTCGGCGGCGCCGACGCACCACTCTGCACGGGGCTACGCTATGCGACGATCTACAAGTCGCCGGACGAAATTCTGCTTCTCGATGGCTCCTGGGCATACCTGTTTGAGCGTCAGACGCATGCCCCCACGAATGCCGAGCAGAGTTTCGATTGCAAGAAGGCCCACACAAACGTCGAACACCTAATATGCAATAGTACGGAGCTAGTGAAGCTGGACGCGACCGTCAATCGTGGATACGTCGCGATGCTGCTAACAGATTCGAAGGAGATTTCATATCTGGATCCAGTTCGGCAGGACCAGATCAACTGGATCCGGAAGGTGCGAGACGCGTGTACCGATAACACGTGCTTGCTGAACGCGTATCGTGCCCGTGTCGAGTACATCAAAGGGAGGATAGCGACCACCTATCCGGCCTATCCGGAGGACGACTCGGACCAGGAAGGCGACTAACCCACTTGCGCCGCTGCTACGGTGGCTGGGCGCATTCCCGTTTCTCAAACTTGGCGCGAGTTCAGCATGGCACTACCCATCATCGTTTTCGGAGATCAGACTTCACATGGAGGGATTGTTATAAGCGGCTCTGAAACTCACACGATTGACGGCAAGCCGATTGCCCGTCTATATGATCTAGTTGACTGTCCACAAAAATATCCTGACGGGCGTCCGCACGGTATCAACAAAATCATCGAAGCCCATCCGACGTTCACGATTGGAGGCGAACAGGTTGCACTGCATGGACATCAAACTGAATGTGGCTGCACCTTGATCGGAAGTACAAGAACGGGAGTTGGAGACGAATAACTTTAAGAGCGCATCAACCAATGTAAGCTGTGACCTTATACCTTGATGTACTCGTACATGGTTGGCTTGGATCGTCCGATTATTCGATATGTATCGAGGATATATGTACTGACGGCGCATCAGATTATCGTCACTAGTCCATTGAACCAATGAAATTGCACTGATCTGACAGTGCATGGGCAAAATGAATCTGAGTGAAACCGAGCGCGAAGAGCTGATGTCGATGCAGCGCAGCCGCACGATGGCCGTTGGCCAGGTGAGGCGTGCGCGGTTGATCTTGCTGCTCGACGGAGGGGCCTCGCGCGCGGCGATCATGGCGGAATTGCGTTGCGATTCGCGCTTCATTACAACGTGGCAAATGCGTTTCAACAGTGAGCGTTTGGCCGGCTTGTACGGCAGACATCCAGGCCTGGCGCCGCGACCTGACCTGGCGGGCCTTGAAGCGAGAGTGCTCGACTACACGCTGCGACGTAAGCCGTCCGACGGCTCGACGCACTGGAGCAGTCGCAAACTGGCGGCACAGTTGGGCATGGCCTTCATGACGGTGCAACGTATCTGGCGCAAGCACGACATTCGGCCACATCGTCTCGATACCCACATGGTGTCCAACGATCCCGACTTTGAGGCGAAGGCAGCCGACGTGATCGGGCTGTACCTCAATCCGCCGTTGCATGCCGTGGTGTGCTGCGTGGACGAGAAGACAGCCATCCAGGCACTGGATCGCCAGGACCGGATGTTGCCGCTTTCGCCCGGGCGCGCCGAGAGCCATGGCTTTGAATACAAACGCAACGGCACCCTGAGCCTGTTCGCCGCATTGAATGTCGCCACCGGTGAAGTGCTGGGCAAAACCGCGCCACGCCATACCAGCGCCCAGTTTGTTGCGTTCCTCACCGAGGTCGTATCGGCACAGCCGCGAGGAAAGGAGATTAACGTGATCTGCGACAACGTGAGCAGCCACAAAACCGACACCGTTCAAACATTTCTGGCTGACCATCCGAAGGTCTCGATACATTACACCCCCACGTATTCGTCATGGCTGAATCAAGTCGAGAACTGGTTTGCCCGCATCCAGCGCGACGTCATTGCACGTGGCGTATTTACCAGCACCAAGGATCTCGACAAAAAGCTCATGCGCTATATACGTCAATACAACAAGCAGGCGCTTCCGCTGAAATGGAAGTACTCCGATCCATCGCGGCGAATTCGGTGCAATTCATCCGGTTCAACGGACCTAGCGACACACTGAGCCGCCTTTGGCGATCAGGTCGTCGCTGGGTCTGAAAATGACGATATTAACTTGGAAAGTTGCCCGTAAGGGTGGCCGAGTGAATTGCGCTGAGCACGGCATCAATTCAATTGTCGAGGGAGATGACTTGACAATTGTCTCCGGTATGCCTGTGGCGCTCGAGGGCATCACACCTCCTGCGGTTGCACATTGGTGCGCCTGCAACAAACGATGACCATTGCGTAACGGAAGTTGATGCGGGCCGGCGCATTTTAAAATGCAGACGCTTCTCCGTAATCACAATCGTGTTGCGCGGTAGCTGGGCCTAATTTCAATACTTGTTCAATGGCAAAGTTTGTCCCTGAAGAATCGTTGCAGCGTCTCGCGGGAGCGGCGCGCAGTCGCGGTCTGACACTGCTCTCGAAGGAATGGCATGGCTCGACCGGGCAGCATGAATTCCGGTGCGGACGTGGGCATGTCCTGCTGCGCCGCGCTGACTATGTTATTGCAGATTCGCAGCGCCAGGATGGTAGGAGGAAAACCCGTTGCCCTCTTTGCGCAAGGATTGATGGTCTGGATCGTCTCATCGAACTCGCGGCCAGGCACGGCGGACGATGTCTGGCAACCGAATATTTGGGCATGAACACTCCCTATGAGTGGGAGTGCGCTCGGGGGCATCGGTGGTCAGTGCAGGCGGAAAACATTAGTCAGGGTTCCTGGTGTGCGAAATGCTGGGCGAAAGGTAACGGCTTGCGCAAGCGTCTGGCTGATGGCATGGAGCGACTTCGCGAGAAAGCGGCTACCCTCGGCGGAGAATGCCTTGACACCAGCTATATCGGTCTGAAGAAGCGATACCGCGTGCGATGTGCCAAGGGGCACGAATGGGAAACGAGGGGTGCCCATCTGCTCGAAGGACGCTGGTGCAAGCGCTGTGTTGTCGATCAGCTACGTACCCCCATTGAAGTGTTCAAGAACGCGGCCCGCGAGCGCGGCGGCCTGTGCCTGAGTACCGAATCGCATGGCGTGAAGGTTAGGCTGCAATGGCAATGTGCGAAGGGGCACGTCTGGGAGACCAGCCCTGAATCGATATTGACGAACGGTAGTTGGTGCCCAAGCTGCGCACTTCTCGAACGCACCAAGATTCCGTGGAAACGCCGGAGGTATGACGTTGACGGATAGGTATGGTATCTCCCGAAATCTGACCGGGGAATTCTCATGAGACTCAATGCTGGCTCTGGCACAGCGAAGCAAGTAATTACCTCACTCGTTGTTTTAGCAATGGCCTTTGGGACGTTGCCAGCTTACGCGCGCACATCGGCTACTGATGCATGGACGCAGCCGGACGAATCCGACCTGACGAATCACGGCCACTACGTCAACCACGATGGCCATAACGTGCATTCACCCTCAAGAACCAAAGATGGCGCGGTTCGGCCGGGCGCTACGGCCCATTGCGCTGACGGAAGTTACAGCTTCAGCCAGCATCATTCGGGGACGTGTTCGCGGCATGGCGGTGTCGCGGAATGGGAATAGCTTCCAAGCGGCACCGGGCGCAGCAATCGGCCTGATGGGCTCTGCACCGACGCAGCTGGGCGCATACAGCCATGTCGTATTTGCGGATACGCCGACCAATGCGCCGTCGGGTTTTCCCGCTCCGAGCGTCACGCTCGGATTTCAGGTGACGGCGCAATTCTGATCCTGTGTGTTGTACGGGTCTTCAGGCTACGCCTGATGACAATTCTGGTAGTTCCACATCCGCAGAAAGGAGTGGCATGAGCACGAAATATAGACGCACCGCACGACGCATGGCTGGCGGTCAGGGTCATGAACACATTTCGGATCTTTGGTGGGTCCAGGTGGTTGACGGAAAGGGACACGGCTAAGACGGGGATGTCAACCCGTCAGCAAATGGTTGAGTTCATCGAAAAGAACGGGACAAGGAGCGTCTATTGTCCTGACCGTGACCCGAAGAAAACCAGTGCCTGGGTGGAAGTCCATAGTAACGGACGTATCAGGTACGTTCAGACCGTCGCAGATGGCCGCAAGACGGACAATCTCCTAGCCCTGCCAGAAAAATAACCCGTGATGAGCGGCGCGCTGCCTTGGTGACGGCGCGCCAGGCGCCTATTCCGAGGCGCCTCTGCGGTGCCCCGCCAGCTCGATATCGCTGCCGGGAATACAAGACAACAACGTTGTTGGTGAGAGAAAGATGCTTTTCCTGCGTCGCGTCATTTCACAAACCATTCAAACTGCTCGATGGGTGCTATATCCGCTGCTGGCATTCGCTCCGCTGTACGTACGCCCATCTCACTTCATTCACTGTCACAATCGGCCCATGTATGCGCGGTCGCGCTGACTATGGACAAGCCCCTGCATAGGTGCTGGCCTGGTGCAAAGCGGTATGCAGAAGCTGACCGGCCAATTGCTCTTTCAGACGCTGGCCCAGTCCGGCGTGCTGAGTCACCGTGGGTATTCTCGGTTTGATAGCCTGATGACCTACGGTGGATGGGCATCATTCGGTTTTGTAGTGGTTATGTTGTACGGGTTGGCGGTGCTGCCCTGGACGTACCACCGATGCGCGACGGTGATTTGTTGTGAGTGCGGGCTAATTGTTACCGGCGTTCCTCTGCTGTATTTCGTCGTCACGACTGGGGTTTTTGGCTTCTGGCTAGGTATCGCTACCAAGTCAATCGCCTTGATCAGCGCTACGCCACACGTAGAACTGTTTCACTACGGTGAGGTGCTGGCGACTGCTATCAATGCCCATCCTTATCTGACCGTCTGCATAATGCTTGCGCTGACAGGTGCGCATCTTGTTTCAATAGAGACTCGACGTCAGGGGATGAAAGTGGCGTATGGGAATTCTGGCTTGGCCCTGCTTGCCGTAGATATCACTTCGTTTGCATTGCTACTTCTGGCGCTCAAAGTTCTCATACATACCCTGCCAGGTCGTTGACTTTAGGGTTTCCCCACGATGCGAAGCGGTTTGCTATGCGCGCAAAATCGCCGCTGTATCCCACCCGCAATCTGGTGCGGCAACAGGCCAGTCGGTCGCGGCAAGCTTTGGGAGCCGGTAGTTCCAACGGCTCACGGCGTCGTGTGTGCGGGCAGCGGGATACACCACACACGACTCCACACCCCTCAAATATCCGTTCGGGGGGAACAGCGCGGGTTACGCGTCCACGCGGACCCGCGCCATGACGTGGAGGAAGCAGAGATGCCGCACGCTCCTATCCATTTCCCGGTTCAGGTTGCAAGTAACGTCCCGCTATCAGAGTTCCAGTCGGTGTTCGTCGCCGAGCAATGCGTCGCCGCGCTATTGAACATGCACCCAGATGGCAAAGACCTTGATCACGTCGTTCTCGAAGTAGCCATCGATGGTGGACTACTCGTGCTCTTTGTTGATGCCGATTGTGAAATCTTCGCGGCATTGCATCAGGCACCGGGGACACCGCTCGTTAGTTCGGTTGACGATGCAGGAGAGATTGACTGGCTGAGAGGATGTGTGCAGTAAGCGCGAATGCAGCAGCCTGAAGTGAGCGCCCCGCCTTCAACGGGGCGCTCGTTTTTCTGCGGTGCAGAGTGATCTGTCCGGTCTGGGAAGCCTCAGAGCGGACATCCAGTCTGGCGGTTACACACAGGTTACACGCGCGCCAGAGTGCAAAAAACGGGACGCGCCGATGGCCGGACCGGCTGACGTTTTGGGTTTCTGGTGGGTTAGTTGTTCTTTTGCACAAAACTTGCAATCCGCCAAACCCTTGCGCAGCGGGGCTTTTCGCTCATTTTCAGTCCTTACTTTCTTTTGCCTACTTTTCTTTACACCGCAGCAAAGAAAAATGGCTGGAGTAATGTAAATTGCGAACCGTCCTATAGCGACCGGTCCATACGCTGCCTATGATGAGCTTGATTCACGCGCATCTACCCAGATGCACAAAGGTCCGGTTGCTTCCCGGCCAATTTGTGAGCAACCCTTAACAGCCCGCCACGAGCGGTAATGCCGTTCAGTTAGGCACTGAACGGCATTTTTGTTTTTGTTCCGGGAAGATGTTGTAAACGAGGCGCCGACCTGTTAACTTTTCGGCGCGATGCTCTCCAGTCACCTGACCTTCCTGCTCGATGCGCAACAGCCGGCCGACCTCAGCCGGCTGGCTGAGCATCTGCCCTACGAATGGATCGAACGGGCGGTGCAGGCTACGGGGGCGGCGAGTATTCGGCGCCGGCGCTTGCCTGCTGAGCAGGTGGTGTGGTTAGTCATCGCGCTGGCGATGTACCGGCACTGGTCGATTAGCGAGGTGCTCGATAGTCTCGATCTGGCCTTGCCCAACGAGGCCGCGCCATTTGTCAGCAAGAGTGCGGTGGTGCAGGCACGCCAACGCATCGGCGAGGCACCGATGGCCTGGCTGTTTGAGCAGACGGCGCGGGCGTGGACGACTCAGGACGCGGCTCACCATGCGTTCAAGGGGTTAAGTCTGTGGGCGATGGACGGCACCACGCTGCGCACGCCCGACAGTGCGGCCAACCGTGAGCACTTTGGCGCGCAGGGCTATGCGAGTGGCAAGGTGGCCAGCTATCCACAGGTGCGTGCGGTAACGCTGACTGCGATCCCGACGCATCTGGTGGCCGACATCAACTTTGGCTGCTACGACACCAACGAAATGGTGTACGCCAAGAGCCTGCTGCCGCAGATACCAGACGATTCGCTGACGGTGTTCGACAAGGGCTTTCTGGCCGCCGAGATCCTGTGCGGCCTGACGATGAACGGACGTAATCGCCACTTTCTGATTCCCGCCAAGTCCAATACCTGCTGGGAAGTGATCGCCGGTACGGCAGACGATGCAATGGTGCGCATGCGCGTCTCGCAGCAGGCGCGCAAGAAGTGTCCGGCCTTGCCCGAATTCTGGAATGCGCGAGCGATCCGGGCCATCGACGCGCGCGGACGCGAACGCGTGCTGTTGACTTCGCTCGGGGATCGCCGACGCTTTAAACCCGCCGATATCGTTGCTTGCTACGAGCGCCGCTGGCGAATCGAAACCAGTTACGGGGAGCTCAAGCAATCGATGCTGGGTTCAGAGTTGACCTTGCGCAGTCGTACCGTCGAAGGGGTTTATCAGGAGATCTGGGGCGCGTTGATCGCCTACAACCTGATCCGCCGTGAGATCGCCAGCGCCGCATGGGAAGCGAAACTCGCGCCGACCGATATCAGCTTCGTGCGAGCGCTCCATACGATCCAGCACGAAATGATGTGGGCCGCCCTCACGCCGGCCTACGCAAAATTGCCTGCATGCCTTCAGCGTCTGCGGGACCGGCTCAAGTCTCTTCCCAATGAAAAGCGACCCGGCCGCGCATGCGACCGGGTCGTCAAATCCCGCCCCAAACGTTACACCGTCCGATACCTTAACAAGGACATTAACTGAACGGCATTACGCCACGAGCGGGCTTTTTTTCGTCTACCGAGTAAACGGGTTCGTACGCGACGCAATCAGACAGGTTCGATTTATCGCGAAGTGTTGCGCCGGCGCGAGCGTTGACAAATCCTGACAGAAATAGCGCGCGCCTTCGTCTAGGTTTACCGCTTCATTAATAAGCAAGACGAATAAAAAATGAACAGGACGACTTACCGGCTTGTATTCAGCCGGCTTCGCGGGATGCTCGTGGCCGTCGAGGAAACCGCCACCGCTACGGGCAAGTCTGCCGGCGAGACCCGCGCAACGGGCCGCGCGTCAAGGAAGGTAACACGTTCGCCGCTTCGCAATCTGGTTGCGCTGATGCTGGCTGTCGCGCCCCTGCTGGCGTTCGCGCAGATCGTACCGGGCGGCGCGCACGCACCGGGCGTCATCACGACGCAAAATGGCATCCCGCAGGTCAACATCAACAAGCCTTCCGCGGGCGCTGGTGTTTCGGTCAACACGTACAACCAGTTCGACGTTTCAAACCGGGGTGCCATTCTCAATAACTCGCCGACGATTGCGAACACGCAATTGGCGGGCTATATCAATGGCAATCCGAACTTCGGCCCGAACGATTCGGCGAAGATCATTGTCAATCAGGTCAACAGCAGTTCGCCGTCCCTGTTGCGGGGTTATCTTGAGGTCGCAGGCCCCAGTGCACAGGTCGTCGTGGCAAACCCGAGCGGCCTGTACCTGGATGGCGCCGGCTTCATCAATACGTCGCGTGCGACCCTGACAACCGGCACACCGAACTTCGCGCCGGATGGCTCTGTGTCGGGATGCAACGTAACGGGCGGCAACATCACCGTGCAGGGCGCGGGCTTCAATGCGTCGAATATTGATCAGGTAGACCTGCTGGCGCGTACGCTCCAGGTCAATGCCGCAATCTACGCGAAAAACCTGAACGTCGTGACGGGCGCGAATGCCATCGATTACGGCACGCTCGCTGCGACACCGATTGCAGGCAGCGGCCCCGCGCCGGGCGTGTCCATCGACGTGAGCAATCTCGGTGGCATGTACGCGAATCGCATCGTTCTGGTCGGCACGGAGAACGGTGTCGGGGTGTCGAGCAAGGGCGTGCTCGCGGCGCAGGCGGGCGACATGATCCTGACGACGCAGGGCAAGCTCGTCCTCGCCGGACAGACGAACGCGAGCGGCAACATCACGGCGAGCGCGCGCGACGGCATCGATAACAGCGGCACGACCTACGCGCAGCAAGGCGTCAGCGCAAACACGTCGGGCGCGCTCACCAACAGCGGTACGCTGGCCGCGCAGCAGAACATGTCCGTCACTGCCGGCAGCGTTGCATCGACGGGGACGCTCGGCGCAGGCGTGAACAGCGACGGCACGATTGCGAACTCGGGAGAACTGTCCGTTGCCGCAACGGGCGCAGTCGCTGCGACGGGCCGCAACGCGGCGGGCGATAGTGCGAATATCAGCGGCGCATCGCTGAATCTTGCAGGCAGCAGCACATCAGCGAATGGCGCACTGACGCTCACCGCGTCCAATGGCAACCTCAATCTCGCAGGCGCAACGACGACGGCACGCACAACGCTCAATGCCAGCACCACCGGCACACTGACGACCGACAACGGCGCGTTGTCGTCGGGCGGTGCGCAGGCGATCACAGCTGGCGCCCTGTCGAATAACAGCGGCCAGATGGTGTCCGGGGCCACGCAGACGGCAACGGTCACGGGCGCGGTCTCGAACCAGAGCGGCACGATGCAGGCCAACGGTGCGCTGTCCTTGCAGGCGGGCTCCGCCGACAACACGGGCGGTCACATCGCATCGCTCAATGCCGACGGCCTGAATCTCACCGTGAGCGGCCTGCTGAAGAACGGCGCGGGCGGCAGCATCGGCGGGAACGGCAACGTGACCATCCGGGCGGGACAGGTCGCAAACGCCGGTTCGATCACTGCCGTCCAGAACCTGATCGCGTCGGCCGTGCAGACGTTGTTCAGCAGCGGCACGCTCGCGGCGAACGGCAATGCAACACTTTCGGCTGGCACGTCGCTGACGAACTCGGGCAGCATCACAGCCGCGAGCGCGGCATCGATCACGGCATCGACGTTCGACAACAGCAGCGGCACGACCGGCGCCAACCAGATCACGCTGAATGCCACCGATTTGCTGAACCACGCCGGCACGATTACGCAGTACGGCTCATCAGCGATGGGCTTCAATGTCAGCGGCACGTTCGACAATTCGAGCGGCGGCACACTCCAGACCAACAGCACCGACCTCACGCTCGCACCCGGCGCACTCGACAACGACGGGGGCAAGATTCTCCACGCCGGGACGGGCACCTTGACCATCGCGCCGGGCAACGGCGCGGGCGCTTTGTCGAACGCGGGCGGCCAGATCATCAGCGCCGGCCAGATCGCGGCGCGGGCTGGCAGCCTGAACAACACTGGCGGCGTGCTTGCCGCACAGAGCAATATTGCCGCAACCGTCTCTGGCGACGTGAACAACGCACAGGGCGCAGTCCGCTCGCTGTCATCCTTGACGCTTACAAGCGGCGGCACGCTGACGAACACGAACGGACAGATCCAGTCCGGTACAGGCGCAACGGACGACACCAGCACGTTGAGCATTCAGGCCGCGTCTGTCGACAACACGAACGGCCTGACGGGCAATCTCGGCACGGGCGGCACGACCATCCACGGCAGCAGCCAGATCGTGAACACGGGCGGCGTGATGACGGGTAACGGCAACGTGGCCGTCGACACGTCGGCGCTCGGGAATACGCATTACGGCCAGATCAGCGGCGCAAACGTCGCGGTGCAAGCCGACACCGTCGACAATAGCAACGGCCAGATTGGCAACCTGACGGGCTCGAACGGCGACGTCACGATTGCCGCGACGGGCGCGCTCACGAACACCAGCGGGCAGATCGGCGCGACACACAACCTGTCCGTCAACGCCGCAGGGCTCACGGGCGGCGGCGCCTACAGCGCAGCGAATGACGTCGCGATCAACGTCCAGGGCAACTTTGCACCGACGCCCGATTTCCAGTTCAACGCCGGTCACGACCTCGCCTTTACCCTGCCCGGCGCGTTCACCAACGCCGCGAGCCTGCAATCGGTCAACAACCTGAGCGTCGATGCGGGTGACATCGCCAACAGCGGCGTTCTGATGGCGGGTGGCACGCTCATCACGCACTCGGCCACGCTGGAGAATACGGGCGCGATGGTGGGCGGCAGCGTCTCGCTCAATGCCACGCAAAGCCTGTCGAACGTGGGGCCGACCGCGCTCATCGGCGCGACGGACAGCAGCGGCACGCTTGAACTGCTCGCGCCCGACATCGAGAACCGCGACGACACGACCATGACCGACACGCAGGCGACGACTGCGATCTACGGTCTGGACAAGGTCGTGCTGGCGGGCGGCAAGGATGCGAGCGGCAACTACACGAACGCTAACCTGATCCGCAACCAGTCCGCGCTGATCCAGTCGGCGGGCGACATGGCGCTCGACGCCGCCCAGGTGACGAACACCCGCACGACGATGACCACGACCGGCTTTAACCAGCCGGTCGATCCGGCGCTGCTCGCGCAGCTCGGCATCAGCCTTTCCGGCCGAACGGGCCAGGTCGGGATTCAGGACCCCAACAGCATCGGCGGCGTCTTTACCGATCCGCCGCATGGCGGCCAGTGGAACAGCACGTACGAATACACGACCTATACGGGCGTGGCGGTCGCGAACCTGATCGCATCCATCAGCCCGCAGGCGCAGATCATTGCCGGTGGCAACCTGGACGCGTCGAAGGTGGGCCTGTTCCAGAACTACTGGAGTGCAGTCGCGGCGGCAGGCAACATCGCCGCGCCCGTTACGCTCGACCAGAACAGCTGGCAGGGTCAGACAGCGCCGCAGGTCCAGGTGACCTACTCGGGCGAATATCACTACAACAACTACGACAACTCCGAATACAACTGGCAGTTGCCGTTCGGCAATGCCGGGTTTGTCACCAATCATCCGGGCGGCTATACGCAGGCGGCACCCGCCGATATCCGCTATTACGCGCTGCCCAGCTACGAATCGACCTTTGTGGCAGGCGGCACGCTCTCGGGCACGGGCGTCAACATCAGCAACACGGCGGGCAACGCGGGCGTTCCGTCGCTCGGCCTTGTCCCCGGCCAGTCGGCCGGCGGGGTGAATGCCGGCGGAATCAACGGGGGCGCGGGGCTGGTCAATCCCGTCATCGCGAGCGCGACGGCGGTCAATGTCCTCAGCCACCTGACGATTCCGCAGGGCGGCCTGTTCCGGCCGGACACCGCGCCGAACGCGCCGTACCTGATCGAGACGAACCCGGCCTTCACCAGCCAGAAGTCGTTCATCTCCAGCGACTACTATCTGCAGCAGCTTGGCCTGAATCCGCAAACCGTGGAAAAGCGCCTCGGCGAAGGCTTCTACGAGCAGCAGCTGGTGCGCAACCAGATCACGTCGCTGACCGGCAAGGCGGTACTCGGCCCGTACACCGATATCCAGTCGATGTATGAGGCCATGCTGGCGTCGGGTGCGTCGCTCGCGAAGTCCCTTGATCTGCCACTCGGCATGAGCCTGTCGCCGGACCAGGTGGCGGCGCTCACCAGCAACGTCATCATCATGCAGACGGAAGTGGTCGATGGGCAATCCGTGCTGGTGCCCGTCGTCTATCTCGCGAAGGCCAGCCAGCAGGACATGAACGGGCCGCTGATTGCGGCGACCGACATCGACCTGAAGAACGCGCAGACCTTCAGCAATAGCGGCACCGTGCAGGCCAGCAATACGCTGTCGATTCAGGGCCAGCAGATCGACAACGCGTTCGGTGCGCTGCAAAGCGGCGGCCTGATGTCGCTGGGGACGAAGGGCAATGTGGATCTGACCTCGGCGACGGTGAATGCGGGCAGCCTCGCGCTGAACGCGGGCGGCGACCTGCTACTCAATACGGCGGTGAAGACCGTCAACCAGGTCAGCGCGACGGGCGCGACGCGCACCACGACCACACTCGGCCCGGTGGCAAACCTGAACGTGAAAGGTGACGCCGTCATTGTGACGGGCGGCAACGTCGAACAGAACGCGGGCAACCTGAACGTGGGTGGCAACCTCGGCATGGCTGTGGGCGGCAACTACGATATCGGCTCGGTGCAGACGGGCGAGCACAAGGTGGTCGAGCGCGCCAATGGCATTTCGAACACCGATTTCAACCAGACGACGGGCAGTTCGGTGAATGTCGGCGGTGTGTCGCAGATTGGCGTCGGCGGTGACCTGACGGCGACGGGTGCGAACATCGACCTCGGCGGTGGCGGCGTGATCGCGGCGAAGGGCAACGTGACGTTGCAGGCGGCGAAGGCGACCTCGACCGTTGACAGCAATAGTTCGGGCAGCGATCACCACGGCGGCTACTCGGAGTCGTCGCACACGTCCGACGATACGCTCACCGCGACGACGCTGCACAGCGGCGACAGCCTGACGGTTGCGTCCGGCAAGGACCTCAACCTCGTCGGCAGCGCGGTCGAACTCGACAGGGGCAACGCGATGCTGGCGGCGGCGGGCAATGTCAATATCGGTGCGGCGACGGAAACGCACGTCGATAACGGGCAGGAGACGCACAGCCACAGCAATGGGCTGAGCGGCAAGGAGGTGTCGAGTTCACGCGACACGACGACGACGCTCTCACAAGGTAGCCTGATTTCTGCGGATGGCGTATCGATCGCGAGTGGCAAGGACATCAACGTAGCGGGCAGCGACATCGTCGGCACGAATGCGGTATCGCTGAATGCCGCGCGCGATGTGAATATCGCCACATCGCAAGACACCATGCAGTCGTCGGGCAGCTATCAGGAGAAGGATTCGGGCTTGGGAACAAGTGGCCTGAGCGTCACGATCGGCAGCAGGAAAACCGCCACGACCGATTGGGAGTCGAGCGTCAAGAATAACGCCAGCGTAATTGGCTCATCGACCGGTAACGTTTCGATCACGGCTGGACAGGATCTCGGCATCACGGGTAGTGAGGTTGTGGCGGGCGGTAACGTGGCGCTGACCGGCCAGAATGTCGCCGTCAATGCTGCCTACGATACCTATCACGAATCCCAGTCTCAGCAGACCAGCCAGTCGGGGCTGAGCGTGGGGCTGGGTGGCGGCCTCGTGAGCCTCGGGCAGTCGATGGCGAATACGGTTCGCCAGGGTGTGCAGTCTGGCGATTCGCGTCTCGCCGCAGTCCAGGGTGTGGCGGCAGCGGAAATGGCATACCAGAATCGCGGCGCCATCGGCAGCGCCGCCAGTGGCCTGGCGAACGGCGATGGCAGCTCGGCGACGCAAGGTATCCAGCTGCAGATCAGCGTCGGGTCGAGCCACAGTAGCAGCCATTCCAGCACGTCGATTACGAGCGCGAAGGGCTCATCGATTATCGGTAACGGCAACGTGTCGGTGACGGCGACCGGCATACCGGATACAAAGGGCAACGCCCAGGCGGGCACGGGCGACATCACCATGACCGGCGCAACAGTGACCGGGAAAAACGTCACGCTGGACGCGAACAATGCGATCACGCTGCAAAGCGCGCAGAGCACCGAACAGGACAGCAGCCCGAACAGTTCGAGCGGCTGGAATGCGGGTGTGGGAATCGGCGTCGGCAAGAACACTGGAATCAGCATCTTTGCGAACGGATCGAACACGCATGGTCAGGGCAACGGTGACAGCGTCACACAAACGGATACCAGCGTGGCGGCAGGCAAGACGCTGACGATGAAATCCGGCGGCGACACGACACTCGCGGGCGCGCAGGTGTCGGGCAATACGGTGAACGCGGATGTCGGCGGCAATCTGACGATGACCAGTGTTCAGGATACGTCGACCTACTCCGCGAACCAGCATAGCAGCGGAGCCAGCGGCAGTTTTACGTTCGGCTACGGTGGCGGCGTGGATGCCTCGGTCAGTCACACCGGCATCGACAGCAACTATGCATCCGTGAACAGGCAAACGGGCATCGTGGCGGGCACGGGCGGCTTTGACGTGAACGTGGCAGGTCATACGCAGCTTAACGGCGCAAAGATTGCGAGCGCGGCCCCAGCTGAAAACAATAGCCTGACGACAGGAAGCCTTGGCTTTACCAATGTTCAGAACTCGATGTCGTACTCGGGTTCGACGGAAGGTTTCTCGCTGTCGGGCGGCCCGAGCTTTGCACAGACCAGTGACAGCGCAAGCGGCACAACCCGCGCGGCGGTGAGTCCGGGCACGATCACCGTGAAGTCCGACCAGCAGAACGGAACGGACAGCACGGCGGGCCTGTCGCGCGACACGGCCAACGCGAACCAGACCGTGCAGAATACCTTCAACCTGCAACAGGTCCAGAACAACCTCGCTTTTGCACAGGCGTTTGGCAAGACCGCCACCTATGCAGCCGGACAGATTGCGGATCAGCTTGAAAACACCAATCCGGCCTTTGCAGAAGGCGGCGTTGCGCGCGATGCCATGCACGCGGCAGTTGCCGCGATTGGTGCGGCAATGTCGGGTGGCAACATCGCGGGCGCGGTCGGCGGTTCGCTCGCGGGCGATGCGTTGCAGTCGCTGGCGCAGCCGATCATCGACCAGGCAGTAGCCCAAGTGCCGCCCGAAAATCAGGCGGCGTTGCGCAATGCGCTCAACGAAATCGTGGCGACGGCGGGCGGTGCTGCTGGTGGTGCGCTGGGTGGCGGCGGTTCGTCGGGTGCGTTGGCCGGTGCCGGATCAGCGGCGAATAACGAAGTCTTTAACCGCCAATTGGATAAAAGTGAAAAAAACGCGATTGCCAATAAGGCGAACGGTGATCCTGGTGAACAGCAAAAATTGACTGCCGCAGCTTGCTATGTCGTGCAGTGTTGGGCGCAATATCCGCCAAACAGTGCGGCATACCAACAGAACTACGTAAGCGTTGTAGAGGCGGCGGGTCTACAGAATGAAATAGCGTGGGTTCAAAGTCAGCAAAGCCAAGGGTTGTTTAACTACACGCCTATGCAAGGGTTTGTGGACTACGTGCAGGCAAACACGATTGCCCCAGCCAAAGACGTTATGAAGGTTGCAAGCGGTGGCGCGGCGTTTGTTGCTGGTATCGGAATGTGCGGCAGTGCCGCAGGTTGTGTGCTGGGAGCCCCGATGGCGGCACTTGGAGCGAGTGACCTAACGGAAGGTGCGACTGGTCTCTATAACTTCTATCAGGGTAATGGCGCAGCGGGATTTAATCCTGGACAAACTGTACTAAATTATATTTCGCCAAGGTGGGGTAACACGATTTACGACGCCGCCAATCTTGGTGTGAGCATTGGAGGACTTTCTGTGAACGTGCCACTTAATATGGGAACGGCAGACGGACTAGGTCGCCCGCAATCAATTTTTGGCGTCACGGTTTCCGCATACAACAATACGAAATTGTTACCATTGACAGGTGGCGCGCTGCCGGGAGTGAATCAACCATTAATGTTATATGGCGTGGGATCCAAAGGAATAACGGTTTACAACGACAGCACAGGTGCGAGCAAAAAATGATCTCTCAAGAAACCTATCGGATTTTGCGTGCCGGGATCATTGTAGTCTCGTTGACGTTTGGAACCGGAGTTTTTTGGTCTTTCTTGTTCGCTGAAGCGATTCGTTATCTATTTCATCTGAACGAAAATCGCACCTTGATTTTTGCTGGAGGTCCATTCTTTGTAGCTTATTGCATATGGTGCACCAAGCATCTGCCAACGGCGCTGAGAAAAGCAGGATACGTCGAATAGAGGACCACATTCCATATGGCATTGCACGTTCGGCATAAGTAATCTGAAGAGCGAATTCACTCAGTCTTTGTGCAAGTGAGTGGAGGATATAGACATGAAGATTAAGCCGATTAGACTACCGGTGACGGCGATAGCCGCACTTGCTTTTATTGCAATTGCGGTAGATATCTTCAATTCTCCTTTCTACGCCGATAAGGAAGCCTTGCGCTATGTTGTGAGCATCGTTGGCGCTGCGTTCGCCCTGCTCTGTATAGCGGGTGCTGTGTATGTGGTGGGCGCAATGTATTGGTTTCTAAGGATGTTGAACAGTCCAAAAGAGGGGTTGACCATTCTTGATTCGGGTATGTTTAAAGGCAGGGCTGTTTTCTCAAGCGTTTACTTGAGCCCATTGGGCTTAGAAGCTCGCTCTCGTCTTCTTGTCGCATCAAGAAGGTTTCTTGAGTGCTGGTTAGGTGCTGTGTTGCTTGCGGCGATCATGTATTACGTCATTAAAAGGTGAGCACACGTCTACAACCGGCAACTTGAACAGAGCGAAAGGTAGCTCATTCATAGGCCACAAAACGATGCGTAATTTATATGTGTTGGCAGCGTTCGCGCTGCTGGCGGCATGTCAGCACGTGCCGCCCGGCGCACCCCCCATGCCGCCGCCGAAGCCTGAGATGGAGCCCGTGCTACCACCCAATGCCAGCTCGTTCTGGGTCATGGGCTACTGGAAATGGAGCGGCATGGAGTGGGTGTGGATTCCGGGTCATCTTGCGCCCAAGCCATAAAATTTTATTGACGATCAGAATTGAAGATTTTTATGAATAAGACAATATCAATTGTCGTGCTGGTCACAGCATTAACTGGTTGCGCGTTCAGCTCGGGTCAAAGAACGGGCAATATGAAGCTTGAGGATGCGACTCAGGAATCGCTGGTCGATCAGTTCAAGCTAGATGTCGCAACGAGGGACGACGTGGTTAGCCGGTTTGGCCCGCCAGAAAAAAAGATAACTGCTGGGTCGATGGAGGTCTGGACATACTCATATAAATCGAGTGCGTACGTAATAGTTGGGTTTGCATCAGTGCCCACGGGCACAAGCAAGGCTGCAAATTTTTATTTTGACGAGAAGAGCGGAGTATTGAAGAAAATTGAACTTGAGGCGCATCGAGGGTAAGGCGAGCCGCGTTTTTTGTGCCGCGTTGGCTCGGCGAAGGTTCGAATTTTCTCCTTGTAAGTAGAACACCTACCGTATGAAAATCCGAAAGAGGCTGGCGGCCCTGCCGCTCACAGCCCTGGTAACACTCGCGTCTAACGCGCAACAAACGCCGGCGCCCGCAGACGCAGCAGCGGCCGCACGCGCGAACGCCGAACAGAACCAGCAGCTCCAGCAGCAGCGCGACGCGCAGCAACGCGCAAAGACGGTCAACGCGCCGGCAGTACGCTCGACCGTGCCGAAAGACGGGGCATATCCCGACCTTCCCCGCGAGACCCCGTGTTTTCACATCGACACATTCGCGCTCGACGTCCCGGCCACGCTGCGCGACCTCGCGCGCAAGAACGGCGCTTCCAACCTGCCGCTCGATCCTTTCTGGTTCGCGCGCGAATGGCTCGACCACTACCGGGGCGAGTGCATCGGCAAGGCCGGACTCGACGTGCTCACGAAGGGCTTGCAGCAGGTGATCCTTTCACGCGGCTACGTGACCACGCGCGTCCTGCTGCCCGAACAGGACGTATCGACAGGCACACTGAAAGTCGCACTCGTGCCTGGCACCGTGCGGCATCTCCGTTTCGCCGATCCCGACACGCGCGGGACATGGAAGTCCGCATTCCCTGCACGCGACGGCGACCTGCTGAACCTGCGAGACCTTGAACAGGGTCTGGAGCAGATGAAGCGCGTCGCGTCGCAGGACATGGACATGAAGATCGAGCCTGCGGAATCTCCGGGCGAAAGCGATGTGGTAATTGCGGTGAAGCGCGCGAAACCCTGGAGCTTCGTCGCATCGGTGGACAACTCAGGCACGAAGGCGACGGGCAAATGGCAAGGCAACGTGAGCCTCGGCCTCGACAACCCGCTCGGGCTGAACGACATATTGACGGTCGGCGCGTACCAGGACCTGTCATTCGGCAACAAGACACTCGGCTCACACGGCTTCAACGGCTCGTACTCCGTGCCGTGGGGCTACTGGACGGCGACGCTGTCGGGCAACACGAACACCTACTACCAGAACATTGCGGGCGTGAACCAGACTTTCGTATCGAGCGGCAACGCGCAGACGGCCGCGTTCCGTCTCGCGCGCGTGCTCTCGCGTAGCCAGAACGACGTGTTCAGCATGGAGCTGCAACTGTCGAAGCGCTTCGGCGAGAGCTTTATCGAAGGCACGTCGATCCCGATCCAGGACCGCAACAACACGTTCGTCGAGGCGGGGCTGACCGACCGCCACTACTTCGGCGCAGCGCAGTTCGACGGAACACTGGCATACCGGCAAGGCATTCACGGCCTGGGCGCAACGGGCGACCCCGACCCGAGCCTGTACGCATCGACAGACGACGGCAAGCCACTGCCCACCTACCTGTACAGGATGCTCGTGCTCGACGCTAACCTGTCGGTGCCGTTCGCGATTGCGACGCAAAACTTCCGCTACCTGTCGACCGTTCACGGCCAGTTCACGAACGACCGGCTGTTCTACATCGACGATCTGACCATCGGCAGCCGCTACACGGTGCGGGGTTTCGACGGCGAAACGATGCTCGCGGCAGAGAAAGGTTTCTACTGGCGCAATGAACTGCAATGGCCCATCTTTCAGACGGGTCAGACGTTATACGCAGGCATCGACTACGGGCGCGTGTTCGGGCCGAACACGGCGATTCTGGCGGGCACCCAACTCGCGGGCGCGGTGATTGGCATCCGTGGCGGCATTCCGGCGAAGTACGCGGGGTTCTCGTATGACCTGTTCGCTGGAACACCCATCTACAAACCCGCAGGTTTTCCGACCGCGCGCGTCACGGCCGGCGTCCAGGCCACAATGCAGTTCTGACCATCCATGAAAGAGCAATCCCAACCGCCCGTCAATCCCGAGGAAATGCCGGATGCGAAGCCTGGGCGCAATGGCGGCGTCGGCCACCCGTTCATGCTGGGCCGTCAGCGCATCAGGAACAAAGCGCGCAGACTGGGTCGTGAGGTCGTGCACGGACAGATGGAAATGCCGCCAGCCGAGCCTGTCGTGCACCCTGTCACGTCGCCAAGGGCCGAGCCGGTTGTCTCCATACGCAAGCGGCGGCGCATTGAGATGTGATAGCGGGCAGGCGATGCCCGCCCTCGTCTCAGTGCTGCGTCGCCACGCCGTCTGTGGTGAGACTCAGAAGACGTTGATCCGCTTCACTACAAAAAGGTAGCGAGCCAGCGCATGCAATCTCGACGCCTTCTTTCGCGATAGTCGCATTTACCGGGCTGACGTCGGCCATATGTTCGAGTGCTTCCAGCAGACGGGCGCGATCCTCTTCCGACTCGGGGCGCAGGAGCACGGGGATACCTTGACGCAGAACCCGCGCAGCTTTGCATCGGAAATGTAGCGCGCCTTGCCGTCTGCCTTGATGGTCAGCAGGAAATTGCGGTTGATGTCGACTCGTGCCATTTTTAGCCCTCTCCCTGGGTCGTTGATCGACCGTCGCACAGGGCAGCGTAGGACACATGGAGGACACTTTCCGTATGACACTCTATGCAACTCTACGCCACCCTATGCAACGTAAGGGCTTGATCCTTATGGCTTATGAGACGCCAAGCAACTCTATGCAACAGTAAAAATGCCCGGCACAGGGGCAACGCATGAAGCCCGAAGGCAAAACGCGGATGCCAGCAAAAGCAAAAGCAAAAGCAAAAAAACCAAACCCGACACCGCCGCGCCGCAGGCAAAAAATCAAAAACCAAACTTCGCCTCGACCCCAACATAATCGGCATTCTTCGCGCCGAGAGCGCGAACAGAATCCCCGACTTGAAAGTGCACAGCCTCAAGCGCCAGCGCGACATTAGCGCTAACAAGCCAGTCCGCGCGAACCTGCGCATACATCCCCGTCCACCGCGTTCCCTTCCCCGCCGTCCCAGGCACCACAGCCGATCCCTGCCCATAGATCGCATCAGCGGTAGTCGCACGCCACTGGAACCCAAGCGCAGTCAGCAGCGAAACCTTCGGCGTCACCTTGAAGGTAATCGACGGCTTGACGTGAATCAGATTGCTATACCCCGTGTAACCCGCAAGCGTGAAGTAGTAGCCATTCGGAAACAACGGATTGAAGGTTCCAACCCGTCCGTCGCCGGGATGACGATCCCCCGACGCGCCGTCCACCTGCAGCCCGATGCGCGGCGTGCCCGGCATCGACGCCAGCGTGTAGCCGCCCAGCATGCCGAACGCCCAGGCACCGATCGTGTCCTTGCCCACGTGCCCCGTCTGCAGCATCGTTTCTGCATCCCAGTCGAACGGCGCGACCTTGCCCGCGTAACGCACATCGAACACATCGCGATGTTCGGTGCCCGATGCATCGAGAAAGCGCGCGTTGTCGCGGTTGTAGCGCGACCAGTATGCGGACAGATCGCCCGGCCCCGTGTTCGCGCGCTCCACACGCACGCCGCTGAACGTCAGATGGCGGTTGGACACATCGTCGAACGTCGTAGCATCGCGGTACTGCACCGGCTGCGTCATATAGCCGATGAAACGCCATTTGTCGATTTCATAATCGGCCCACAGCGCATCGAACGCCTGACGCACATTCGGGCCATCGCGCACGGAAACGAAGCGCTGCAAGTCGAACGCCATCTCCTGACGGCCGACGCGCGCCTTGAACGTGCCCCCGCCGACGCCATAGACGAACGCAACGAACGCCTGCTCGATATCGAGCGGATTCTTGTCGACAGGCGACACCGAATCCTTGCCGAACGGCCGTGCATCCTCGAGCTGGAAAAACGCCTGCACGTGCTGGCCAACGCGCGCATCGGCATGCACTTCCGCGCGCTGGATCACGTAACTGTCGGGCCGCGCGCTACCAAGCCCGAACAGCGGCGTGTTGTTCAGCTCGAAGCGTTCGCGCAGATTCGCGCCGAGCGACAGATACGTCGACGGATCGCCGCCGAGCGGAATGTACTTGAGCGCGTCGAACGGCTTGCGCGGCACGCACGGCAATGCGAGCACCGACCAGTCCTCCTGCCATCTATTGAACGACAGGCCCGACGGCCGTGTCGCCGTGCAAGCCGGCGCGTCCGCGGCAGCAGCGGAAGCGGACGCCTCGGCGGCGAGCGCGCTCGCGCCCTTCGCCAGGCCGCATATGGCAAGCGCCGCGCAGGCCGCCACGCTCGTCGCGCGGTCCATCGCGCCGTTCCTCGAACGTCGCACCTTCACCTCTTCACTTCGTGAATCTCGGCGACATAGCCGCCGGGGAACTCGACCATCGCGGTGCGCCCTTCGACCGTACGGTTCGCGGCCGACAACACCTTAACGCCAACGCCTTGCGCCTTCGTGAGCGTCGCGTCGAGGTCTGCGACCTGATAGCCCGTCGTCTCGCGGCCGAACGGATACGGCAGCTTGCCGTCCGTCGCGAACACGAGCATGTTGCCGAAACCGGATGCGATGCGTATGCGCCGGATCGTGTCGCCGGGACGGCCGATTTCCGCGCCATCGGCATGACGGTCGTCAGACACGACCTTGCCGTGCGAGAAGCGCACGAAGCGCTTGACGAAGTTGTCGGCCGCTTGCGGCGACACATACACGCGATTGTCCGGCACCGTTTCGAGCGGGCCGTACGATGGCGCCTTCGTGTGCCAGTACAGCTGCATATACAGACCGCCCGGCCACTGGATGACGGCGTCCTTGCCGATCGGGTCGTCGAAAGTGTCGACGATCACGTCCGCGCCCGCCGCGCGCGCGGCGCGCACGGCCTTGTCGATGTCCGTGACGAGATAGCCTGTGCGTTCGCTGCCGAACGGATACGGAACGGGCGTCTGGAACGCGAACACCGACAGCATGCCCACAGGCGTCTGCACGTATTGCGACGCCGTCTTGCTCGGCGTCGGCGTGACCGTGAACACGGCGCGCTGCGATGCCTTACCGCCGAACGTTGCTACGAAGCTGTCGACGAACGCGTCGATGTCCTGGCTCGGCACGTACACGTGCGTCGTGTCGTACTGCGGTCCGACGGACACAACGGGCGAACTCTTGCCCCCATTCTGATGGTCGGCTTCGGCAAACGCGGGCGCGCCCGCCAGCGTCACGCCGAGCGCCGCGATCGACACGACCACGGCACGCAACAATCGATACATCTTGACGGTACTCATGAAAACACTCCTTGCTGGTAATAGATGCGGTGCGATGGGATTCTCGACGGGCGCTCAGGAGGAACGCGCGCCCGTGTTTCCCGACAGCACCGCGAGCACGCATAGCGCGGCGAGCGGCAGAAGCAGCGCCCAGAACGACGCGAGCAGATAGCCTGCTGCGCCCGCACCCGCGCCGACCGCGAAGCCGGCGACAGGCGGCAGCGTGCGCACGAGGCGCGTGCGCGCCGCATGTCGAGTCTTCGCGTCGCCGGGTGAGAACAGCAGATCGAACGCATCGATCACGGCCTGCGTGACGTTGCCCGTCATCACTGTGTTCGCGACGACGGAGCGCGCAGTCAGGCGGCCATGCGCGTTCTGCACACCCATCGCCGCCGCGCCGAGCAGGCCGCAGGCGATCGTCATCGGCGCGTCGGCGTCGGCAATCGGGGCAGCCAGCACGCCCGCCACCATGAAGCCCGCGAGCAACACGGCCTGCATCGCGTACAGCGCGCAGGCCCGTGTTCCATGTCCTCGCGCGAGCAGACGGTTGTCGAGCACGCGCGCGAGCACGATCCCCGCGACGAACGCGGGAAACGCCAGCCACTTGATCAGCAGCCCCTTCCCCGCACCCGCGAGGCCCGAGCCGATCAGGATGAAGTTGCCTGTCACGTGCGCGGTGAACAGGCCGAACAGCGCGACGAAGCCCAGCGTGTCGACATAGCCCGCGATCGTCGCGAGCCATGCATCCTCGCCCATCACGTGATCGGGCTGCCCCGCTGCCTGCGCCTGCGCGCCCGCGCTTACTTGTCCTTGCTGCATGACGAAGCCGGCGTGGTCGTGGTAACGGACGGCGCGCTTTGCGTCTGCGCGTCGGGCGTGCGGATCTGCGCCTGCACGAAGGGAATCGCATGCTCCCCTATCACGATGCCGAGCAGGCCCGCCAGCGCGATCAGCGGCGGCGCGGGCGACTGCACGCGCACAAGGTAATACAGCAGGCCGACCACGAGGCCCGCGCCCAATGAAATCAGATATGACATGGCTCACTCCTCGCGCGCCGCATCGATCCGGCGTGCGCGCTTTGCTTCGGTTTTGATGGCTTCGCTGTTCGTTCCTTTGCTTGCCCGATATCGACCACGCCGCGCTAATCGTTCCACGGCGAGCCGAGAATCAGTCCGCAAAAGTTCGTTCGGCAGAAGTTGGGATCGACGCGTTCCAGCACATCGGCGCTGACCGTGCCGAACGTCGACATGGGGCGATGCCCGACGCCCCGCCCGATCGCTTCGATCATGCGTTCCTTGAAGCGGATGCCGCGCGGCCACGCGGCCAGGATCTGGTCGCGCTCCGCTTGCGTCCACGTATCGAGGTTGGCGGCGAAGAGATCCGCGCGCACGCCAGACGACAGCAGGCGCGTCAGTGGCGACATGTGCGCGGGCAATCCGGGCGTCGTATGCAGCGCGATCGCGCACCATACGTCGTCTAGCACGCTGGCCGACGCGCCGTAACGCTGCATGAATGCGCGCGCCGCGTCCGCGCCGTCGATCTCGTAGCGCAGATTCGAATGCGCGTACGCCGCGCTCAAGCCCATGTTCGTGTACATGGCCGCCACATACAGCGTGTCGGGTTCGCACGCGACGCGTTCCTGGCGCGCCGCCAGCGCCGCGAATACGAACACGCGCGACGCATGAGCCGTCACGACAGCGGGTAACGACGCGTGCGCGGCTTGCGCTGCCGCGATCGCCAGCGGCGTCTGCGGAATCCCGACGCCCGCCACTTCGACGAGACGTACCGCGTGCACGTTCAGCATGACCGTCCCCGCTCCCCAGATGCATGCCGCCACGGCGCGATGCGGTAACGCCCCGCACCGCCGATCGCGAGCGTGCCGAACATGATGAGCAGCATCCACGCGAATTGGCCCTGATCCAGCGTCCATTCGCGATGCACGAGGCCCAGCGCGATGACGCTGACGAGCATGACCGGCAACGCCGCGAGCCGCGTCGCAATGCCCGCGATCATCAACAGCGGACAGACCACCTCAGCGAAGATCGCAAACGCGAGCGTCAGCGTCTTGCCGAGATGCAACGGGTCTTCGATCGCACCGAGCTGGCTCGTGTAATGGAGCGCCTTCGGCAGTCCGTGCACGAGCAGCACCAGCACGCTTGCAGTGACGCGCAGAAACAGCAGCGCAGCGTCGGGGGCGGAAAAGCGGTTCATCGCGTGCAGGCGCCTCAGAAAGCGAAGCAGCTGCAACCGAGCGCGCCCCAGAACGAGTTGGCGTCGCTTGCAGGCACGTCGCTGCGCCATGCCCACGCATGCGCGTGGCGATGCACGCCGCACAGATTCACGCACGCATCGTTGCACGATTGCGCGAGCGGCGCGGCAACGGGACGGTAACGCGCATAGCCGCCGAATTCCACAACGGGCGACCACGTCGGGCTGACGGGCAATGCAGGCGGCGCGAAGGTTTCGAACTCGTCGGCGGCATACACGACGCGGCCGTTCACCACCGTCAGCACCGACGTCAAATGCTTGATCGCGTCTTCGTCGACCGTGAAGAAGTCGTCGGACAGCACGGCGAAATCGGCAAGTTGCCCCGGCACCAGTGCGCCCTTGCGCGTGTCGTCGTTCGAAAACCAGGCGCTGCCGACGGTATAGCGGCGCAGCGCTTCCATGCGATCGAGGCGGTCCTGCGCGGCGTACATCGGCGTGCCGCCCACGGTGCGCCCCGACACCAGCCAGTACAGCGACACGAACGGATTGAAGCTCGCCACGCGCGTCGCGTCCGTGCCCGCACCGACGGGCAGTCCGGCCGCAAGCATCTGCCGCACGGGCGGCGTGCGCGCTGCAGCCTCCGCGCCATAGCGTGCGATGAAGTATTCGCCCTG
Source organism: Paraburkholderia phymatum STM815 (assembly GCF_000020045.1). Classification (GTDB taxonomy): domain Bacteria; phylum Pseudomonadota; class Gammaproteobacteria; order Burkholderiales; family Burkholderiaceae; genus Paraburkholderia; species Paraburkholderia phymatum. The sequence goes on along the minus strand of NC_010625.1, from coordinate 220,085 downwards.
ATACGCCATCCGGTGCTGAACCGCGATGCCGCCTCCGAGTGCGGCAATGCGCTCGATATTGCGTTGCGAAATGGTTTCGCAATGGTCGAAGAACCAGCGCAGCCCGTTGAACGGCGTGTCGATGTTGACGCGCTCGAACACGTTAAGAAAGCGTTCGATGGATTCGTCGTACGTCGCATGCAGCCGGAATGGCCAGCGGTTTTGCACGAGCAGCCGCACGACGGCTTCCAGTTCGCTTTCCATCGCGTCCGGCAGATCGGGGCGCGGTTCAAGGAAATCTTCGAAGTCCGCTGCTGAGAACACGAGCATTTCGCCCGCGCCGTTCACCTTGAGAAAGTCGTCGCCGTCACCCGGCTTCGTGACCTTGACCCACTTCGCGAAGTCTTCGATTTCCTTCTTCGCGTTCTGCGTGAACAGGTTGTATGCGATGCGCACCGTCAGCTCGTTGCGCTTCGCGAGTTCCATGATGACTGCGTAGTCGTCGGGGTAGGCCTGATAGCCGCCGCCCGCATCGATCGCGCTCGTCACGCCGAGTCGATTGAGTTCGCGCATGAACTGACGCGACGAATTCATCTGGTCTTCGAGCGGCAGCTTCGGTCCTTTGGCCAGCGTCGCGTACAGCAGGCCCGCATTCGGGCGCGCGATCAGCATGCCCGTCGGATTGCCACGGCGGTCGCGCTGGATTTCGCCACCCGGCGGATTCGGCGTGTCGCGGTCGTAACCGACGGCACGCAGCGCTGCTGCGTTCAGCAGCGCGCTATCGTAAAGATGCAGGATGAAGACGGGCGTGTCTGGCGCGATCGCGTTGATCTCTTCGAGCGTCGGGCCGCGTTTCTCCGCAAACTGGAATTCGTTCCATCCGCCGACCACGCGCACCCATTGCGGCGCAGGCGTGCGCGCGACCTGCGCGCGCAACATCTCGAGCGCATCGTGCAGCGACGGCACGCCGTCCCAGCGCAGTTCGAGATTGAAGTTGAGGCCGCCGCGAATCACGTGAAGATGCGAGTCGTTAAGGCCGGGAATGACCGTGCGGCCCTTCAGGTCGATGCGGCGCGTGGCATCGTTCGCCCATTGCATCATGTCATGATCGTTGCCGCTCGCGACGATCTCGCCTTTCGACACGGCGAGCGCCGTCACGAACGAGCGCTTGTCGTCCTGCGTCGCTATCTTGCCGTTGTAGATCACCAGGTCCGCAATGCGGCCGGGCTGAATGGGTGCGGTCATCGTCGCTCTCCGTCAAACGTGGTCAGGCTGGGGTCAAACGTTTCCCGACGCGCGGCGCAACAAGCGCCGCGCGTGAGGCACTACGGGACGTGCTACAGGCAATCAGCCGCGATCAGCCCGCCTCGCTCGCGTGCTCGCCGAGGATCTGCTTCGCGTAGCGCACACCGATGCCATATGCGCTGTGCGCCTTGAAGATGTCCATGCAGCCTTCGTACGTTTCGCTGCGGGCCCAGTCGCGCTGCAGTTCGCACATGAACTGCAGCGAGTTCATCGGCACGGCGCCCGCCTGCACGATGCGTTGCACCGCGCGCTCGTGCGCTTCTTCCGTGATGTCGCCGCATGCGTCCGTCGGCACGTAGATTTCGAAGCCTTCCTTCAGCATCTGGATGGTCGGGAACGTCACACACACTTCCGTCCACAGGCCGGCGATCACAATCTTCTTGCGGCCCGTGGCCAGGATCGCTTCGCGGAAGCCCTTGTCTTCCCACGAGTTCATCGACGTACGGTCGATCGGCTTGAGTTCCGGGAACACCGACTGCACTTCGGGCAGCAGATGACCGCTGAATGAATCGGCGGCAATCGTCGTCAGAACGGTCGGCACCTTGAAGAGCTTTGCGCTCTTCGCGAGGATCTGAACGTTGTGCAGAACATTGGTACGCTCGTGCGAGTGCGTGCCGAAGAACATCTGCGGCTGATGGTCGATAAGCGCGAGGGCGCACGTGTCGGGCGTCAACAGTTCATAGGCCATGAGTAGCTCCAGTTCGCAAAGATGCGAGAGACCCGCACGGTTGCCTTTCAGCAACCGCGCTAGCGTCCGGTTAGTAATCGGATAAGTCGTCGCTGCATCGCGATGCGGATGCGAGCGGCTTCGTCGCGCGGCTCAGGCACGAGTTTCACAATGCCGCGTGGGCACTACGACCTGGGAGAAGATTAGTGACGGCCGGACTTAAAGTCCTGATGACGGCCTTAATCGTTATTAAAGGCGCTTTATTAAGCCTGTGTCGTCAGGCGCGATACTGAACAGAGACGACCTGCAGCGCTGTCCGCGGGTTCGACGCGTTGCGCGTCGTTGCGCGCCCGGCGGCATGGCGCTGCCCGCATTCGAGCGCGGCCGAGAACCAGCGTTGCGCCTCATCGTGACGACCGAGCACACGCAGCACGTCGCCCTTGATGCGGCACAGTTCGGCGTTGTACCAGCGCTCGCCGTTCTCGTCGGCATGATGCAGCGCCTGTTCGATCGTATCGAGTGCCTCTCTTGCGCGCCCTTCGTTCGTCATCGCGACGGCCAGCTGGCCCAGCAACGGCGAAAGCTGCGCGAGGAAGCCCGTGGCGCGCAGCGTATCGATCGATACGGAAAGCCGCTCGACGGCGGCCGCTCCCGTTTCCATCAGTGTCATGAGCCATGCTTCATAGCACGCGCAGCACGCGCTCCAGATCGTGAAGCCGAAACGCGTGGACAGTTCATGCAGCACGTCGATGCCATGCCGCGCCGCCGCGCGATCGTTGTTCAGCAGCGCAATCGGCACCAGCGCTTCGACGAGCACATAGCAGGTGACCATTTCATGGTCGTACTCGATGGCCGAATCGAAGCAGCGCGCGGCGAGATCGTAGGCATCGTCGCGTTGCCCCTGCACCCAAAGCACGCGCGCAAGCGTCGCGCGCGCGACGATGCCGTGATCGACGCGGAAACCCGTCGTGTGCCAGCGGGTCAGCGGCCTCGCTTCGTAGGCAGCGATCATCCGTTCGAGCAGTTCGCGGGCGCGGCATTGGTCGCCCGTATAGTGCAGCGCGATTCCCTCGACACGATCCGCGAGCACGGCGAGCGTCGCATGGCTGGCGCTGCGCGCGAGATCGCCGAAACGGCGCGCGAGCATCAGCGCATCGCGCGCGCGCCCGCCGTATTGATGCCAGTTCCACACGCCCCAGCGCGCACGCGATGCGTAGTCGGGCTGACCGGCCCGCACCGCGTCGTTCAGCACGAGCGTCCAGGCTTCGCGCGTCTGCGCCAGCGGCCCTTCTACATAGACGAGCGCGGCCGCAAGCGCCGACACGAGCCGCAGGCGCGTCTCCACGCCGACGCCCGCATCGTCCCCCTGCTCCGAAATGAGCCGCAACGCGGCCCGCGCGCGACTGCAACACTCGTCGACGAGCGAGAGGTCATAGAGATAAGGCACGGTGACGGCGGCAAGCGCGATCCCCGTCATATGATCGCCGCGTTCGCCGAGCGTCCAGTCGAGCGCCGTGCGTACGTTGCCAAGCTCACGTGCGAACTCGCCGAGCCATTCCGAGACGGGCCGCTCAGCCCAGCGCTTCTGCGCCGTTTCGAGCAGTTCGAGAAACAGCGTCGCGTGCGCGGCGGCTGCACACGTGCGTTCGCCGTTGTCGTCGAGTTGCTGCTGCGCATACGCACGTGTCGTTTCGAGCAAGCGATAACGATAGGACGAGCCCTCGAACTCCGTCGTCAGCAGCGAACGCGATACGAGGCCGCTCACGGCATCGAGCGCTTCCATGCGTGTGAGACCGGCGTGCCCGGCTATCGCGCATGCCGCGTCGAGTGTGAAGCCGTTGACGAACGTGCCAAGCCAGCGCAACAGCTTCTGCTCGTTCTGGCCGAGCAGCCGGTAGCTCCAGTCGAGCGTCGCCTTGAGCGTCTGATGGCGCGGCAACGCCGTGCGCCGCCCGCCCGTGAGAATGCGGAAGCGGTCGTCGATATGTTCGGCCAGCAGGCCGATGCCGAGCACAGCGGCGCGCGACGCGGCCAGTTCTAGCGCGAGCGGAATGCCGTCGAGGCGGCGGCATACTTCGCCCGTCAGGCGAATACTGGTGTCGTCGCGCGAAAACTGCGCACCGACCGCCTGCGCACGCGCAAGGAAGAAGCGCACCGCGTCCGTGCGCAGCACATCGGTGTCGGGGTCGTTCGCTGTCGGCACGGAAAGCGGCGGCACCTGATACACGATCTCGTCACGTACGCGCAGCGCCTCGCGGCTCGTCGCCAGCACGCGCATGCGGCTGCCCGCGCCCGTCAGCGCCTCGGCCATTGCGGCGACGATCTCCAGTACCTGCTCGCAGTTGTCGAGCACTACCAGCGCCTCGCGCTCGCGCCATTCCGCGGCCATCTGCGCGAGCGCCGCGCGGCTCGCCGACAAACGGCTGCGCATTGCGAAGGCGAGTGCATCGAGCGCCGACTGCGCGTCATACACGGCAGCGAGCGGCACGAACACCACGCCATCGGCGAAATCCTGCTGAACAGCATGGGCGACTTCCACCGCAAGGCGCGTCTTGCCGATGCCGCCCGTGCCCACGAGCGTCACGGCCTGATGTGCACGCAACGCGCGCTTCACGCCATCGAGCGCCGCCTCGCGGCCGATCAGCTCCGGCACGCGTGCGGGCAGCGGCCGGCGCGCGGGCCGGGCTGCCTCGCTGACGGCGGGCAGGCTCATGCCCGTAGCCTCCCGTTCGCTTGCGGCATCTCGCGTGGGCGCCGCATGGGCGCCGAGTTCCGCCTGCATGATCAGGCGGTAGCCGCGTCCCGGCACGGTGGCGATCCGTTCGCGCTCGTCGCCGAACGCACGGCGCAGCGCGGAGATATGAACCTGCAGATTGTTCTTCTCAACGACCGTCGTCGGCCACACGGCACGCATGATCTCGTCTTTCGATACCAGATCGCCACGGGCGGCGATCAGCAACGCGAGAATATCGAATGCACGGCTGCCGATCGGCACCTTCCGCCCATCGAGACGCACGTCGCGATGATCAAGTGAAACCTCGATTTGACCGATCCTGATCGTCGTCATCTGATGGGGTGAAGTTGAAGACTGTGAAGCGCGCAACGGCCGTTGCGCCAGGTTGCGAGGCCCACACCATGCGATGCCCGCTCGACGCGGGCCGACAAGCGCGACAGCCATGCGGGTTCGAGCATATGAGACCGACCGCCATCGCGGGGCGCGAAACAGTGTACAACGAACAAAAGCCGCCCTGCATCGCGCACGGGCGGCTTTCTACTGCATGCATTGCGGCTGCGCCGGGGCGCGCGGCCATGCGCCGGAGGGTCAGGCCTTCAGGAATGACAGAAGATCTGCGTTGACCTGCTCGACATGCGTGCTGCACATGCCGTGCGGCGCGCCTGCATAGACCTTCAGCGTTGCGTTCTTCACGAGCTTCGAGGCGAGCTTCGCCGAAGCGTCGATGGGCACGATCTGGTCGTCGTCGCCGTGCAGGAACAGCGTCGGCACGTCGATCTTCTTCAGATCGTCCGTATAGTCGACTTCGGAGAACTGCTTGATGCACTCGTACTGGCCTTTGATCGAGCCTTCCATGCCCTGACGCCAGAAGTCCTGGATCAGCCCTTGCGAAACCTTGGCGTTCGATCGGTTGAAGCCGTAGAACGGCGTCGCGAGATCGAGGTAGAACTGCGAGCGATTGACGGCGACGCCTGTCCGGATACCATCGAATACGGACATCGGCAGACCGCCCGGATTGACCTGCGTCTTCAGCATCAACGGCGGCACTGCGCCGATCAGCACGGCCTTCGAAACGCGCTTCGAACCATGACGGCCAATGTAGTGCGCGACTTCGCCGCCGCCTGTCGAATGACCGACCAGCATCGCGTTCTTCACGTCCAGTGCGTCGAGCACGGCGGCCAGATCGTCCGCGTAGGTGTCCATGTCGTTGCCGCCCGACGACTGCCCCGAACGGCCATGTCCGCGACGATCGTGCGCGATCACGCGGTAGCCCTGATTCACGAGGAACAGCATCTGCGGATCCCACGCATCGGCGCACAGCGGCCAGCCGTGCGAGAAGACGACGGGCGTGCCCGTGCCCCAGTCCTTGAAGAAAATCTCCGTACCATCCTTCGCCTTCACGAAGTTGCCACCTTGCTGGTGCAAGCGCTGCGTGTGACCGCCCGCTGCGCCGTTGGCCGTCCCCGCTGCATTAGCTGCCAGGCTGGACATGGCCGCCACGGCCCCCGCCATCGTCGCCCCGGCCGACAGCAGCCGACGCCGGGATTCCGATGGTGCTGCCGTGTAGTTCTGCGTGCTCATTTGTTGTTCTCCGTCGTTGCATCGCATCGCGCAGGCTTGCGCGGCGACGATCTGTTGTCGATGACAGGACACCGCCGGTATGCCGGCTGTATCACGAGTGACGGAGCTTAGCGATGTGCAAGGCCAAAGTCCTTGCGTGGGGCTTAAACGTCCTGAAAGGCACACGTGCCGTGCGCCGGACGCAATTGCGCCGAAGCGGCGCACGATAACCTTGCGGAATTTTCAGGCAGGGCTAGCCGGTCCAGCCCATCGAGCTTCACATGCCGCCCGCCATCACGGGCCGCCCGCTGTCCGCATCGAGATCGTGCGACTGATCTGCGGCGCGCGCTGCATGCAGCAGTTGCGCGAGGCGACGGATATCGGGCGCGTTCGATTGCAGGTCGATGCGGGTGCTCATGTCGGCGACCAGCGACGAAGCGCGCGCCGTCTCGCCGCGTTCAAGCAGATGATCCACGAAGGTCAGCACCGCGCGCAGTTCGAGCATCGGCGCATGCTGCTCTCTCGCCGTCTGCATCGCGTCGCGCAAATGGCGCCGGCCTTGCGCTTCGAATTCGCCGGCCATCGACGCGCGCCCGCCCGACTGGATCGCACGCGCATGCTGCAGCGCCGCTACACCCTGCACGCGCTGCAGCTCCGCGATGAAGAAATGCTCGCCATGCGCGAGGCAAAATTCCAGCGCCTCGTCGAGCCGGGTCCGCGCTTCGGCGATGCGCCCCGTGCGCGCCAGCGCCTCCGCGCAGATCGCGATCATCGGCGTCAGCACGCGCCGGAAGCCGCACGACATCAAGCGTTGCAGCGCCCGTTCGAGCTTCGCGAGACCTGCCTGCGGATGGCCCTGAAGAATATCGAGGTGACCCGCGTGACACTCGGCATATGCCTGCCAGATTTCGAAGCGGTTCAACGCAACCTGCGATTGCAGCACGGCGAGATAGCGCGACGCCGTTTCGAGCTGGCCGCATTGCAGCGCGATGGGCACAGCAGCAACAGCCAGCACGTGACTAAGCGACGGCTCCAGCATGTCGGGCCGAAGCGAGTTGACGATGTTCTCGACAAGCTGCATCGCCTGCTCGGGATGCCCCTGCATCCATACGATCCGCGCGAGCGTACCGTTGCCGAAGTTGAACGGATCGACGGGAAGATCGACGCAATCTGCCGCGTCCGCGCCGAGTTCCGTCAGCGCAGCAATGGCCCGCTCGAGCCGCACGCGCGCCTGCTCCTGTTCGCCGAAGCAATGCAGCGAGACGGCGATCATCTCGGCGCCGAGGACCTGTTGCCACGGCGTGCCGCAGCGCTCCGCAAACGCCTGAAAGCGCGTAGCAAAGCGGAACGACGCGTGAATGTCCGAACACGCGAGCGTCGAATTCCACGCGCCCCATAATGCGCGCGCCTCGAAGGCTTCGTCGCGTGCCTCGCGCGCGAGCACCAGCACGCGTTTCCATAATGGGCCCGCCTCGTGTACGTCGCCGCCCGCATGCAGCAGCGTCGACGCGTACGCGGAACACAGGCGCATTTCGCACAGCGTGTCGACAGAACCGGGCGGCAGCGCGTCGAGCGCGGCCAGCGCGCGGCGCGAGCGCTCATGGCATTCGTGCAGCAGGCCACCCTGCAGCAGCGTGCCGACGAGCGATCCCGCCAGCGCGACGCCAAGCGCCGGATTGCCGCCCGGCGAGAACGCCCATTCGAAAGCGGCACGCGCGTCATCGAGCGCGAGACGGGGCTCGGTGGCAGGAAGTCCCTGCGCCATATCCCCGATGGGCATCTTGCCGTGCTCGATCCGCTCCCGCAGGTACTGCATGTGCCGCGACGCGATGCGCTGCAACTCGCCTTCGTCGCGCAGTTTTTCCATCGCGTAGGCACGGGTGGATTCCGTCAGCCGGTATTGCGCGATCGCGCCGTAGAACTCGACGGTCAACAGCGACTTCGTCGCCAGCTCGCTCAAGCTCGAAATGACGGCCGCGATGGGCATGTCGGGCTCGGTGGCGACCGTGCAAACGGCGTCGAAGGTGAACGCGCCCGCGAAGAAGCCGAGCCGCCTGAACAGCATCCGCGAGGCCGCGTCGAGCAGCGCGTAGCTCCAGTCGAAGGTCGCACGCAGTGTCTGATGACGCGGCAACGCCGAGCGCAGCCCGCCCGTCAACAGATTCAGGCGATCGTCGAGCCGCGACGCCACGCCTTCCACACCGAGCGTCGCCACGCGTGCAGCCGCCAGTTCGATCGCGAGCGGAAGGCCTTCGAGCCGCCGGCAGATTTCGCCGACGAGACGGATGGTCTCTTCGTCGGCGCCGCAGTCGGGCGCGACCGACTGCGCACGGGTCAGAAACAGTTCGACGGCCGAATGCGCGAGGATTGCGCTGGCGGACGAGTCGGTCGCGGGCACCGCGAGCGGCTCGATGCGAAACACCGACTCCGCCCAGATGTGCAAAGGCTCGCGGCTGGTCACCAGCACGCGCAGTGCATGGGCACGCGCGGTCAGCGCTTCGACGAGCGTGGCGATCACGTCGATCACGTGCTCGGCGTTGTCGAGCACGAGCACGCACGGCGCGGCAGCGAGCACGTCGGCAAGGCGCTCCTGGGTCAGATAGTCGTCAGACGCGTCGATCCGCAATGCGCCCGCGAGTGCCTTGAGCACGGCTTCGCGCGTCGACGCCCTGGCCAGTTCGACGAAGCATACCGGCTCGCCCAGGCGGTCGCGCATCTCCCGCGCGACATGAACGGCAAGGCACGTCTTGCCGATGCCGCCCGCGCCGACCAGCGTAACGACGCAAGCCTGCCCCAGACGGTCGACGATCTGCGCCACTTCGACATGACGTCCGACCAGCGTCGCGGCGCAGGCAGGCAGCCCGCCGCTCGATGGCGCGCCGCTCTGGCGTTCCGCCGCGCGCGCGTGACGGCTCTCCGACACGAGCATATATCCGCGCCCCGGCACCGTCTTGATGAGTTCGCGGTCCGCGCCGAACAGCTTGCGCAGCGCCGCAATGTGTACCTGGAGCCGGTTCTCTTCGACGATGGAACCGGGCCACACGGCGTCCATGATCGCGTCCTTCGACACGATCCCGCCGTCCGCGCGATGCAGCACTTCGAGAATATCGAACGCACGGGCGCCGATCCGCACCGGGCGACCCTGCTGACGGATCTCTCGCTGTTCGAAGTTGACGAGCAATGTGCCGATCTGAATCATGGCCTCTCCAGCAAACGCTGTTCGCGAGTTCGATTGACCGATGGTGTGCACCTGATTGAAGGTCGAGGATCGGGCGCGCGTGCCGCGCGCCGCGAGTGCGTTCATTGGCCCGCGCACAGTGCGCCGCCATCCGGCCCACTAATTGGGCTGTCGACGGGCAAATGGGCGGGTCAAAACAAAAATGTCTGGAAGGATTGTAAACAGGCCGTCATCGGGTGTCTTGAACAATAGTGACCTGATTAGACAATGTGAGGGGTATTTCGCCGCTCTATGACGCCGACTTCATATTCAGGCATTGCGCGTGGATCAATGACTGCAAGCAGTCGAATTCCGCCAAAATAGCCGCCCGTTCAATGCCTGGGAATCGCCCGGGCGTACGGACATTAAGCCCGACAAGACGCTTTGATTTATTGGCCGTGTTGGCTTCCGTGTAAACTGGCGCCGGTGATGTTTCACCGGCCATGCATGAACCGAGGAAATACCATGTCGACTTGCGTCCATCCCACGGCGGCCGCGCCGCCGAAGCCAAAGGACACCCTTGGATGCGTGTCGAGCAAATTGCTCAAGGACATCGAACTGGATATCGGCGACATGCGGTTCTACCGCAAATGCATGAACGCGGCGCATCTGGACCGCGTGGCGATGCCCGCCTGCGATCGGGGTTTTCTGGTCGGCATTTCACTGAACAGCGGGCATCGGCGGAAAATTTTTAACGGCGAGCGCACTGTCGCCAAACAGTTCGAATCGGATTCGATTTATATCCGCGATTTCTCCGACGATTATCGTGCGGACCTATATGGTAATTTCGACTTCGTACTGGTCGAATTATCGCGCGCATTCTTCACGCGGCTGAGCGACGAAACGGGCGGTCCGGACATTGGCGGGCTCACGTGCGGGCTCGAACAGAAAGATCCCGTGCTCGGTCACCTCGCGCGTGCGCTCGACGGCCACCTCACCCACTACAGCGCAAACGGTTCGCTGTTCGTCGAGCAGATGAGCGTCTTTGTCGGCACGCATCTCGCGCAGCGCTATGGCAATCTGCGACAGACGAGTCCGCGCGCGAAAGGCGCGCTGTCGCACGCGCACGAGGCGCGCGCGAAGGAACTGATGCTCGAACGCTCGCGCCACGGCGCATCTATCGCCGACGTCGCCAGCGAATGCAATCTGTCGCGCGGCTATTTCATCCGGGCCTTCACACGCGCCACGGGGCGCACGCCGCATCAGTGGCTGCTCGAACAGCGGGTCGCCGAGGCACGGAAGCTGATCGGCGCCACCGACATGTCGCTCACCGACATCGCGATCTTCTGCGGTTTCGCAGATCAAAGCCATCTGAGCCGCGTGTTCCTGAAATCCGTTGGCATGTCGCCGGGCACATGGCGGCGCACCGCGGGACGGTAGACAGCACGTCACGACCGTGCGTTCCCGTTCGTCTGCAACGTGACGGTGCAGGTCATACCCGCAGCGAGGTGAACGCCGGGCGGCACCCTGTCGAGATGCACGCGCACGGGCACACGCTGAGCCAGCCGCACCCACGTGAATATGGGGTTCACCTCTTGCTGTGCGAACTGTGCGTTCTGCGCAGCGAGCACGTCGAGAAACTCCGTGATGCCGTTGCGGTAGCCCGACTCGGCGAGCCGTGATGCGTCACGTGCCGAATCGAGCGTGGATTCGATCGACGCCTGCTGCGCGTCGAGCGCGCGCAGCGACGTGACCTGGGCGGCGACACCGCGCATCGCGTCGACGGAGCTTCCCGCAAGCCTGGATTACCCGACGTCGCGTCGCTGACGACTGCATCGAGTTGCGCATCGCCCCACTGACGCCACCATTGATCCGAAGGCCACGCGGCGTCTTGGCGCGCCGTGCGGATCGCGCTGCCGGGATCGAGCGACGCAGGGTTCAGTGCCGTCTCATGCGGTCGAATGCCGCCGCTGTCGATGCACGAGCACAGCAGCATGCTCAGCAGCGCCGCCGCTGATACGCGGCATGCAGTATTCAGCCAACACACGTGCCGATTCATCCCGATACTCCTTTCGCGTCTATCGTGCGCGCAGCGCTCACAGTCCGCCACAGTGACAGCGTGTCGTCCCTCAGCACCCGCGCGCTGAAATGCATCAGCCGGCGCATGCGCTCGATCGACAGCGAATCGGCTGCTTCCGCAGAAGATGTGACGCGCGAAAGTACCAGCCCGGCACGCTGCGTCGCGCCCATCGCGCGCACTCTCGCTTCCGGCGTCGCGGTAGACAACACGTCGGCCAGCGCATCGAGCCATGCGTTCTGAACCGCGCGCCAGCCGTCCGGCAACAATGTGGCCACGCGCTCCGTGTCCCTGCGGATGACGATGATCGCGCGGCCGAACTCCAGTGCTGCAAACGCCGACGCCATCAGCCGCGCCTGATCCACGCGTTCGCCGGCGGGCGCAGACGCGATCCGCATGATGAAGCCGCGCATGCCCGCGTCGAAGCGCGGCGAGAGATCGTCGAGGCCGCTGTCGCGCACGGACTTCGTGACCAGCGAGCGAATCTGCTTCAGATACTGCTTCGAGATCCAGTCGCCCGCGAGCGGCACGATCGTCGAAAACGCGACGGCGGCGGCAGCAATGCCGAGCGACAGGCCAAAGGCCGTATCGAGAAACTGCGCGGGATGATAGGTCACGGGATTCGCGACATTGACCGAGTAGCAGAAGAACACACCGAAGCCGAGACCGAGCGTCGCCGTTTTCGTGAACGTGTTCAGATACGCGCTCACCATGATGGGAAACGCGAGACAGGCGGCAAGCAATGGAAAACTGTCGAACAGCGGGAAGACGAAGAAGCTGAACAGAAAACCCGCCATCGCCCCGGCGACGCAGCCGCAGAACATCTGCCAGCTCGCGACGACGGGATCGGGCGCAAGCGTGAACAGCGCGCTGACGATCGCAACCGACACGAGCGCGCTCGATCCGCCGACCCAGCCCGACGCCAGCCACAACGCGCCTACCGTCAGCACGGCGGCCGCCGCGCGTACGCCGTTGATAACGGCTGCCGCACGGTCGGCGGTGGCGCGCGTGCTGTCGATATGCGTCAGCGCGCGCAGCACCGACTGATGCCACGAGCGCCCGTCGGCGCGGCGCGCTTCGACGACACTTCGGCACAGTTCGCGCAGATCGCGAACGAAGCCCTGCAGCGCCGCGCGCATCGTGCCGTCGAACATGCGCCGCGGCTGCCGTGCAGCGTGAATCGTATGGAGCAATGCATCGAGGCGGCCCGTCAGGTCGCGTTCGAATCCCGCCAGCGCCGCCGACAGCGCCTCGACTGGCTGTTCGACGGCTGCGCCCGGCGGCAAACCGTCAGGCACGATCGACAGCAGCGTATCGATCAGTTCACGCACCGCGTGCAGCACGCGCTCATCCGCTCCTGCCGATGCCTGCGCGAGCACTTCGCGCAGCCTATGCGTCGATGCGAGCGCATCGACGAAATGCGTATCGAGCTCGACGAACGCATGATGCTGCAAGCGGATCGACGGGTCTTCGAACACGGCGCCCGCGCGCAGGCTTTGCACGTTTGCGCGCTCGCGCAGCAGATCGAGCATCGTGCCGAAACCGTCCTGCGGCAGCGCCGCGCCGAGCAGCACGTGAACGGCGGCGAACAGATGAGCGATGTTGCCCTTGCTCGCCGCGTGCAGTTCCGGCGCCACGCGGCGCGGCAAGACCAGCGCACTGACGAGGCTCGCGCATGACACGCCGATCGCCACTTCGCTCACGGTATAGACGAGGTTGTCGAACACACCGTACGGATTCGACAAGGCGGGCAGCGACGTGATGGCCGTCGCATAGCCCGTCAGCAGAAATCCATACGACTGGAAGTTGCGGAAGTACGACGAGCCGAACACGCACAGCCCGATCCACGCAGCGAGCGCCAGCAGGAACGTCCACGGCGCCTGCGAAAACAGCGAGACCAGCAGCAGACCCGCGAGACTGCCGCCCAGCATGCCCAAGCCGCGATAGAAGCCGCGCGCGATCACCATGCCGCTTTGCTGGAACATCATCACGACGATGCACGACACCATTGCCGTCGCGGGGCCGCGCAGTTCGAGCAGCATGCATAAGCCCATCGCGAGCGTCGACGCAATCGCAACCTTCACGACATGCCTGAAGCGCGGATAGTCTTCGCTCCAGTACTGCCTGAGTTCGTCGCGCCACGGCGGCCGCGCCGCCGCGCCTGCATCGCAGTTCATAGGGTGCCCGTGTTGTGCTGATCGGTACGGCATGCGCGTCGGCGTGCGCGGCATGCGTACTACGCGTATGGTCGAGGCATAGAGTGTGTGCGAAACGGCCTCGCACCGATTGCCGAATCGCACGCTCATGCCTGCATGCCGCAAACAATGGCATTCAAGTATTGCGCTAACGCGAGTGCGCCTGCATGCTATCGGCGACGATTCCTTCAACGCTTCACGCGACTGCATTCATGAACCTCTCCTTCGAAGTCCTCCAGGCGCTCGACGCGATCGATCGCACGGGCACGTTCGCCGCGGCGGCGGAAGAACTGCACAAAGTCCCTTCGTCGTTGACGTATCTGGTGCAGAAGCTGGAGGTCGATCTCGGCGTCAAGCTGTTCGAGCGTAGCGGACGCCGTGCGAAGCTCACACATGCGGGCAGGGTCATCGTCGAGGAAGGCCGGCGTCTGCTCGAAGCCGCGCGCGAACTCGAACAGAAAGCGAAGCGTATCGAGCATGGGTGGGAGTCGGAGTTGCGCGTGGCCGTCGACGAGATCATTCCATTCGACCTGATCTGGCCTCACGTGACCGACTTCTACAAGCTCAATCTCGGCACGCGGCTGATGTTGTCGAAGGAAACGCTGGGCGGCACATGGGATGCGCTGATCACGCGGCGCGCGGATCTGGTCGTCGGCGCAGCGGGCGACCCGCCGCCCATTGCGAACCTCGTCGCAAAGCCGATCGGCTCGCTGAAACATGTGTTCGCGGTCGCGCCGGGTCATCCGCTGGCATCAGCCGCCGAACCCTTGACGATGGATAACGTCGCGCGTCACCGGGCGGTCGCGATCAGCGATACGTCACGCAAGCTCGCGCCGCGCACGATCGCCCTCGCCGCCAATCAGGAGGTGCTGACCGTGCCGACGCTCGACGCCAAGCTCGCGGCTCAGATGAAGGGCCTCGGCGTCGGCACTGTGCCTGAATGTATCGCGGCGGGACCGATCAATCGCGGCCAGTTGGTGCGCAAGGAAGTCTGCGGCATGCGCGACGTCACGCATTTCTTTCTTGCGTGGCGCGACGACGAAGCGGGCAAGGCGCTGCGCTGGTGGGTCGATCAACTCGACCGGCGCAATCTCATCGACGATGTTGCGCAACGGCTCGCGGCCATGGGGTGAGTGCCGCGCTCCAGGCGTGATGCGTACCTGGACTACGGCGTGATGCTCAAATGCCGCGTCGACGCATCGGCATGCCGGCGTTCCCCGGACGCGCCGACCGGCCTCTGCACCAGCCCTTTCACTTGCAGCAGCAATTGCCCTGCAGCCTTGAAGTCATCGATGTCGCGCCCATTGCACGCATTCGCGCACGCTGATTGCAACAGTTGTGCAGCGCGCGCCTTGAATGTCTCGTCACCCGAGTCCAGTACCTCTTTCCAGATCGCATGCGTCTCGGCGTTGGGCCCGTGTGCGAGCACAAGCGACGCGCCGAGCGCGGCGAGCAGGCGCACCCGCGCGCGCGGCGACGCATGCGCGCAATCGCGCGTCGCGGGGAACGCAACGAGTGCGCGCCGCGCCCACACACAGCACTCGTCGATCAGCGACAGCTCATGGAACAGAAAAACGGCCTTGACAGACAAGGTCTCCCGCAACGCTTCGTCGCCATCGTCGGACAGCACCCACGCAAGCGCGGCACGCACCTCGTCGAGCAGCACCGGCATCCGGGTCCGCCAGCTTTCGCCAGCCGTCTTTCCCGCCAGGCCGCCATCGATCAGTGCCGACAGATAACGCGCGTGACTCAGCGCAACCATGCGCCGCTCGCCGTTGTCGTCGAGCTTTTGCAGCGCGTACATACGCGTCGTCTCCAGCAGGCGGAACGCCGCATGGCCCGGCTCCGTGCTCGCCACCACCAGCGACTTCTCGACCAGCGACGCCATCGCCGCAACCACATCGAGTTCGCGCGTGACGCGGTCCGCCGCGACGGCGATCGCAGCTTCGAGCGGAAAGCGGTCGGCGAACAGGCCGACCCGGCGCAGCGTCTTGCGCTCGGCTTCGTCGAGCAGCGCATGGCTCCAGTCGAGCGTCGCCTTCAGCGTCTGATGCCGCGGCAACGCCGTGCGCGTGCCGCCCGTCAACATGCCGAAGCGGTCGTCGAGATGCGCAGCGAGCGTATCGATGCCGAGCAGCGCCGCGCGCGCAGCCGCAAGCTCGATCGCAAGCGGAATGCCGTCTAGCCGCCTGCATACCATGCCAGTCACCTGGATGCTTGCCTCGTCGGCCGCGAAGCGCGCGTCGATCGCCCGCGCACGCGTCAGGAACAGGCTGACGGCGCTGCTGCGCAGCACCTGCAGCACGTCGTCGTTCGGCTCGGGCACATCCAGCGCGGGAACCCAGTACAACGTCTCCGACGGAATCCGCAAGGGCTCGCGGCTCGTCGACAGCACGCGCAGCTGCGCACACGCGTCCAGCAGATGGTGTGCGAGCTGCGCAGCGGCATCGACCACATGCTCACAGCTATCGAGCACGATGAGCATGCGCCGCCCGCCGATCGCCTCGACGATGCGCTCGCGCGTCGAAGCGCAGCCGTCGGGATGCACGCCGATCACGGACGCAAGCATCGCCAGCACGCCGCACATGTCCGACGCGGCGCTGAGCGGCACGAAATACACGCCTCCCGGCGCATCATCCAGCAGACGGCGCCCGACCTCGGTTGCGACACGGGTTTTGCCGATGCCGCCCGAGCCGATCAGCGTCACGTGACGCGCTTTGCCGAGCGCATCGCTCACATGCGCAATCGCTTCAGCACGGCCAATCAGCGCGGAATTGCAGGCAGGCAGGTTGTGCGGCGCGGCCGTCTGGCGCTCGACATATGAAGCGGCTGTATCGGCATGCCGCACGATGGCCGCGCCGCGCACGAGCCGGTAACCGCGCCCTGGAATGGTCTTGATCAGGTCGCGGCTGTCACCGAGCAGTTTGCGCAGCGCCGACATGTGCACCTGAAGGTTGTTGTCGCCGACCACCGATTCGGGCCAGATGCGCTCCAGGATCGCTTCCTTCGACACCAGTCCGCCCTGTGCCTCGATCAGCAATTCGAGCATGTCGAAGGCACGATTTCCAATGCGCACCGGCTTGCCGTCGACGCGTGCTTCACGGCATGCGAGGTCGATGTCGAGCGGTCCGATGCGGATCATGAGCGGATAGCGCAGGCGTGCGCACGCCACGCTTCACGGCGCGCGCCACTGTTTGAAAATAGCCAGGAATCTCTGGTCGAGCAGGACAGGATACTTAGCATGCTGCATACCGGTTGATGTGCTTGGCAGTCTAGAACGGCAAGGCTTGCGCATGGATGGAAAAATCCGAACGATCCATTCGAAAATTTTGAAGCCGGTGCGCAAGGAGCGGGAAAGGAGGCGTGCGATCGCAGAGCGCCGTCGCTTGCAGATCGCCCGCGGTCATCGCCTAGAAGCCGGGGGGTTTGCGTGCCCGCCATCGGTACGGCAGCGAATGCGTCGTCGGACACAGTCAACGCGCTGTACGCGCACCACACACGCGGACCAGCGCGCAGCCATGCCGCGCGCCATGCATGAAGATTCGCATGGGTTCTCTCTTTCGATTCGACATGCGCCGAAGCATAGCGAGTCCCACGCGCTGCCGCCGCTAATTGTTCTTAAATGTTCTGTGCGACTGTCGGGTGCTGCGCGAGATAGGCGTGAATCTGACTGACTACGGCCGCGCCGTCGCCGACAGCGGACGCCACGCGCTTGGTCGATTCGGAGCGCACGTCGCCCACTGCGAACATGCCGGGCAGACTCGTTTCGAGCGGATAGTGAATGCCCGTATCGACGTGCGTTGGCGTACGCCGCGCGAAGCCCGTCACGACGAACCCCCGGCTGTCCAGTTCGACGCCGCTCGACGCGAGCCAGTCTGTCTTGGGGTCCGCGCCGATGAACAGAAACAGATGACGCGTGTCGATGATCTCGTCCTCCGGGCCTTCGCCTTCCTTTTCGCGCCGCACGTGAACCTGCGTGAGACCGGCTTCATCGCCTTCGAGCGCCTTCAACGTGCAGCGCGTGCACACCGACACGTTCGGAAGCGAGCCGATCCGGTCGATCAGATACTTGGACATGCTCGCATTCAGGTCCGCGCCGCGAATCAGCACGCGGATGCTGCGCGCGAAGTTGGCGAGAAACACGGTCGCCTGTCCCGCCGAGTTGCCGCCGCCCATCAGCACGATGTCCTGGCCTTTGACGAGCTTGGCCTCGATGGGCGACGCCCAATAGTAGGTGCCGCGTCCTTCGTAACGGTCGAAGTCCGCGACGACGGGCTTCCGGTACGCCGCGCCGCTCGCGACGACGAGCGTGCGCGCGCTCACGCGCTGGCCGTCCATCAGCGTCAGCGCATAGGCGCCGTCCTGCGTATCCACGTTCATCACCTTGCCCGGTATGGCCAGATGCGCGCCGAACTTCAGCGCCTGCTGGAATGCGCGGGCCGCAAGCGCCTGGCCCGAGATGCCCGTCGGAAAGCCCAGATAGTTCTCGATGCGCGAGCTCGCGCCCGCCTGTCCGCCTGGCGCACGCTGGTCAAACACCGCAACGGACAGTCCTTCCGTGGCCGCATAGACGGCGGCAGCGAGTCCAGCAGGCCCGGCACCGACGATCGCCACGTCATAGATATGCGAGCCTTCGAACGTGGGCACGAGACCGAGGCACGACGCGAGTTGCGCTTCATCGGGTGCGCGCAGCACCGAGCCGTTCGGGCAGAACACGAGCGGGAAGTCGTCGGGGCCCGTCGTGATGTCCGACAGCAGCGTTGCGGCTTCGACGTCGTGGCGCGCGTCGATGACCATCGCGGGATATGCGTTGCGGCGCAGAAAGCCCTGCAATCTGACGAGCCGCGCATCGTCGCCATTGCCGACGATGATGGGGCCGAGCCCCTGCTCGATCAGGCCCAGCCTGCGAAGAATCAGCGCGCGCATGATGTGTTCGCCGAGTTGCGCGTCGGCGACGATCAACGCACGCAGCTTTTCCGGCGAGACGACCAGCGTCTCGCAATCGGTCAACGCGACGCCGTCGATCAATGCGGGCTTGCCCGATAGTTGCGCCATCTCGGCCATGAAGTGCCCGTCGTCGTGTTCGGTCACGAGCGTCGAGCGGCCAAAGCTGTCGCGCGAGAAGATCCGCACGCGCCCATGCAGCAGCACGAACAGGCCCAGTGCGATGCGCCCGGTTTCGAAGATCAGTTGGCCCGCCTTGAACGACATCGGCTGCGCGAAACGGCGCAGACTGCTGATTTCCGCCGAGGACAGCCGCGGAAACATCTGATGCTGGCGATACTCCAGCGACGAATAGGGCATCGCCAGGTCCGGCGCTGCCGCATCTGGCGAAGTGGAGAGAAGATCCGGGGTATTCATCGATCAACCTTCATTGAATGTTCTGACGTCGCGGGCATCCGCCTAGTTGGGCCATTCCGATCCCAGCACCAGCCCGCAGAAGTTAAGGCGCCGGTAGTCGGGATCCCATCGGTCGAGCACGTCCGCGTTCACGGTGCCGAAGGTCGTCTCGGGACGATGCACCATGCCGCGTGCGTATGCTTCGATCAGCTTCGACTTGAAGCCGCGTTCGCGCGGAAATGCCTGCACGATGGCGTCGCGCTGCTGCGCGGTGAACTCGTAATAGCGCGCGCCGCGCACGTCCATTTGGACACCGGCGCTGACAAGCAGCACGAGCGCGGACATGTGTTCCGGGATGCCCGGCGTGGTATGCAGCGCGACCGCGTTCCAGACGTCCTCTGCCGCGATTTTGCCGACCCCATGAGCGATCAGGAACTCGCGCGCCTCGTTCGCGCTATCGATCTCGAAGCGGTTCGGCGACCGGTTATAGCGCAGGCTCAACCCGACGTTGTGAAACAGCGTGCCGACGTACAGCAGTTCAGCATCGAATTCGAGCGCCTCCCGGATGCCCGTCAGTGCAGCGAATAGAAACGCGCGCAGCGCGTGATGCAGCGTCAGTTCCGATTCGACGCCGCGTATGTGCTCCAGTGCGGCCCGGGCCAGCGCGGTATCCGGCATATCGATGCCGGCAATATTCCTGTTCATCCAGTCTCCTCCGCGCGGGACGATGCCCCGGCCTGATGCTCCCGTGCAGCCGGCTATTCCGACGCATCGTGCAGCGTAGCAATACGGCGTAGAGAATACTTTGTCGGCTCATTAAAAAACCTTAATACGCAACGTGAATTTGCATGTGCCTGGTTCGGACGCGATGCGTGTCACCGGCTCGACATGCGCCGCACACGCGCTCGACATCGCGCAACACGCGCGGCGAAACAGATCGCGCTTTCACTAAACACGTTGCTGCGCGCGATGCGCGCGGGCACATCGCCCGCGGCGCTCGACTTTAAATTTCCTGAAACGCGCGCCTGATGCCTGCTCGCGTGGCATCGGGCTCTGGTTGCGCCCAGCGCAATGCGCGTTTGCAACGCAGACGGATTCAGCAAGCCGTGCGCAACGGATAAGGTGTGGGCATCCGAACTCACGCGTTGCCTCGCGCAACGCCCTGGAGCACAACATGAAACATCAGCCGTTGCCGCGAGCCGTCGTGATCGGCGGCTCGCTTGGCGGATTGTTCGCGGCCACGTCGCTGCGCGCGGCCGGCTGGCACGTCGAGGTCTTCGAAAGCTCGCCGAATCAACTGGACACGCGCGGCGGCGGCATCGTGCTTCAACCCGATGTGCTGCAGGCGGCCCGCTATGCAGGCGCCGCATTACCGAGCCCAGCCGGCGTGCGTTCCGGCGAACGCATCTATCTGGACCGTGGCGACAACATCGTCGAGCGGCTCGACATGCCGCAGACGCAAACGGCATGGAGCCTGCTCTATCGCGCGATGAAAGACGCCTTGCCCGCGCAATCATTGCATGCGGGCGAAACCTTCGTCGACTTCGAGCAGGACGGCGACGAGGTAGTCGCGCGCTTTGAAAGCGGGCGCGCCGAACGTGGCGATCTGCTGATCGGCGCTGACGGCATTCGTTCGACGCTGCGGCAGCGTCTGCTGCCCGACGTGACGCCGGCATACGCGGGCTACGTCGCATGGCGCGGACTCGTGCCGGAACAGGCACTACCCGCGCCCGCCGCCGACATGCTGCGCGAGCGCTTCGCGTTTCAGCACGGCGACGGTCATTCGGCGCTCGCTTATCTGATTCCCGGCGAACGGGACGAGACGCGTGTCGGCGAACGTCGCTGGAACTGGGTCTGGTATCGGCGCTACAGCGAGGATGTTTTGACGCGGTTGCTGGTCGACCGGTACGGCATGGCGCGCACAGGTTCGCTGCCGCCCGGCATGATGAAGCAGGCCGACATCGACCGTTTGCGCAACGACGCGCAGGCCGAACTCGGGCCGACGTTCCGCGCGCTCGTCGATTCGACGGCCGATCCCTTCATGCAGCCCATCGTCGATTTGCGCGCGCCGCGGATGGTGTTCGGACGCGCACTGCTGATCGGCGATGCCGCCGCCGTGCCGCGCCCTCACACGGCGGGCAGCACCGCAAAAGCGGCCGCCAACGCGCATTCGCTCGCGCTCGCGCTCGATCTCGCGAACGGCAGCGGTTTGTCGATCGACGAACGTCTTGCGCGCTGGGAGGCGCTACAGGTGCAGCGCAGCAAGCAGATGACGGATCTCGGCATCTCGCTCGGCAAGCGGTTGATGACTGTGGCGCCGCCGCTTTCACAACGATTCAGCGCGGCTTCAGGAATTTCCATACAAACGCCGATACGCTAGGTCGGTCCATGCGGGTCATGCACGTTGCCCCGCCACAGCCACGGGAGGAACGTTCTGTGACACGTGTGTCAATCATGCGCAATCCGCTTGCGTTAGCGGTCGCGGGCGTCGCGATCGCGGCCGCTCTCGTCGCCGGCTTACTGATGTGGAGGCCGGCCATCGCGCCGATCAGTCCGCCATCGCCATCGTCGTTCGACAGCCAGACGAAGCTGGCGGGCGCGCGCGTCATCGCGCTAGGCGACTGCATCGTGTGTCATACCGCCAAAGGCGGCAAGCCATTTGCGGGCGGCCTGCCTCTCGCGACGCCGTTCGGCACGATCTACGCGACCAACATCACGCCCGATCCGGGCACGGGCATCGGCACCTGGTCCCTCGAAGCGTTCACGCGTGCGATTCGCCAGGGCGTGTCGCGCGACGGGCATCTGCTCTACCCGGCGTTCCCGTATATCCACTTTACGCATATGTCCGACACGGATATTGCGGCGGCGTACGCGTACTTGATGACGCGCGAGCCTGTCGCGGCCACGGCGCCTGCAAACGCGCTGATGTTCCCGCTGAATTTCCGGCCGCTGCTCGCGTTCTGGAATGCGCTGTTTCTGCGTCCGGGCGAACAGCAGGCGGGCGCAGCGAAAGATGCCGAATGGAATCGCGGACAGCTGCTGGTCAACGGGCTCGGCCATTGCGCATCGTGTCATTCGCCGCTCAACATGATTGGCGGCGAACAGCCCGGCCATGCGTTCGATGGCGGCGTAGTGGACGGCTGGGACGCCCCCGCGCTCAACATGCTCGGTGCAGCGCCGAAGCCGTGGACGAAGGCGCAACTCGCGGCCTACCTGCGCACAGGGCGGGCGAGCGAACACGGCGCGGCAGCGGGTCCGATGCTGCCCGTCACGCGCGACCTCGCAACGGTTCCCGCCGCGGATGTCGAGGCGATCGCCGCCTACATCCTGTCGCTGCAAAAGCCAGTCGCCGCGCCGGACCGTGCGCGCGCGATACCGGCAGGCGCTGGCCCGATGACCGCGGCGCAACAGCGCGGCGCCACATTGTTCGCTGCGTCATGCGCGCAGTGCCACGGCAACGCAGCGCCGATGCAGTCGCTCGGGCAGCGCCCGACACTCGCGTTCAGCACGGCTGTCAACGCCGACACGCCGCGCAACGCGATCCAGATGGTGCTGGGCGGCATCGCCTGGCACGGCGAGGACACGCTCAACTACATGCCCGCTTTCGGCAACGTCTATACCGACGAGCAGATCGCCGACCTGCTGTCATACGTTCGGGCCACGTATTCACAGCGCCGCGCGTGGACGGATATCGAAGCAACTGTGGCCAAGATCAGAAAGGAGAATGACGCGCGATGATCCACCTCACTGTGAACGGCGTGCATCACACGCTCGATATCGATCCGTCGACGCCGCTGCTCTACGCGCTGCGCAATGAGCTCGGCCTGCATGGCGCGAAGTTCGGCTGTGGCCTCGGACAATGCGGCGCATGCACGGTGATCGTCGACGGCCAGGCGACGTTTTCCTGCCTGATTCCCGTCGCGTCGATCGGCACGCGGCAGGTGCGGACCATCGAAAGCCTTGGCACGGCACAACATCCGGGCGCACTGCAACAGGCGTTCATCGAGCATCAGGCGGCGCAATGCGGGTACTGCATCGCAGGCATGATCATGCGCGCGCAAGCCTTGCTGGA
Organism: Paraburkholderia phymatum STM815; assembly: GCF_000020045.1. GTDB lineage: Bacteria > Pseudomonadota > Gammaproteobacteria > Burkholderiales > Burkholderiaceae > Paraburkholderia > Paraburkholderia phymatum. The sequence goes on along the minus strand of NC_010625.1, from coordinate 196,999 downwards.
GCGCAATCCACGTCCAACGGAAGCCGAACTGCGCGAGCACATGGAGCCCAATCTGTGCCGCTGCGGCACGCACATGCGCATTCTCGCGGCGATTCGCCAGGTTGCGCAGCTGAACGGCGACAGGACGGACGCACACGCGCACGGAGATCCGCAATGAGCCATGCAGACGACGATTTCAACGAAGGCCGGCGGCGCTTCATGGCATCGGGCGCGCTCTTCGTGACCTTCAGCCTCTTTCCCGGCGCGCGTGCGCTTGGGCAGCAGGTCATCGCCGACGAAGGCGCAGCCGTACATATTTCGAAGGAAACCCAGGCGCTCGCAGGCAGCCTGAAGACGAATCCGTTTCTCGATGCCTGGATCAAGATCGATCCAGCCGGCAAGGTGACCGTCTACACGGGCAAGGTCGAACTCGGCACAGGCGTGCGCACCGCGCTGCTGCAGATCGCAGCGGAACAACTGGACATGGCGCCTGCGCTGATCACGTTTCTCACGGCCGACACGAGCGCCTCGCCCGACGAAGGTCTCACCGCGGGCAGTCACACGATTGCCGACAGCGGCACGGCGCTGCTGAACGCCGCCGCCCAGGTTCGCGGCCTGCTGGTCGATGCGGCCGCTAAAAGCCTGCACGTAGAGCGCGGCAAGCTGACGACGCGCGATGCCGTGATTCACGCGCCTGACGGACGCACGGTGACGTATGGCGACGCCGTGGGACTCGTCGATTTGCACCGGATGGCATCGCCCGTCTCGCCGCTGAAGGATCCGAAGACGTTCTTCGTGATCGGCCAGTCGCTGCCGCGCGTGGACATTCCCGCCAAGGTGACAGGCGGCGCGAGTTACGTGCAGGACATGTCGCTGCCGAACATGGTGCATGCGCGCATCGTGCTGCCGCCCGTGTACGAGGCGAAGCTCTTGCGCGACAACGCCGCGCAGGTGATGTCGATGCCCGGCGTCCTCAAGGTCTACAGGAACGGCAGTGTGCTCGCCGTCGTCGCGCGCGGCGAATGGCAGGCCGTCGCGGCACAGCGCGCGCTTTCGGCGGGCAGCGAGTGGAGCGCTGGCCGGACGCTGCCCGACCCCGCCACGGTGCACCGCGATCTCGGCACGCTCTGCACGCAGCACCTCGAGATCGCCGACACGCACGCGCAGGACGGCGCGCCGGCCGCCGTCAAGACGTTGAATGCGCGTTACTCGAAGCGCTACATGCTGCATGGATCGATCGGGCCGTCGTGCGCGATCGCGTCGTTCGATGACGGGCACATGACCGTGTGGACGCATTCGCAAGGCGTCTATCCGCTGCGCGACGCGCTCGCCGAGATGCTGTCGATGCCGAAGGACGCCGTACGCTGCATTCACGTGGAAGGCTCGGGCTGTTACGGCCATAACGGTGCAGACGACGTCGCCGCGCACGCCGCACTGATCGCGCGCGACATGCCGGGCCATCCCGTGCGCGTGCAATGGATGCGCGAGCAGGAACACAGTTGGGATCACTTCACGCCCGCGATGGTCGCGCAGGCTCGCGCGTCGCTGGATGCGACGGGCCGCATCGTCGACTGGGATTACGCGCTGTGGAGCAGTTCGCACAACGAGCGCATCGTGAACGCGGGCCGGCTCGTGCCGGCGACGATGCTCGCCAGTCCGTTCAAGCCCGCCCCGTCCGTGCCGATGGTACAGCCCGAAGGCGGCGGCGACCGCAATGCGATCCCGCTCTACACCTTCCCGAACCTGCACGTGATGAACCACTTCTCGCCGACCATGCCGCTGCATACGTCGGCGATGCGTTCACTCGGCGCACACCTGAACCTATTCTCGATAGAAAGCTTCATGGACGAACTGGCGCTCGCCGCCCATGCCGACCCTGTCGCGTTCCGCCTGAAGCACATGCAGGATCCACGCGCTCGCGACGTGATCCGGCTTGCCGCGCAGAAATTCGGCTGGCCGCGTCCGCCGCGCAAGCCGAATCACGGCGTCGGCTTCGCGTTCGGCAAATACAAGAACCTGATGGCGTATGTGGCGATGGCCGTCGAGGTTTCCGTGGTGCGCGAGACGGGACAGGTCGTGCTCGAGCGCGCCGAAGTCGCTGTCGACGCCGGCCAGATCGTCAATCCAGACGGCATACGCAATCAGATCGAAGGCGGCGTCGTGCAGTCGGCGAGCTGGACGCTATACGAGCAGTTGCAGTTCGACACGCAGCGCATCCGCAGTTTCGACTGGAGCAGCTATCCCATCCTGCGCTTCTCCGCCGTGCCGCACTCCCTGAACGTGCATCTGCTCGACCGGCCGGGCGCGCCGTTTCTCGGCGCGGCGGAAGCGGCGATGGGACCGACAGCGGGTGCGCTCGCCAACGCACTGTTCGACGCAACGGGATATCGTGCTCGCGACATGCCGCTCGCGGGCGACGGACTGCGCGGGCACATCGACGCGTGAGCGGTCCTGGCAAGCGCGGGAAAACGCGCTGCGGCACGCCTGCTACAGGTGCAGAGCCAGCCCGATGAACCCGCCGGCCTATACCAACGTATGAGGACGTGACCACCTGGATTAAGCAAGCTTCCCAACGTACGATGGTCCATTCGTTCGCGTCGTTCTATCTTTCTCTCAAGCGGCAAAGCGTCGTATGCCGCACCAGAGAAAACAGATCGGACAGCACGAGGTGAACGGTTTCATGGACAAGATCTTGAGCATGCGCATCTTCTCGCGCGTCGTCGAGTCGGGCAGTTTCAGTGCCGTTGCCGAGCACATGAACTGCAGCACGGGCAGCGTTTCGCGTGCCGTGTCGTCGCTCGAAGACCAATTGCAGGCAAGGCTCCTGCAACGGACGACGCGCAAGATATCGCTGACGGAGCCCGGCGAGCGCTACTACCAGAAGTGCAAGAAGATACTCGCGGACCTCGAAGACGCCGAGGCAGAAGCGGGCGACGCGCATACCTGTGCGCGCGGCACGCTGCGCATTCATTGCGTGACCGACCTCGGACTCGCGCAGCTGACGCATTCGATCATCGAGTATCGCAAGCGCTTTCCCGCCGTCTCCGTGCAGCTGAAGTTCCTGCCGCGCATGGCGAACCTGCTCGAAGACGAAGTCGACGTGTCGATCGTGTCCGCGCCGACGCTGCCCGACTCGCGCAACGTCTGCAAGCTGATCGGCCATTGTGAGCGCGTGCTCGTCGCGTCGCCCGCTTTTCTTCAGACGCATCGGATCGACATGGCAAGCGACCTCGACGAACACGCGCTGACGCCCGTGTCCTTTCGCGTCGAACCGGGCGATCATCACGTGAGGCTGAGCCTCGTGAAGTCGGCGAGCCGTGAGGCCGCGGGCCAGTTCGCCGTCAACGACACAGAAGCGACCCGGATCGCCACGCTGGCCGGCGCGGGCGTGGCGGCATTGCCCACGCATTGCGTGGCCGACGACATCCGCGACGGCAGGCTGGTGCAACTGTTCCCCGAATCGCGTCTTCAAAATACGGGCGTGTTTGCCGTTTATTCAAGCAGGCATCACATCGACGCGAAGATCAAGACGTTCGTTGACTTCCTGACTTCGCATCTGGGTGCAACGCTCGACACCCGTCTTTTCAACGAGCACTCCAATCAAACTTTCAATCGTCTCGCGCGCGTAGTGGAGAATGCATGATGCGCACCCTCGCCTTTCCCCGTTTCCGGGCTACCTATGTCATCGCGGCATGCAGCGTAGGGTTGGCCACGACCTGCGCATACCAGGCGCCGGGACTGATGCAGGCCATCCTCGTGGTCGGTGCGAATGCACAATTGCCGCTGGAGCGACTCGCCGCCCAGGCTGACTTGCAGCCGCCCGTTTCGGACGCCGCGGTTTCTTCGACGGCATGGAAGCAGCATCCGGCTGCCCAGGCGCGGCCTGCGGCGCAGAAGCTCGACGATTCCGGGCAGACAATGCGCGCTCGGCGTGGCCACAGCGAAACGCACGGCTATGAGCACAGCGTGACGGACTACAAGTACTGGACCTGAGCGCCGCGAGGCCCGCGATCCGCACTCAGCGATGCGCGGTTTCGTGCTCGAATGCCGCCTCGTCGTGGGGCGCGCCGCCAAGCGTTGCCGTGACCTCCGCGCCCAGCAGAAAGACGACGGCGCAGAAATACAGCCACATCATGAGCACGGCCAGCGAGCCTGCCGCGCCGAACGCGCCCGCCGTCCCGGCATGCGCAAGATACAGCACGAACAAATGCCGCCCCGCCGTGAAGAGAAAGGCCGCGACGAAGCCCCCCACAACGGCTGGACGCCATGCGACATGCGTGTCCGGCAGCCACTTGATGAGCGCACCGAGACCGACCGTCAGCAGCGCCAGACCGAACACGGATTGCGCGGCGTCGGCGAACGCGTTGAGCGCGTCCGTTCCGAACAGCATGCTGCCGACGGTTTGAATCGCGACGTCCACCACGAGCGACACGACCAGTAGAAACGCGAGCCCCATCACGAGTCCCAGCGACACCAGCCGTGCGCGCAGCAACAGCGCGACGCCGGCGATGCCTTTCGGCGCGCGCACGGCAAACACGACGTCGAGCGCCGTGTTGAGCGACGAGAACGTCGCGGATGCGCCGACCGCAAGCAGCACCACCGAAATCAGGGCCGCGAAACCGCCGGCGTGCGAACGATGCGCATGCTCGACGATCGCCTGCATCGCGCTCGCCGCCTCCGTTCCGACAATGTCTTTCACCTGGCCGAACAGTCGTCCCTGCGCGGCGTCCTGGCCAAAGAACCAGCCGAGCACCGCGAGCACGATGAGCAGCGTCGGGGCGAGCGAGAACGCGCAGTAAAACGCGATGCTCGATCCCATCATCGCGCATCGGTGGTTCGAGAAGCGGCCGATCGTGTCCTTCGCCGCGCCCACCACCGTCACCTTCCGATGAACCGCCTGCAGGCGTGACGTGGGTCGTTCTCGATTCGTGTCCATGTCGGTCGGTTGTGCGGAGTCATTGTTCGTCGAAGCGCGAGCAACCGTTGTGCCACCGCGTCACACCGGCTCAGCTGCCGCCGCTTCCTGACCGATCCGGCTTGTCTTCGTTCGCCTTGTCTTCGTTCGCCTCGTCGTCGGATTCGATGCGCGTCGTGCCGCCCTGCGCGGGCGCGTCGCTGGCCGGAAACGTGTCTTCGATTGCCTCGTCGACGCGATGCTCCGGCTTCTCGCTAGTCGGGTTCAGTTCCTTCTTCGTGCTGGACATGTGCGCCTCCATTGCGGGTGGGGGAAAGCTTCATCTGAGCAAAGCGCGTTCCCCGTGTGGATAGGCAAGCAGCGGGCAAACGTGCAAGCCCTGTTGCCTGCGTCGTCCGATCATTCGCTCAATGGCACTGATTGCACTGCAGAGGAAAAGCAAATGGGCAAAAAGAAGGTGATCCGCATTTACAGCGACCCCGCAGGCGGTTGGGGCGCGCTCAAGGCAACGGGTGAAGCGCTGGCGCTTCAGGGCATCCCCGTCTCCGGCGCCAGGACGCTGCTGCGTATGAACCAGCCGGAAGGCTTCGATTGTCCCGGCTGCGCATGGCCCGACCCGAAGCACACCTCGTCGTTCGAATTCTGCGAGAACGGCGCGAAGGCCGTCGCGTGGGAAGCGACGGCGAACCGCTGCACACCGGAGTTCTTCGCTTCGCACAGCGTGTCCGAGCTGGCCGCATGGGACGACTACGACCTGGAGATGGCGGGCCGCCTCACGCATCCGATGGTCTACGACGGCAAGTCGGACCGGTATGTGCCCATTCGCTGGGAAGATGCATTCGCGCTGGTCGGGCGTCATCTGAATGCACTCGATCATGCCGACCAGGCAGACTTCTACACGTCGGGCCGCGCTTCGAATGAAGCGGCATTTCTCTATCAGTTGTTCGTGCGCGAATTCGGCAGCAACAACTTCCCCGACTGCTCGAACATGTGTCATGAAGCTACCAGTGTCGGCCTGCCGCAGTCGATCGGCGTCGGCAAGGGCACGGTGCTGCTCGAAGACTTCGAGCATGCAGACGCAATTTTCATTTTCGGGCAGAACCCCGGCACAAACAGCCCGCGCATGATGAGCGATCTGCATTCGGCGGCGCGTCGCGGCGCGAAGATCGTGTCGTTCAATCCGTTTCGCGAGCGAGCGCTGGAGCGCTTCGCGTCGCCGCAGGATCCCGTCGAAATGGCGACGCTCGGCTACACGTCCATTAGCGCGTTTTTGTATCAGGTGCGCGTGGGCGGCGATGTAGCCGTGCTCAAAGGGATGATGAAGGCCATCGTCGCAGCCGACGACGCCGCGCTCGCCGCCGACGCGCCGCGCATCCTCGACATCGAGTTTATCGAAGGCCATACGCATGGCATCGACGCGCTGCTCGACGATCTGCGCGCCACACCGTGGGACGCGATCGAACGGTATTCGGGCCTGTCGCGTGCCGACATCGAAAACGCCGCCAACCTCTACATGCAGGCACAAAACGCGATTCTCGTGTACGGCATGGGCATCACGCAGCATCATCGCGGCACGGAGAATGTCCAGCAGATCGCGAACCTCGCGCTGCTGCGCGGGAACGTGGGCCGTCCGGGCGCAGGCATCTGCCCCGTGCGCGGACACTCGAACGTGCAGGGAAACCGCACCGTCGGTATCACGGAGAAACCGGGCGAGGCGCTGATAGACGGAATCGAGCGCGCGTTCGGCTTTCGCGCGCCAAGCGGGCACGGCAACGACGTGATCGCGACGCTCGAAGCGATGATGCGCGGCGACGCGAAGGTCTTCGTCGCGCTGGGCGGTAACTTCGCGTCCGCGATTCCCGACTGGGTCCGCATGCAAGAACACATCCGCAAGCTCGATCTGACAGTGCACATCGCGACCAAGCTCAACCGCAGTCATCTGGTGCACGGCAAGGCCGCACTGATTCTGCCCTGCCTCGGCCGCACCGAGATCGACGTTCAGGCGGATGGCCCGCAATCGATCACCGTCGAAGATTCGATGTCGATGGTGCATGCATCTGCAGGCCGCAACCAGCCCGCTTCGCCGCATCTGCTGAGCGAGCCGGCCATCGTCGCGGGCATTGCGCGTGCGACGCTCGGCGAGCAGTCGCGTGTGCCGTGGGAGCAGATGGTCGCGAACTACGATCGTATCCGCGATGCGATCGAAATCGTGTTCCCGATCTTCCAGGCGTACAACGAGCGCATCCGCGTGCCGGGCGGCTTTCATCTCGTGTCGCCGGCACGCGAGCGCGTGTGGGACACGCCGACGGGTCGCGCGAATTTCCTCGTCTTCAAGGGACTCGACGAAGACCCGTGGCAGGACGATCCCGATGCGCTCTGGCTTACCACCATGCGCAGCCACGATCAGTACAACACGACGCTGTACTCGCATTCGGACCGCTATCGCGGTGTGTTCGGGCAACGCGACGTCGTGTTCATGAACCAGCACGAACTGCAAAAACGCGGACTGCATCCGGGCGAGCGCGTCGACCTCGTCGCGCTGTCGACGGACGGCATCGAGCGCGTGATCCGCAGCTTCAAGGTGGTCGAGTATTCGCTGCCCAATGGTTGCTGCGGCGCGTACTACCCGGAAGTGAATCCGCTCGTGCCGCTCTATGCGTTCGATCCGCAGAGCCGCACGCCGTCGTACAAGTCCGTGCCCGTGAAAATCGTGCGCGCCGCCGCCGTGGGCCCCGACTCCGCGCCGCGCGCCATCGCCGTGCCGCCCGCGTCGCAACGCGAGGAGACCCGCCATGCTTGATCATGTTGCCAACCTGTCGCGCGCGCAGTTCGCGATGACGGCCATCTTCCACATTCTGTGGCCCATCCTCACCATCAGTCTCTCGGCTTTTCTTGTGCTCGTCGAAGCGCTGTGGATCAAGACGGGTGACGTAATGTACTACCGCCAGGCGCGTTTCTGGAGCAAGCTCCTCGTGCTGAACTTCGCGGTCGGCGTCGTCAGCGGCATTCCGATGGAGTTTCAGTTCGGCACCAACTGGGCAGGCTTTTCGCAGTATAGCGGGCAATTCATCGGCAACATTCTCGGCTTCGAAGGCGCGATGGCGTTCATGCTCGAAGCGGGCTTCGTCGGCGTGATGCTGCTCGGCTGGGGGCGCGTGCCGCGCGGCGTGCATCTGTTCGCGACGTCGATGGTTGCGCTCGGCTCGAGCATCTCTGCGTTCTGGATCATGGTCGCCAACTCGTGGATGCAGACGCCGGCGGGTTATGCCGTCGTCAACGGCAAGATCGAGGTGACGGATTATCTCGTTGCGATCTTCAATCCCGACATGGTGTGGGGCGTATCGCACATGTGGGTCGCGGCGATCGAAACGGGCATGTTCGTCATCGCGGGTATCTCCGCGTACAACCTGTTCCGCAAGCGCCATCCGGAGTTCTTCGCACGCTCGTTCAAGATCGCGCTCTCGGTGCTCGTCGTCGCGGCGCCGCTGCAAATCTGGCTCGGCGATTCGAGCGGCGTGAGCGTGTTCGAGACGCAGCCCGCGAAGGGTGCCGCCATCGAAGGCCACTGGCACACCAATGCGTCCGGCACGGGTGCGTCATGGTCGCTGCTTGCATGGCCCGATCAGAAAGCGCAGCGCAACGACTGGTCGCTCGAAGTCCCCGGCATGCTAAGCGTGCTCGGCACGCACTCGCTTCACGGCCAGGTGAAGGGCCTCACCGACTTCGCGCGCGAAGACCAGCCGCCCATGATTCCCCTGCTCTATTACGCGTTCCGCGCGATGGCGGGCATCGGCTTGTGCTTCATGCTGCTCGCGTTCTGGACGGCTTACGCGCTGCGCAAGGCGCGCGGCAGCCTCGACGCTTTGCTGGCGCGCCGCAAACTGCTGCTCGCTTGGGTGCTGTGCATTCCGCTGCCCTATGTCGCCGTCGAAGCGGGCTGGATCGTGCGCGAAGTAGGCCGTCAGCCTTGGGTTGTGTATGGGCTGCTGCGCACGAGCCAGGCGGCGTCGACGGTCGCGCCTTCTGCCGTGTCGCTCAGCATGGCGATGTTCTTCGCGTTCTATGCCGTGCTGCTCGTTACGTTCTTCGTCCTCGCGTGCCGCTGGCTGCGCAAGGGCCCGGATCTCACCAGCCTGCCGCCCGCGATCGACGCCGCGCGCACCGCGGCGGCACCAACGTCCGTTTCCGGCTATTGATGCCGCGTCCACTGCTCAAGAGGTTGCCTCATGGATAGCACTACTCATTCGCTGCTGGCCTACGTCTGGTTCGGCCTGCTCGGCCTGATGCTGGCCTTCTACGTCGTGACGGACGGCTTCGATCTCGGCGTCGGTATTCTCAGCCTGCTGCGCGCGCGCCGCGCGGACCGCGACGTGATGGTCGAATCGATCGGCCATGTGTGGGACGCGAACGAAACCTGGCTCGTCGTTCTCGGCGGCGGGCTGTTCGGCGCGTTTCCACTTGCCTATGCGCAACTGATGCAGGACCTCTACTCGCCCGTCATGGCGCTGATCGCGGGGCTCATCATGCGGGGCGCGGCCATCGAGTTCCGTCATAGCGTCGAGCACGGTCCGCTGTGGGACAAGGTGTTCGGCATCGGCAGCCTGATCGCGGCACTCGCGCAGGGCGTCGTGCTCGGCAAGGTCATCACGGGCCTCGTGCCGGGTGAGATGAACAACGTATTCGTCATCGTGGCGGCCACGGGTGTGGTCGCAGGCTACGCGCTGCTCGGCGCGACGTATCTGGTGAAGAAGACCGTCGGCATGATCGAGCAGTGGTCGCGGCGTCTCGCGCTGCTCAGCGCGATGCTGACGGTGGCGGCCGCGCTGCTGCTGACTACCGCGACTTGGTTCTTCAGCGATGTCGGCAGCGAGCGCTGGTCGCGGCCGGGCGTCATGCATCTGCTGATTGCCCTCGGCATCGCGGCGGCGTTCGCCTTCGCGTTCATCATGGTGTCGCTCTATCTGGGCTCGTCGCGCGGGCCGTTTCGCGGTGCGGTGACGCTGTTCGTCGTATCGTTCGCCGGCCTCGCGGTGAGCCTGTTCCCCGACTTCGTGCCCGGCAAGCTCGGCATCGTGCAGGCGGCCTCCGACTCGCACACGCTTGCGTTCATGCTGGCCGGCATCGGGTTGATCTTCCCGGTGATGATCGGCTACAACCTGTACCAGTACTACATCTTCCGCGGCAAGGTGGCGGGCGGGGCACACGCGGGCGAGTAACGGCCGCCTCTCGCGCGGCCACATGCCGCGCGAGAGATTCGTCGGAGCCTCAGTTAGCAACGCATCGCAATCCCCTGGATTCACGGCTGTGTTGCTGAATGCTGTTCAGAGCGTCGCCGTATCGCGCAGCACGCAAGCGAGGATCATCGCGTCTCCGTTGACGGGCGCGGGGCGCGGGTTCGGCTTGTAGACGGCGTCACCGGGACGGATCGGCTGGCCGCTCATCGCGCAGAAGCCCGATATGCGCGCGCGCGCCATGCGCCAGACCTGGTCGCCGAAACAGCCGCGTGTCGAATCGCGCCAGGCAATCGTCGCCGTCGACGGCGTCGGCCGGTCGATCAGCGTCACCGCCGCGCCGAAGCGCCCGTCGGCGCAATGCGCGTTGCGACGCGACTGCGCGGTTCCTTTCGCGGCAGCCATCAGGCGGTAAGGCGTGCTCAGCAGGCCGATAGTCTGCGTCCACGGATCCGTTGCGTTTGCGTTTGCCAGCATGTCGAAACTCCTTCGGAAAGCGATCGGTTCAGGCATTGCTTCTAGACTGTCGGATGAACGGCGCTGCTCAGCGCGCGCCGTTCGTCATCTCCTTCCAGCGGTGCGGCGTCTCGCCGACGAACTTCTTGAAGACCGTCGTGAAGTGCGCTTGCGAGCGGAATCCGCAGCTGAGCGCGACATCCATCACGTTGTGCTTCGACGTCACGAGCAGATGCTGTGCGTGCTCCACACGTCTGCGCAGCAGGTATTCATGCGGGCGCAGGCCCGTTGCGCGGCGGAATTGCGCGGCGAAGTGCATCCGCGTGAGACCCGCGCTCGACGCGATCTCGGCAAGGCCGATGGGTTCCGCGAGGTGTGCATCGACGAATTCGATCACGCGATTCATGCGCCACTGCGGCAGCGGCGCGGCTTCGCGCGTGCGCCGCGTCGCGCCGGCAAAATGACGGGCGACGACACGCGACACGATCGCGAGGCTCACGCTGTCGGTGAAGATCTTGCCGAGCGAAGCGTCGTTGCTCTGCGAAACGGCCAGCGCCTGACCGAGTCGCTCGAGCACCGGGTCGCGGATCAACTCGGGATCGTCGAGCACGATGTCGCCGTCGCGCGAGTGCTGGAACAGATCCTCGTAGCACTCGCCGAGCACTTGCTGTGAGACGAACAGATGCAGCACGTCGGCGGACGAAGCGAACACGGCCTTGGTCGGCACGCCGGGCGCCGTCACCTGCGCGGCACCCGCAGTCAGGCGGCCATGCACGAGCCGGCGGCCCGCGTGGTCGAACGTGAGCGCCGCGCACTTCAGATTCAAGCCAATGCAGTGATCGGCGACGCTGCCTTCGTTCTCCACTGCGAGCGGCGCGTTGCCAGCATGCGTCCAGCGCGCGACGACGACGTTGTCGCGGCGGGCTGCCATATCGAACGCCGGCCCATTCATGCGCCGCCATTGCTGTTCGGCGACGATGGGAGAAGCCGGGCGCCGCGACACGACATCGGCGAGTGGAGCGGGTAGATCGGGCATAGTGGTGGTCATCGCAGGTCCATCCGATTCAGTGATGTGTTTGCGGCCCGAAACGACCGTGCCGCGATGGATCAAAGTTAATCGGACGGAACTGGCGCGCCTAGCCGTACATAGGGTTGCTCACACAGTCGAATGGTTGAATCAACCTATATGAAGGTTTAATAGGCGCGCTGCACGACCCGCGCGGACGCCTTCGCAGCGGGTGCAAATACATGCGGCCGGTCGCCGCACATGCGTGCGGACCGACGTGGAACGAAGCGGAATCAACACAGAAGCGAAGCCGAAGCGAAATGAACGCCTTGCCGCGTCCGCTTCGCACTCGGGAGAGGGTGATGACGGGACAGCCGTCGACAGCCCGTCAGAGAGGCTCAGGAACCGCGCTGCGTGCGCGTCGACGTGCTGGAATCGAGCGACTTCACGCCCAGCGCTTCCGCTTTAAGAACGAAATCGGCGAGCGAGCGGGACTCCATCTTTTTCATCGCCTGGCCGCGATGGATCTTCACGGTGATCTCGCTGAGGTTCATCTCGGCGGCGATCTGCTTGTTCATCAGGCCGCTTGCGACGAAGGCCATCACCTCGCGCTCGCGCGGCGTCAGCGACTCGTACATGCGCCGCAGGTCCGACACCGAGCGCTCGGACTTCCTGCGCTCCTCGTCCTTCGCAAGCGCACTCGCGACGGCGTCGAGCATGTCCTGATCGCGGAACGGCTTGGCGAGAAAATCCATAGCGCCCGCCTTCATCGCCTTCACGGACATCGCGATATCGCCGTGCGCCGTCATGAAGATGATGGGCACGTGCACGTCGCCCGAGGCAATCTGCTCCTGCACGGCGAGCCCGCTCTGGCCTTTCAGGCGCACGTCGAGAATCAGGCAGCTGGGCATATCGGGCTTGTCGAACGACAGAAATTCCTGCGCGGAAGCAAACGCCTCGACGCGCAAGCCCACCGAGCGCAGCAACATCGAGACGGCCGCGCGCATCGAATCGTCGTCGTCGACGACATAGACGATCGACGGATTCACGTCATTCATTTCATCACTGCTCATCGCACGTTCCTTTATCGATCGGCAACACGAATTGCATCGTCGCGCCCTGACCTGCTTCGGACTCCGCCCAGATACGCCCGCCATGCGCCTCGACGATGGACCGGCAGATGGACAGACCCATGCCCATGCCATCCGCCTTCGTTGTGAAGAATGCGTTGAACAGCCGTCCGACGCTTTCCTTGCTGATGCCCGTTCCCGAATCTTCGACGGCGACCTGGCCATAGCGTCCGTCCACGCGGCGCGTGCCGATCCGCATGCGGCGCGTGCGGCCCGTCACACCCGCCATCGCCTGCACGCCATTCATCACGAGATTGATGACGACCTGCTGCAACTGCACGCGATCGCCGCATACGAACAGCGGCGGCTCCGCGTAGCTCGCTTCCAGCTCGACCCTTGCAGCGTCGAGCTCGCGCCGCACGAGCTCGATCGATTCTCTCACGATCGCGTTCAGGTCCAGCACCGTCTGGCTCGGATCGCGCTTCTGCGCCATCGCACGGATCTGCCGGATCACGTCGCTTGCGCGCTTCGCGTCGCGCACCATCTGGCTGATCGACTGGCCCACTTCGCCGAGGTCGGGCTTCGCGCGGTTCAACCAGCGATTGGCGGCATCGCCCGCCGTGACGATCGCAGCGAGCGGCTGCGTGACTTCATGCGCGATCGATGCGGCCAGTTCGCCCAGCATCGTCACGCGCGTCACGTGCGCGAGTTCCGCCGTCGAGCGGTCGAGCGCGTCCTGGGCGAGCTGCCGTTCCGTCACGTCCATCAGCGCGCCCACGTATTCGCTGCTGGCCGACTGGGGAGCGGCCAGATGCGCGACGTAATGTACGTACTTGATGCGGCCATCCGGCATTTGCAAGCGGTGTTCGACGTCGACGTAAGGCGCGCCGGACAGCCCCGCTGCGTACGCGTCGCGCACAAGCGCGAGATCGTCGGGGTGCGTACGCGCGAGAATCAGCTGCATGGCGGGCATGTAGTCCGGGGAATATTCGAAGATCCGGTAAACCTCGTCGGACCACCACATCTCGCCCGTCGGCAGACGCGTCGCGATACTGCCCGTGCGGCTCAGACGCTGGGCGTCGCACAGAAACGCTTCGCTGCGCTCCAGCGCCTGCTCCGCCTGCTTGCGCTCTTCGATGTCGGTATTCACGCCGTACCAGCGCAGAATGCGGCCATCCTGATCGCGCAGCGGCTCTGCGCCGATATGCATCCACCGATATGCGCCATTGCTCTGGCGAATGCGCGACACGTTCTCGAACGGCTTGCCCGTGGCGATCGCGCCCCGCCACGCCGCATGCATCGCGGGCCAGTCGTCGGGATGCACGATCGACGTCCATACATCGCCGCTATTGCCCGTCAGCGTGATGCCGAGTTCGTTCCAGCGGCGGTTGATGTAGCTCAGTTCGCCGTCGCGCGACGAGCTCCAGACCAAGCCGGGAATCGCGTCGACGGTGGCGCGCAGTTCTTCCTGCTGCCGCTGCAGTTCGGCTTCCATGCGCTTGCGCACCGTGATGTCGTTGTTGGTGGCGAGCACCGCGCGCGGCCTGCCCTTGTCGTCTCGCCAGAGCGCAAAGCGGCTCGACACGACGACCGTGCTGCCATCGCTGCGCACGCGCTGCAACTCGCCTTCCCAGCGCCCTTCGCGCACCACTTCGTCGCGCAGTTCATCGACGGGAATCGACGACGAGGTGCGCGTCAGTTCATGAATGCGCTGGCCGATCGCCTGGCTTGCTGTCCAGCCGTACAGTTCCTCCGCACCCTGATTCCAGAACGTGATGCGGTCGCTCATGTCGTACGCGACGATCGCGTCGTGCGTCAGGTTCAGCAACTGGATCTGTTCCTGCAACCGTGCCGTGTTGCCCTGGTTGCGCAGCGCGAGAAAGGACGTCGTGCCGATTGCGAGCAGGCTCACGATGCAGCGCGCAATCGAGCCGCCCGAGTAGTTCGTGTCGTGCGACATCATGAACGCGACGAGCGTCAGCACGACGCTCGCGCAGGCGGTCGCGATCGTCGCCTGGCGCGAACCCGTCGACGCCACGAGCAGCACCACGACCACGTACAGCACGGCAATGGCGATATCGAGCGGCGTCAGCGCGTCGATCACGAAGACGATCACGCCGATGACAGCGGCAAGAGCAAAGAGAAAGCGCGCGTCGCGAGGCGACGGGATGCCTGCGCCCTGACGGAACATCATGAGGCTCCGTGCATGCTATGTGTTGCAGGTCTGCGGGGCGGACGGCACTTCTTTGGCATAGGCATTCCTCGCGAGCGTTTGTCTGCGGGCAGCGTCACCCCGATTCGCGCCGCGGCACACGCCGCCCGACAGTCGGACATCCAGGAAGCCGGCCCATTTCGATCCGGAATGAAGTGTATCCGAACGCCTCAAAATCCTCTGACAAGGGGTCGCGGCGCGGCAGCGCGGCTGCCTCCGCGTCTGCCTCATTCGCCGCTGGCGCTGCCGGGTCCCACCTTCGCGAGACAGCGCGAGACTTCGCCGCCGTCGACGGGCTTGGTCAGCACGCACATTGCGCCAAGATCGAGCGCCTGGCGGCGCACCGCGTCGGACGCGAAAGCGGAGATGAAAATGATGGGCTGCGTGACGCCCATCTCCAGCAAGTGACGATACATGTCGAGACCGCTCATGCCGGGCATCTGCACGTCGGAGATGATGCAGGCCACATTGCTCGCGATGCCGGATGCGAGAAACGCCTCGGCCGACGCATAGAGCCGGACGTCCCAATCCAGCGAACGAACGAGGCTCGACATCGCGGTACGGACGGATTCGTCGTCGTCGATGACTGAAGCGATCGGATGGTTGTGCAAGCGGTTTTCCTCGGCCGTTAGTTGACAACGGCACGCTGCTGCGTAATGCCGTTCAAGGTGAGTTCATCTTATGGGAATGGGGCCGCCGCGAAAATCATATGTAGGTATAGTTCTGCCGGCCTTGCGGCGTGCCGCATCACAATGGACGCGCTTCAGCAGGATATCGAAGACATACAAGACGTCCGCTACCAGTCTGGCCAGCGAGAACATCGGCTTTTTTTTCTCGCCTGACGACCTAAGCGAAGCCGCCGTTGCGCAATGGATTGCGCTCGGCGGGCATGGCTCCCGTCAACACATCCATCACGTAGTCTTTTACCAGTGCGCGCACGTCGCCCGACGTATTGCCGAACTCCGCGCCGACCAGGGTTTTCCCGCCCTTCGTGCGGCGGTTGCGCGCGATGCAGTTCAGCGGCGCCGTGCGTACGCAGCCCGCGCGCGCAAGCGGCAGCGACAGTTTGAAGTGCTCGCCGGGCGCGAGCGAATTCGAGTTCACGAGCAGGCCGACACCCGCCGCGCTCAGGTCGACCGCGCGCACTTCCGTACCCGCCATCGGCCGGTCGTTTCTCGACAGTTGCGCCGTCACGTCGATGCCGATGCGCACATGCCGGCGCAGCGCCCGCGAGCGGACTTCCGTGGGATAGCGCAGATACAGCACGTCGAACGGCGTCGCATGACGGCCGACGACTTCGGATTCGAACGCATGCCGGTAGCGTCCCGCGATGAATTGACCTTCGATTGCCTCGCCGGGCGCAAACGCGGGATCGACGTCCTTGCCTGAGAGCAGCAGGCTCGCATCGTCGAGCACACCGACGAAGCGGGTGCGCGACGAGATGGCGGGACCGTTGGCCAGCGTGATCACGAAGTCTTCGGGGGTGCAGCCCGCGTGCGGAAACGGGCCGACAAATGTCTGCTCGTCGTGATCGCGCCGCGCGCGCGCAGCGGGCGCAGCTGCGGCGTTTTCCTGCGCAGCCAGCGCGTCGTTGCGGCGTTCGCCGGGAAGCAGATGCCTGAACGGCCCTAACGAAAAAAGTCGCTCGCATTGCTCCGCGCTGTGAACGATGTGCCCACGGGCCATCAGCAGTCTGCCGTCCTCCGTATAGACGGAAAACGGCAGCGGAACGCCGATCGTGACTTCCCGTTGCGACAGCGGCACCAACGGCATGACTCGTTCTCTCCTCTCGGTAGCTTCTTCGGCTTTTGATGCATCGTAATGGTATCGATGCATATGACCGGCAAGTATGCACGACGCCGCGCCTATGACCAACTGGCAAACGTTTGCCCGCGCCCATGGTTTCCACCGAAGAAAAAGCGCCGAATCGCAACACTTCCTTTCCCGCTGCTCAAGAATGTTCGCGGCGAGGCTTGCCTATAATGGCCAGCATCGCCCACGAAGGTGTCCGGCTTTGCCTCGGCGCGTTTCACGTGCTATTACTGCGTAGCGACGCCGCATCGCGAAAGCCACGCCCCGAACATTGCACAGGAAGCCTCGATATGACTACCCAGGCACTCACCGCCGGCATCGATCACGTTGGACTGAGCGTTCGCGATCTGAACCTGACGCGCGATTTCTTCGTGGAATGCCTGCACTGGACCCAGGTTGGCGAAAGGCCAGAGTACCCCGCTGTGTTCGTATCGGATGGACACGTGATGCTGACGTTGTGGCAAGTCACGAATCAGGACAGGCGCGTGGAGTTCGATCGCAAGAGCAACGTCGGTTTGCATCACCTTGCGCTGCGCGCCGGCAGCGAAGCCGCTTTCGACGAGATCTTCAGGCGCGTTTCGCAGTGGCCGGGCGTGCAGGTCGAGTTCGCGCCCGAGAACCTGGGCGCCGGACCCAAGCGTCACACAATGATCTATGAACCGGGCGGCATCCGGCTGGAGTTCGATTTCGACCCGCGTTTGCAAGCGGCCGGTTGATAAGCGCGTTCCATTGCCGCCGGACAAGCCCGCGACGACCAGCTATCACCGCGGGTGATACCCGTATCACAACAAACCGCGCGTTCTCCTCGTGATCTGTTGCTAGAGTGATGCCAGTGCAGTTCGGCGGCAACGGAGCGGAGGTTGAACATGGACCAGCTTTATATGTTGAGGGCGTTCGTTTCGGCGGCGCAGCACCAGAGTTTCAGCAAGGCGGCAGCCTCGCTGGGGGTAACGACAGGGTCCATTTCGAAGGCGATTGCGAAACTCGAAGCGTCCATCCAGACGCGCGTGCTTCATCGCACGACGCGCTCCGTCACGCTGACGGAAGAGGCGCAATCGTACTACCTGAGTTGCTGCCGGCTGCTCGAAGAACTCGACGAAGCGAATCGCCGCATCATGCGCGAACGCGAGGTGGACAGCGGCAAGCTGCGTCTCGTGATTCATCCGATGCTCGTCAGCGATACGTTCTCGCAGTTTCTGTCGAGCTATCGCGAAGTCGCCCCGAACGTGAATCTCGTTGTGTCCGTGCACGAGGGCGCCGTGAACCTCTATGACGGACAGTTCGACATGGCAATGTTGCCGCCGCATCAGGTCGAACAATCGGCTGTGATTCGCAGAACCTTGTTCAGATCGTCGCGCTCGCTCGTCGCGTCGGCCGACTATCTCGCGCGGCGCGGCACGCCACGGCGCGCCGCCGATCTGTCCGAGCACTTCCTGCTGCTGCCGACGCAATCGCGCCAGCGCAACACGAACTACGTGCAGATGATCGAAAACGACGAACCCGTACAGGTGATTCCGATGTCGTCGATGGATGGCAATGACGTGCTGCTGCGCGCAGCTGCACTCGCGGGCGCCGGCATCGCGGAGCTACCCGAAGCGATTGCGCGCGACGACATGGCCTCGGGCAAGCTGGTTCCCGTCTTGCCCAACTGTTCGATCTCGGACAGCGAAGTCGAAGTCTGTCTGTTCTATTCGCATCGGGAATTACTGCCCGCGCGCTTTAGAACATTCGTCGACTTTTGCACAGATTTCTTTCGCGTCAATGGCGCACGACGCCGTGCGCCGCTTCTCGATATGGAGCAGCAGGCGGCTTGAGCAGGTGACTTGCAGGTGACTTGCAGGCAACTCAGGCAGCCGCCATGACAGGGTCAAGCTGCGAACGGGTGACTTCGACGAAAGCCTGCATCGCGCTCGATACATACGCGTCGTGACGCCGGATGAACAGCGTGGCCACCTGCGCCTTCTCGGGCGGCAATGCATGAAGCGCGACGATTCCCCGCTCGGCCGCGCTCGCCACCACGCCGCGAGGCAAGAGCGTCACGCCGATACCCGCCGCAACGCACGCGACGATCGCATCGAGCGAGCCGAATTCGAGGGGCGTAGCCGTGACGATGCCCTTCTCCGCAAGCAGCGCTTCGAGCCGCTGACGGTAAGAACATCCCAGTCTGAATACAATCGTCTTCAGGTCCGGCGAAGCCGGGAGCGCGTCGATCGAGCGCACGTTGCGCGATGTCACCAGCACCAGTTCTTCCTGGAAGATCATCTCGGCATGCAGATCGGGATGATCGATGGGACCGGCGACGAATGCGCCGTCGAGCCGGCACGCGGCCACGTCTTCCGTGAGACTGCAACTCGTGCCCGTCGTCAGCGACAGGCGCACATCAGGATAGATTCCCGCGAAGTGGCTGAGGATGGGTGACAGTCGCAGCGCCGCCGTCGTTTCGAGCGTGCCCAGTGCAAGCGCGCCTGCAGGCGGACCGTCGTCGAGTGCGGCGAGCCGTGCGTCCGCAAGCACTTTGGCGATGCGCGCGGCGTACGGCAGCATCCGCTGACCTGCCGGCGTCAGACTCACGCCGCGCACATGCCGTTGAAACAGCGCGACGCCGATCTCCCGTTCGAGAGCGCGGATTCGCGCTGTCACATTGGACTGAACGGTATGAAGTTCGACAGCCGCCCGGTTCATGCTGCCGTGACGGGCCACTGCCTCGAAGACCTTCAGGTCGGCGACATCCATTGCTGAGTACCTCGGTGAAATCCTTGAGGCCCTTGCGCGGCCTACGGGTGGATGTTCATCGTACACCAAAGACATCGCGCTCACCGGCGCAATGCCGTGCGAGTCACCCCCATGATTCGCGTGCATCGCGAACACTTCGGCATAACAAGCCCGTCCGTTTTCACTGCGCCTTGCGACGCTTCTGTTGCGCGCCGCTCGCCGCGATCAGCGTGCACTGAACGGGATGCACGAGTTCTGCGGCAAGTCCGCCCGCAAGAAAGAACAAGATGGCCAATAGACGTTTCATACTGCTCTCCAGCCTTGAGTGTCGTCTTCTTTATAGCGCACGGCACAGGATCGTTTGTGTATCAACGTATCGTAGCGCGCGCCTGATACAAGACGATTCAAATGCATGACATGACGACACAGCGCAGATACGCGCGTTCATTCCAATACGTCCATGTCTTCAAGGTAAAGGACGCCGACATGTACTCCCGATTCAAGACCCTGGCCACTGTCGTCGCAGTGGCCGCCATCGCCGCTCTGGGCGCAGTCGTCGCCAACAGCGGCGCCGCGACTGCCGTTCCCGTCGACAAGAATCGCGCTGCGCCGGAATTCACCGGCATCAACCAATGGCTCAACTCACGGCCGCTCACCATGCAGCAGTTGCGCGGCAAGGTCGTTCTGGTGGACTTCTGGACATACACCTGCATCAACTGCGTTCATACGCTGCCGCATGTCGAGAAGCTGTACGAGAAGTACAAGGATCAAGGCCTGGTGGTGATCGGCGTGCACACGCCCGAATACGCGTTCGAGCGCGAAACGAAGAAAGTCAGCGCAGCCATTGCCGAGTACGGCCTGCACTACCCCGTCGCGCAGGACAACAGCTACGCGACATGGAACGCGTACGGCAATCAATACTGGCCCGCGGTCTATCTGATCGACAAGCAAGGGCACATCGTCTATAGCCACTTCGGCGAAGGCGATTACGACCAGATCGACGCTGCCGTGCGCGAACAGCTGGCGCGCCCCGGTCAGGCGGGTTGACGATAGGCGCGGGCGGGCGTTCGGACCACGCCGCCTTTATCAAAACGCGCTGCGATACGCGTAGAGCCCAGGCAAGCCGCCCGTCATCAGGAACAGCACCTTCGAGCCAGGCGCAAACGCCTGGCTTCTGATGTCTTGCAGCAAGCCCGCAAACGCCTTGCCGCCGTACACGGGATCGAGCAGCAGACCTTCGGTGCTCGCGAGAAGCCGCACCGCTTCACGCATTGCGTCGGTGGGAATGCCATATCCGTCGCCTCGCTGGCCGTCCGCCACGATGACGCCCGAGATGGGAAGAATCGCTGCTGGCTGGATCAGCTCAAGCGTTTGCTGCGCCTTCAGCCGCGTATTGGCCAACGTACTTTCGTGCGTCGCCAGCACGTTATAGGCAACCACGCGCGCGGGATCTTCGCCCATCGACAGCAGCCCCGCAACGAGACCCGCGTGCGTGCCGCCGCTGCCATTGGGCAGCGCAATGCGATCGAAGGAGACCCCCGCTTCGCGCGCCTGTCCGAGAAGCTCGGCTGCACACGCCGCATAGCCGAGATTGCCCACCGCGGACGAGCCGCCCAACGGCGCGAGATACACCTTGCGTCCCGACTTGCGCAGATCTTCCGCGCGATGCTGCGCAAACGCCATCGCGTCGGCATGGCCCGGCAGATCATGAATACGTGCGCCGAGCAGTTGGTCCAGCAGCACGTTGCCATTGTGAAGGTAGTCGTTGTCGTCGCGCGGCACCGTGCGGGTCAGCACGATTTCGCATGCGAGTCCGGCTCGCGCCGCCGCCGCTGCCGTGAGCCGCGCGTGATTCGACTGGCGCGCACCGACCGTGACGATCGTATCTGCGCCTTGCGCGAGCGCCTCGCCTAGCAGGAACTCGAGCTTTCTGAGTTTGCTGCCGCCACCGCCGAGGCCCATCAGGTCGTCGCGCTTGACGTAGATATCCACGTTGCCCGCCAGCTTGCTCAAGCGGCCGAGGTGCTGGATCGGCGTGGGACCTTCCATCAGGCGGTAGCGGGAAAATGCGGTGAGATCGAGATCCGGTGCGATCGACATGCAGTTGCCTCCAGTAGTCGGCATGGTGAGTCGCGCCGATGTTAGCGCATCGTCGCGCGCCTCGCTTACGGCGTCGCCGGGCATCGACGCGCGCATATGCATTGAACGACACGCTCCCTTCCCTGCAAGAAAACCCGAGCTTTGCAACACTATGCCGTCTGCGCGCCGAGCGTACGGGCGATGCAGACGGCGTGGCGAAAGCGCGCGCACTGCTTGTAACTGGCCCTAAAAGCTTCCACCACAGCGGCGTTCTGGTGAGCGCCGCTCCATTCCTCAACTACGATCGAGAGGAGCAAGATGCCGATTGTCACCATCCAGGTCACGCGCGAAGGCACGACGCCGGGCGCGGACTGCGTAAGCGCCGAAGAGAAAGCGCAGCTCATCGAAGGCGTGAGCCAGCTGTTGCTCGAGGTGCTGCACAAGCCTTTGGAATCCACTTTCGTCGTGATCGACGAGGTGCCGACCGAGAATTGGGGTTGGGGCGGGCTGCCCGCCCTGGAGTATCGAAAGCTCAAAGCATCGAAACAGGTTTGATCTGCAGTATTCCAACAACACGCAGGACTTCATCGAAGGAGTTTGCCATGTCGCTCGAAAAGGCCCTCTACACCGCACACGCAACTGCAACGGGTGGCCGCGACGGCCGCGCCACTGTGCCGGACGCCGGCCTCGATTTCAAGCTCACGACGCCGAAGGAACTCGGCGGGAAAGGCGGAGAAGGCGCCAACCCCGAACAGCTGTTCGCGGCCGGTTACAGCGCGTGTTTTATCGGTGCAATGAAATTCGTTGCCGCACGGGACAAGATCGCGATGCCCGCCGATGCGTCAATCGACAGCAGCGTCGGGATCGGAACAATCCCGAATGGCTTCGGCATCGAAGTCGCGATGAAGATTTCATTGCCTGGCATGGACCGTGACGCAGCCCAGGACCTGATCAACAAGGCTCACGTCGTGTGCCCATACTCGAACGCGACGCGCAACAACATCGACGTGACACTGACGCTGGTTTGAAGCCGCGCTTTACTGCAGGAATGCTGGCTGCAATTCTGTATTGCGGCCAGCAATGTCTTTTTGCCGGCTCGGTTCAATCGAGCAGGCTATTCACGACAGCGGGACTGTGCAAGTCCATCCAGTCGTATGAATCGCTGAAATGCGCCCACGCCCAGTTGCGCGGAACAGCGGCCGCTTGTGCTTTATCGCTCGATACCGCTTCGACGCGGACGCGCACGCCTGCGCCGCTATGGTCGTCGATATTCCGGAAGTTCGCAGATTCGCGCTTCATTGCCTGATCCTCAGTGGAGTCTGCCGCAACGTTGGACTCAAACGTCGGCCTTGGATATCAGACTACCCGTACTTACGCGATCGACAAACCGGTCGGCATAGAATTCACAGTTTTCGAATCGGGAATAATCCGGCGATCGAGACCGGCCGATTCGATCGCTCACATGCAGAGCCGCGTGATGTAACGTCAGATCGGTCCGCCAAACGCGAAAACGCAGCCCTTCGTAAAAGACTGCGTTTCTCCCAGTTAATCGCGCATTAATTATTTCGCGGTCGGCATCGCAAACTCGGCACCCTTCTCGATACTCTCCGACCAGCGCTGCATGATCGACTTCTGCTTCGTATAGAAGCGCACGCCTTCTTCGCCGTATGCATGCGTATCGCCGAACAGACTGCGCTTCCAGCCGCCGAAGCCGTGCCATGCCATCGGCACGGGAATCGGCACATTGATGCCGACCATGCCGACTTCGATGCGGCGGCCAAACTCGCGTGCGATGTGACCATCGCTCGTGAAGCACGCGACGCCATTGCCGAACTCATGCGCATTGATCAGTTCGACGGATTCCGTAAAGTCCTTCACTCGCACACAAGCCAACACCGGCCCGAAAATCTCTTCCTTGTAGATGCGCATTTGCGGCGTTACGTGATCGAACAGCGTGCCGCCCGTGAAGAAGCCGTCTTCATGACCCGGCACTTTCAGACCGCGACCGTCGACGACGAGCGTCGCGCCTTCCTTCACACCTTCGGCGATATAACCTTCGATCCGCTCCAGCGCCTGGCGCGTAACGATCGGGCCCATTTCGGCGTCGGCCTCCATGCCGTTCTTCACGATCAGCGTGCGGGCGCGCTCGGCGAGCTTCGGCATGATCTTGTCGGCCACGTCGCCGACCAGCAGCGCGACGGAAATCGCCATGCAGCGCTCGCCAGCCGATCCGTATGCGGCGCCGATCAGCGCGTCGACGGCCTTGTCGAGATCGGCATCGGGCATCACCACCATATGATTCTTCGCGCCGCCCAGCGCCTGCACGCGCTTGCCGTACTTCGCGCCCGTTTCGTAGATGTAGTTCGCGATCGGCGTCGAGCCGACGAAGCTCACCGCCTTGACGTCCGGGTGCGTGAGCAATGCATCCACGACCACTTTGTCGCCCTGCACGACATTGAACACGCCATCGGGCAGGCCGGCTTCTTTCAGCAGCCCGGCCATGAAGAGCGCAGCCGACGGATCGCGCTCGCTCGGCTTCAGAATGAACGCGTTACCCGTCGCAATCGCGACCGGGAACATCCAGCACGGCACCATGCAAGGGAAGTTGAACGGCGTAATACCCGCGACGACGCCCAGCGGCTGACGCATCGTCCAGTTATCGATACCCGTCGACACCTGTTCCGTGTAGTCGCCCTTCAGCAGTTGCGGAATGCCGCATGCAAATTCGATTACGTCGATGCCGCGCGACACTTCACCCTGCGCGTCCGAGAACACCTTGCCGTGCTCGGCCGTGATGATGGCGGCCAATTCGTCGCGATGACGGTTCATCAGTTCGAGGAAGCGCAGCATGACACGCGCGCGGCGGATGGGCGGCGTATCGGCCCACTTCGGAAACGCAGCCTTCGCGCTGGCGACGGCCGCTTCGACATCGGCCGCTTCGCCGAGCAGCAGCTTGCGGGCTCGCGCGCCCGTGGCGGGATTGAAAACGGCCTGGCTACGGGTTCCCGTGCCGCTGACGCGCTGGCCATGAATGAAATGACCCACGTCTGCGCTGTCGGTATAGGCTTGCATGTCGGCTCCTCCTTCTTCGTGAATGGCGTTGATTGGAGTGTAGAAAGCGGCGGACATGCTGGAAAGAGGCTAACATTGAAATCAATGTTTGCTTTCGTGAACAATGAGTGTATGGAAACGCAAAATATCGAAGATCTGTGGACGCATCTGCACTGGCTCACGATGCTCGCCGAACAGGGCACCTACACGGCGGCGGCCGCGCGTCTCGGCGTCAGCAAGGCGGCGATGAGCCAGCGCATCTCCGAACTGGAGCGCGCCGCGGGCATCTCGCTGGTGCAGCGCACGACACGCAGCGTGCGCCTGACGGAAGCTGGCCAGCAACTCGTCGATGCCACGCGCGGCCAATATGCCCAGATCGCGGCGAGCTTCGCGCAGGTCCGCGAACTGTCGGGCGTGCCGCGCGGACAGGTGCGCGTGACCGCGCCCGTTGCGTTCGCGCGGCAGCAACTGGTGCCGAAGCTGCCCGAGTTTCTGTCGGCAAATCCGGCCGTGCGTGTACAGCTGGAAGTGTCGGACCGCCTCGTGTCGCTCGCCACGGAAGGCTTCGACCTCGCGATACGCCACACCGCGGAGCCCCCCGACACGCACGTCGCGTGGAAGCTGTGCGACACGCGCTCCGTGATCGTCGCAACGCGTGCCTACCTGCGAAAGCGCGGCATGCCGAAGTCGCCGGACGAACTCGCATCGCACGACTGCCTGTTCTACCCGCGCTCGATGGGCGAGCCGATGTGGTCGTTCGAGCGCAAGTCGGCGCGGAAGAATACTGCGCGGCCCGTCGCGTTGCCCGTGAAAGGCCCGTTTTGCGCCAACAACAGCGAAACGCTGCGCGACGCGGCGCTCGAAAGCCTGGGCATCGCGCTCGTGCCGGATTTCACCGCGCAGGCCGCCGTGCAGGCGGGCAAGCTGGTGGTCGTGTTGCCCGACTGGCGAGTGACGGGCGCCTTCGCCGAGCAGCTTTATATCTTGCGGCCCTACGCGTCACACGTGCCGCGCGCCGTCGGTCTGTTCGTCGGCTATCTGCGCGAGCGTTTTGCGCAGGGTTTCCCCGTCTGAGCCAGACGACGACGCCGTACGCATAGCACGGCATGCCTTGATAACTGCGCTTATCCGATGCGCATGCCGGCGCCCTGCGCTCCCTCTTCGCTGCCGAAGCCAAATTACAACTTGATGACACGATGCTTGATTCCGGCCACGACACGCGATGCTCGATCCGAATAGCGCTATATCGCGCGCTTGAGCGGCCGCCGCGCAAGCGTGTATAACCGTTGAAACGGCGCTTCGCACCTCTATGCATGCTGCATGTGAATTTGCATAGGAATGCCGCATGCGAGCAATCACAGTATTTCCCACGTACGTCGTCATCGACGTCGAACGGAGCTTGCCCCACGATGAACGCCAGCCAGGACCGACAGATCGACACGCCCGACACGGCCGCCCTGCTCGATCGCGAGCGCTCGACGAACGCGCGTTTGAGAAAGCTGATCGACGCACATTCCAGAATTGCCGCTGCGAAGCTGGATCTCGACCGCTTCCTGTCGCTCGTCACCGACGCGCTGCTCGAACTGGTGCCCGCTGCGCATGCGTCCGTGGTCGAATGGGTCGACGGCGAGGACATGGTGTATCGCGCATGCAGCGGCACCATTGCGCAGCACGTCGGCTTGCGCCTCAAGCGGGACGGCAGCCTGTCGGGCCTGTGCTCGGTCGAAAAGCATCTGCTGTATAGCGTCGATACGGCGAACGATACGCGCGTCGATGCGGCTGCATGCAGGCGCGTGGGCGCGACGTCGATGATCGTTGCCCCGCTGCTGTACCAGTCCGAAGTAGCGGGCGTGGTCAAGCTGATGGCGGGCAGCCCAGGCGCGTTCTCTAACGACGACATCGAAACGCTCGAACGGATCACGTCGCTCGTCGCCTCGGGCATGGCGCATCAGCGGGTGTTTGCGGAAAACCGTGCGCTCATCGAGCAGAACACCATCACGATCGCGCGGCTGCGCACCGAAATCAGCCTGCGCGAAGCCGCCGACAGCAAGCTCGAAGCGTCGCTGCGCCGCCGCCGTCTCGTGCTCGACACGACGCACGATGCGTTCGTGTGCACCGACGCCGACGGCATCGTTATCGACTGGAACGATGCCGCGACGCGCACCTTCGGCTACGCGCGCGACGCCGTCATGGGGCGGCCGATGCTGGACGTGTTGTTCCCCGCGCGCTGCAAGGACCGCTATGCCGAACTGGACGTGTTCAGGATCACGCCGGAACCCAATGCGGACGGACCCTCGTACCGCAGCCGCACCGAGCTCATCGCGCGGCGTATCGACGGCAGCGAGTTTCCCGCGGAACTGTCCGCGTGCCCGGTGCACTTCGACGGACACATCGAGCTCGCCTACTTCATACGCGATGTGACAGAGCGCTTCAGCGCGCGAGAACTCGACAAGCGCTTCCGCGTGCTCGTCGACGCGATCAAGGACTATGCGATCACGATGCTCGACCCGCATGGGCACATCACCACGTGGAGCGCGGGGTCGACTCAGGTGATGGGCTACACGCCGGATGAAGTGCTCGGCCAGTCATCCGCGCTCTTCTACACGCCCGAGGACGTCGCGGCGGGCAGGCCGAAACGCGATCTCGAACTCGCCGCACGCGAAGGCCGCATCGAAATGGAAGAGTGGCGCGTGCGCAAGAACGGCACGATCTTCTGGGCGAACATCATCACGACGGCGCTGCGCGATCCGAATGGCGCGCTGCAAGGCTTTGCGAAGATCACGCGCGACATGTCGCGGCGCCGGCGTCTCGAAGAACTCGAAGCATCGAGCCAGCGCATGAGCCAGTTCCTCGCGCTGCTCGGGCACGAACTGCGCAATCCGCTTGCGCCGCTGCGCAACGCCGTCAGCATGCTGCAACTGAAGTCCGCCAGTCACGGTGCCTTCGTACCCGAGCATGAACTGATAGACCGGCAGTTGTCGCATCTCACGCGGCTGGTCGACGATCTGCTCGACGCCGGACGCGTCACGCTGGGGCGCGTGCAGATCGAGCCGAAGCCGGTATCGATGCAGGCCATCGCGCAGCTGAGCATCGAGGGCAGCGCGCCGCTGCTGGCCACGCGCAATCAGACGCTCGACGTGGTGATGCCCGACACACCGATGTATATCGAAGGCGACCTGACGCGCATGGTGCAGGTCGTGCAGAACCTGCTGAACAACGCGTCGAAGTTCAGCCCGCCGGGCGCATCGATCGGCTTGCAGGCGTTTCGTTCGGGGCGGCTGCTGGCAATCCGCATTCACGATTCCGGTCGCGGCATCGACCGCGATGCAATCGACGCGATCTTCAACCTGTTCGTGCAGGAAACGCCGACCCAAGAACAGGCCGACAAGAGCGGGCTCGGGATCGGGCTGACGCTGGCGCGCGCGATCGTCGACCTGCACGGCGGGCATATCGACGCGCATAGCGAAGGACGCGGCAAAGGCAGCGTGTTCACGGTCTGGCTGCCGGAATGCAGCCGCGCGATCGCGGACGAAGGCCAGCGCGACGAAGCGCCTGGTCCCACGCGGCCCGTCGATCTGAAAGTGATGGTGGTCGACGATAACGTCGATTCCGCCGACAGCATGGCGACGCTCGTACAGGTGCTCGGACATGAAGCGCACGCCGTGTACGACGGCGCGGCCGCCATCGAACTCGCTCGCAAATTGCAGCCGCATCTGGTGTTGCTCGATCTGTCGATGCCGAAGATGACGGGCTTCGATGCGCTGCCGCACATCCGCCAGGCGATCGCAGCGCCGGGCGCCGTGATCGCTGCGATGACGGGGCTCGGCACCAGCGAAGACCGCGTGCGGACGGAAGCCGCGGGATTCGACCTGCACCTGACCAAGCCCGTCGGTCTGCCCGACCTGGAAAGCGTGTTGCAGATCGCCGTCGCGCACGTGCGCGACTAGCGGCATGGCGGCTCCTCGGGGCTCGCTTACCGATCCTTCCGAACGCTCAAGAAGCGCTTTTGACGGGACGTTAGCGAAGACAGTACTTTCAAGCGAGGATCGAACGTGGAAACAGTCAACCCTGAACTCATTGCGCGGCTCGTGCGGATCAACCCTGTCGTCATCGTGAACGGCGAGACGTCTCGCTCGCTGCGCTATCACGGCAAGCGCAACGTGCGCGCGCTGATGGGCTTTCTCGGCACGTATCGCGACATGCGCGCGCTCGTCTACAGCCATTCGGCAAGCGGCCGTCAGATGTGGCTCGATGTGCAGACGGGCCGCGTGTCGCAGCTGCCCGTGCCTGTGCCGAACTGACTGGCGACGGCGACCCGTTGGAGCCGGCATCGCATTTCTCATCTGCCGCACCGTGTCGACAAGCTCGGCGCGGTCGTTTCTTCCAGTGCGCACTATCTTGTCCCCGTCGCGATGCCCTGATGCAAGCTACGCTGTCGGGACGGCTAATTGCCGCCGAAGTCGGCAACATGATCGTCATCGAACTCGACCGCGCGCCCAGCGGCGAAGCGCATCCGATTCGGGCGTACCCAAGGCAGTTTGTCATCGATCCGCATGGCAGTCCGAAAGCGGCAGGCTGACGCAGGTTGCCGTAGCGACGAGTCGTTGACGTGTCTCCGAGGTGAGCTTTGCGCCGGTCGCAAGACCGGCTGCTTTTTCGAGTGTCTTGTATCTTTTAGCCTGAGCGAGACGAGGCGATAAGCCCGCGGCTAAACCGACGCGAACACCACAGCGCCCTTGTTGCCGACCTGGGTGAACGTTCGCATGAAGCGGTAGGCGCTGCCGTTGACGGTCAGCTCGTTGAACCCGGAGTGCGTCGACTCCAGAATGGCATCGGCGAGTTCATCCAGTATCGCGCCGCATTTTTTCAGTTCGTCTTCCAATGCGCTGATGTCCCCGACATACAGCGTGCTGGTCCCGCTCGGATTTCTGACCATCACGAGATGTCCGCCTCTGTCCAAGGCGAGTTCCAGGTATTCCGACAAGGTCGCCATCGCTTCCGTGTTCGACACGGCACGGCGTTCAGACGTTGAGCCCATGTAGCCCCCGATAGTTTTCCCCACTATGGGCATCGTACGCCAGATGGCTGACCGTCACATCGTGGCCACCCGCACAGGTCGAAGAAAACGATTAACTTTGTAGACGCCTATCCGGGCGCTCATCGCGCGTCAGCCCTGAGAGAATAGGCGAAAACACGGACTAGCCAAGCTGCTTCAAACCTTCTATTCTTAGAAAAACGTTTTCCAAACCTCCCGGAAACATGCGAGTGCGCCGCTAGCCAGGCATGCGCATCCCCGCCCCGGCGCTCGTCGCCGGTCATGAACAAGATCGCGGCGCGACGAGCGATGCCGCGAACGGAGACATATATGCAATCTGCCGTCGTCGGCGTCGTACGCGCCGCCAGCCGCTTCCGCTGGACCGTCTGTGCGCTGCTTTTCTTTGCGACCGTCATCAACTATATGGACCGACAGATCCTCGGTCTTCTCGCGCCGCTGCTCCAGCACGAAATCGGCTGGACGCAGGTGCAGTACGGCCGCATCGTGATCGCGTTCTCCGCGTTCTATGCAATCGGCCTGCTCTGCTTCGGACGCGTGGTCGACTGGCTCGGTACGCGGATTTCGTACGCGGGCGCGATGCTGATCTGGAGCATTGCCGCGATGCTGCACGCGGCCGTCGGCTCGGTGATGGGCTTCGCGGCCGTGCGCGCGCTGCTCGGCGTCGGCGAGGGCGGCAACTTCCCGGCGGCCATCAAGACCACAGCTGAGTGGTTCCCGCGCCGCGAGCGCGCGCTCGCGACGGGCATCTTCAACTCCGGCGCCAACATCGGCGCGGTGTTCGCGCCTGCGATCATCCCGGCGATTGCGGTGATGTACGGGTGGCGCGCGGCGTTCGTCATCATCGGCGCGATCGGCATCGTATGGCTCGCGGTGTGGCTTGCGATCTATCGCCCCGCTGACGGCAGCGTGCAAGACGAAGCGTTCGACGAACCGCGCGACGAAGTCGAAGCACTCGACGCCCGCCACGCCAACGCGCGCGCGCCGGGCTGGGGCGAGTTGATCAAGAAGCGTGAGACGTGGGCGTTCCTGATCGGTAAATTCCTGACCGACCCGGTGTGGTGGTTCTACCTGTTCTGGCTGCCGAAGTGGCTCAACGAATCGCGCGGCATGGACATGCAGCACATCGGCTTGCCGCTCGTCATCATCTACGCGATCACGACGGTCGGCAGTATCGGCGGCGGGTGGATTTCGTCGGCGCTGCTGCGCAAGGGCTGGAGCGTCAATGCGGCGCGCAAGACGGCGATGCTGATCTGCGCGTGCTGCGTGCTGCCCATCGCGTTCGTGTCGCAAGTCGATAACCTGTGGATGGCCGTCGGCATTGTCGGTCTCGCAGCCGCTGCGCACCAGGGCTGGTCGGCGAATCTGTTCACTACCGCTTCCGACCTCTTCCCGCGCCGCGCACTTGGCGCTGTGGTCGGTATTGGCGGGATGGCGGGTTCGATCGGCGGCGTGCTGTTCTCCGAAGTGATCGGCCAGGTGCTGCAACGTACGGGACACTACTGGGTGCTGTTCGCGATCGGCGCACTCGCCTATCTGCTCGCGCTCGCGATCATGCACGTACTGACGCCGCGCATGGCGCCCGCGAAGCTCGATGCGTAAGCAGGCAGGGCGCGCCGCCACGCGCGGCGCGCGTACGGAAGTACAGCGCCAGAGCAAGGCTTCAGCTGCAAGCGGCCGTCGATTCACGCACGATCAGCCGCGGCTCGAACATCGAATGCTCGGCCTCGCCGTGACCCGCCAGTGCGTCGATGAGCTTCTGCATCGCCAGTTCGCCCATCTTCTCGCTCTGGATGTCGACAGTCGTCAGCGCAGGCGAGGCGTACTCGCCATACGGCACGTTATCGACACCCGTCACGGAAACGTCGCGCGGAAGCTTGAACCCGAGCGATGCGGCTTCCTTCATGAAGCCGAGTGCGATCAGGTCGTTGTAGCAGATCACCGCCTGCGGCCGCTGCGGCCCGAGCATCACGCGCGAACAGGCCTGCTCGCCCGCCTGCGCGGTCGGTGCGTGGGCATCGTGCACGTCGAGCGACAGGCCCACTTCGTCGAGGCACTCGCGCACGCCGCGAATGCGCTCGTCGTTGATGCGAGCCTGACCGAAGCCGAGATAGGCAATGTGGCGATGCCCGAGATTCAGCAGATGACGCGCAAGCATGTACGTCGCAAGCCGGTTGTCGATACCGACGCTCGGTATCGGCAACCCCGGACTGCGCCGCAACAGCACGACCGGCTTGTTGAGCTCGAGCATCCACTGCGATTCTTCGTCGGGCATGCGCGAGCTGATGATCAAGCCGTCGACGCGCTGCGCGAGCGCCTCGATCAGCGAACGCTCGCGCGCCTGGTTCTCTTCTGTATCGACGAGCAGCAGCGTGTAGTCGTGCTGGAGCGCAACGCGGTTCGCTCCCTTCACGACGTTCGTGAAGTGAGGATTGCTGATGTCGAGAATCGCCAGCCCGATGGTGCGCGTGCGGCCCGTGATCATCGAGCGCGCAAGCGGGTTCGAACGATAGCCGAGCCGCTCGATCGACTCCTTGAGCCGTGCTTCGACGGCGGGAGAAAAGCGCTGCGCGCCGTTGATGTATTTGGACACCGTGGCGACGGAGACGCCCGCCGCGACGGCCACATCACGAATCGTCGGGGAAACTTTTTTCATGCGGAGGGTAACGTTTTCGTTTGCGTTGGGCGATTGTCGCAGAAACCGCATGAAGCGAAGGCGTGACGGCCGTATCGGGTCACATTACCAGTTGAACTGGATGGGAGCAATTGACGCATTCCCCGTCTCGCCTTTATAGTCGGAAAACGTTTTCCTAAATTTATCGAAGGATCATCATTCATGAACGAGACATCCTCTGTGTCCCGCAAGCCGTTTCGCCGCCTGCTGCTGACGGGCGCGGGCGGCAACCTGGGTCGCCAGCTGCGCGACGCGCTGGCCGCGTGGGCCGACATCGTGCGCGTCAGCGACATCGTCGCCGTGAGCACGGCGGCGGCGCATGAAGAAGCGAGCGTGGTCGATCTGGCGGACCGCGAGGCCGTGATGCAGATGGTCGAAGGCGTGGACGCGATCGTGCATCTGGGCGGCATTTCGATCGACGCACCATTCGACGATCTGCTCGAAGCGAATATTCGCGGCACGTACAACATCTACGAAGCCGCGCGCAAGCATGGCGTGAAGCGCGTCGTGTTCGCCAGCTCGAATCACGCGATCGGTTTTCATCCCGTCACCGACGTGCTCGACGTCGACGCGCCGCAGCGTCCCGATAGCCTGTACGGCGTGACGAAGTGTTTCGGCGAGTCCCTCTCGCGCTATTATTTCGATCGCTTCGGCATCGAGACGGTGTGTCTGCGAATCGGTTCGTCGTTCGAAGAGCCGAAGAATCCGCGCATGCTCGTCACGTATCTGAGCTATCGCGACTTCATCGAACTGGTACGCTGTTCGCTGTTCACAAACCGCGTCGGACATGCTGTCGTGTACGGCGCGTCGGACAATCCCGTCAAGTGGTGGGACAACACGAAAGCGGGCTTTCTCGGCTTCCGTCCGCGCGACAGCTCGGTGCAGTTCGCCGAACGCTTCCCCGTCACCGCGCCGACGACCGAATACGACGACCCCGCACAACGCTTCCAGGGCGGTGCATTCGTGCTCGGCGAGCCGATGGAACGCAAGGCCTGAAGCGCTGTCGTGCAGACACACGGTGCCGCGCAATGCGGCATTCTGCAGGCGAATGAGTGCGCGGTGCAGGCACAGATGTGCACCAGGCGTCAACCTTGAATCGGCTGGTATGATTTATTTTTCGCAGCCGTAATGCATTGCAGGCGAAGTTTCGCAGCGTGTACCATGTCACCAGGGCAAAACCCTTGGAGGATGATCATGGACAGGCACGCAGTGCATTACAGACGCCACGTCATCATCCCACTAGCGTCCGTCGGTGCTCGTGGATACGCGGCCAGCGTGTTTGTCACGGGCCCGAGCGGACGGCGTAAAGCCTTTGGCATCCTCGGTTACTTTTCTTCCGAGGAAGAAGCGATCGAGTACGCGACGTCATGTGCGAAAGCCCGCATCGAGGGCAACCTGATTCCGGGATTGCCGCGCAAACTCAGTGCGATGCGGCACTGGTTTCTGCGCCATGGCATCCGCCGTCCGAGCGGGTTGTCCGCAGCCAATCCCTGGGATTGATCGGACAATTTGTCGTGAAATTGGCGCACCATTTTTGACGCGCGCTCCCGACACGCAAACTAAACCGAAGCGTCCGATAATCAGAGAAGCTTCGACACGCCGCGTTCCATTCACATGGCACGCGTGACGTTCATGGCAACCTCGCCCGCAGCGGGGATGCGCCATTCTCTGGGTGTCGTCCGTTTGTTTCCACCTTTCAGGCCCGCCACTTGCTGGCATTTGTCTGAATATAGACGCGAAGCAGTCGCTTGAACGGGTCGGCTCGCGTCATTCGAAAGACTGTCAGTACGTATGATGACCACCCGAAAGATATTGATGATTCTCGCCGGGCTCGTGCTCGGCGCGGCATTGACCACCTACCTCATGGTGCTTCAGGCGGACCGCCGCGCAACGGCCGAAGCCACAGCAGGCATGGACGAGAGCGCGAGCCCTTCCGCCGCCGGATCGCGCGTCAGCGAAAACCATGTGACGGAAGGCAGCATCGGCTCGTCGACGCCGCGCGCATCCACGAAGGATGTGACCGTCGCCCCGCAGGCAGTCACGCCCGCTCCGCCAGCGCCGGCCGCGCCTGCTGCCGCGCCAGCCCCGCGCACAGCGTTTGTGCAGCAGGCTCAACCGGTAGAGCCGCCGCAACCTGCACCGCCGGCGACCGTCGCTACGATGAACGTACCCAACGCAGCAGCACCGAAGGTTGTTCCCGCACCGCGCGCGCAGCGAGGCCGCGACACCCTCGATCGCCGCTCGGCATATCAAGGCGCGACGCCGGAAACGGAAGAACTCGTGCGGCAATCGTCCAAACTCGATCCCCTGTTGCCGCCGCCTGCCGCCGCAGCGCCTCCCAGCTTGAACAGCGCGAACATGGATCAGCACAACACGTATCGCGGTTCGTATCATGCCGGGGCCTCGCAAACGGATCAGCTCGTGCGCGATTCAGCGAAGCTCGATCCTTCGCTGCCGCCACCGGATATGGCCGCGGTACGCGCCGCGACGGAGCAACAGCAACGCAGCACGACAAAACCCGTCACGAATGCAAGCACGAACCCTGTTGCGGCCGCGCTGACCGAGCAGTTGGTGCGCGACTCGGCCAAGCTCGATCCGTCGCTTCCGCCGCCGAAATAAGCGGCATTCGAAAACGGCAGCGCACTGCGCCGTCAATCCGAAGCGCAACAATAGCGCCGCTGCGTTCGCAGCGGCGCTATTGTTTTCTGATTCGTTAGATCATGAGGGCTGTTTTATCTCACACGGCTCTTCAAAACGGAAAGTCCAGGGATTGCGACAGCGTTTTCCACATGTCCGTTTTCGCCGCCGCGTACGCGGTCTTCTCGGCAATTGGCTTCAGCGTGTCCCCGGTTGCGGCCTTCTGACCGCGTGTGGACTTTCATCGACTTCATGATCGAGCGGCCCGCGGACAACCGGAAGTACTTTCTCGATCCCGCTGAAGTGCGCACATATAGGAACAGTCGCGCACTCCCGCCCGTGCTGGGGAAGCGCGCGACACATTCAGACTTAGCCTTCGCGCGTTACTGCGATTTGCTACGCGGCTTCAACTTGCCCTGGTAGCGCAGGATCGGACGAACCGTCTCGGCCTGCGGCGCGAGCAGCAGCTGACGACGCGCCATCACGCTCGGCGGCAGCGCGATCGAGCCGATTGTGGCAGCACGCGACGGATCCGCGAGGCCCGAATTCACGAGCATCTTCGCTTCCATCTGCAGGTTGGTCAGCAGCACGGGATCCGTCAACGCACTGCTTTGCGCGAGCAACTGACTCCACGCGTTGTCGCCGTAATTCGTCACGTAATAGTCGAGTCCGCTCGGGTCCGCGACGACGGCCGAGCAGCCGTTGACCCGCACCTGAGTTTGCGCGTCCGACAACGCTACCATCTTGCGCCGCGAG
Source organism: Paraburkholderia phymatum STM815 (assembly GCF_000020045.1). Taxonomy (GTDB): domain Bacteria; phylum Pseudomonadota; class Gammaproteobacteria; order Burkholderiales; family Burkholderiaceae; genus Paraburkholderia; species Paraburkholderia phymatum. The sequence continues at coordinate 161,356 of NC_010625.1, read as the reverse complement.
AGACCTTCGCCGTACGCGAGCGTCAACGGAATCGTCCATTGAATGCCCGGATACAGATTCTGGTTCGGATACGGCGACTGTTTGAGCGTAACGACCGTCTGGTTACTGGTCAGATCGCACTGCGTATCGAGCGACACGAGCGGCACGCCCGTTTGCCGCACGAAGCTGTCGCCAATCGCGACCATCGGTTCGCCGCTCACTTTCGCAAGTTCGTCCCACAAACGCTTCGGCGTCGAATTGCCGAGCGCGTAGTCGGCCAGATACGACTGCAGGCCCTTGCGCATCACGGCGTCGCCGAGATAGTTCTCGAGCATCTTCAGTACGATGCCGCCCTTGTCGTACGTGAACGGGCTTGCGCTCAACACGAAGTCGTTCGACGCCCAGTCGTTGAAGTTCGGCTGCACCGGGAAAGAGGTGTTTCGCAGATCGCGCGACATCACCGCGTACTTCGTCTTCACTTCGTCGACCCAGCTGAAGCGATCCGGGAAGAACAGGATCTTCGTCCTGTTCTCGAAGTACGTTGCGAACGATTCGTTCATCCACACGTCATCCCACCAGTCGAGCGTCACCAGATCGCCAAACCACTGGTGCGCCGCTTCATGCGTGAGCACCGTCACGCCGTAGTCGGACATCGACGTGCCGGGAGGCGGAAGGATGTCGTCGGCGAATTCGAGAATGGCGCCCAGTTCTCCATCCCGCCGAAGTTCAGGTCCTTCTGCTCCTTAAATGCGTCGTTGGCGGCGATCGTGTCGAACTTCGTCAACGGCAGCGGAATGCCCGTATAGCGATAGTAGTAATCGAGCGCCTGCTTGGTTTGCTGCATCGCGGGCACGGCCCAGTCGCGCATGCCAGGCGGCGTGAAAATCCGCAGATGCAGATTCTTGCCGTCCTTCAGCGGACTCACGAAGTCGTCTTCGAGCGTATCGAACATGCCGCCGCCGAAGAACAGCAGATACTGCGGCATCGGCGGCGTCTTCTCGAACGTCACGCGCTTGTAGCCGCTGTCGACGGTGACGGACGGACCCTCCGCGGCGTTCGACACGACGCGCCAGTTCTGCGGCACTTCCGCCGACACTTCATACGTCATGCGGAACGCCGGCTCGTCCCAGCCGGGGAACCATTGGCGCGCGAGATTGGTTTCGCCTTGCGTGAGGATCGCACCGCTCGTCGTGCCGTCGGTTCCCTTCAGGTCGACGCGGAACACGCCTTCAGCGGCCGAGCAGCCGGGATACGGATCGTCGCCGCAACTGCCGCCTGTTTTCGTCGCGGGGTCGTCGTAGGTCTTGAAGTTGATGATGCCCGACCACTCCATGTGCAGCGAGTAATTGCCGGGACGAATCTGCCCGCTGATGGGCCGCAGCTGATAGAAGTCGCCGTCGTCCTGCGGCGTTGCGATCAGCTGGATGTTGCCAGGCTGCAGCGTCGTCTTGCCGTTCACGAACTTGATGCGGTGCCCCGCGATCACGATCTGGTCGACGCTCTTCGTCACCTTGATTTCGACATCCGCGCGGCCGTCAAAGGTAGACAGATCGGGGTTCGGCCTGAACCACAGCTTGTAGTTGACCGGCTTCACGGTGTCGGGTAACTCGACGGGCGGGACCGTCTTGTTGACCGACGCATCGGCGACGATGGGCGAGGTCGGCGCCGGTTGCGACGCCGGCACCGTCGCGCTTGTCTGCGCGGTTTTGCTCGAAGTCAGACCGCCGTCGTCTCCGCCACCACATGCACTCAATGCCAGCGTGGCAGCCAACATCAGGCACCGCGCCTTTAACCGAAAACATGATCGCATGATTCGTCCTTATCGGATAAAGCAGCTCTGGAAATGTGTGGTTATGGCTCTCGCTTTTAATTAGAAAAATCGCGAATAAAGGTCTCCCTCACACGCGCTTAAGGCGAATGAAAGAAGTACAAATAAAAGACGAAAACAGCCCTCGGCCCGATTCGCCGATATTTACCGTTTAAAACGTGAGCTAGAGAAAAAATTACGGCGTGACGACGGCGCAGACGACTGCCGCCGCACGTGTACAGACTCGCATGGCCGACGACAAGCGAGTCGCGATTGCGAAAGGCCCGTCTCGATAACTGTCGGCTTACGATGAGCGCTAGATTAGTTGGGCAAACGTTAGCATGTCAACTTCCATTACAAAATATTTGTTCGGTTTTAGCGCTATGCCTTTTGATTGATTTTTATCTCTTTTGAATTAATGTGCCGGGTATCGAAATTGCGCAGCAACCCGGGATATTTTCAGAAAGGATTAAATCGAATTTCGGCTGGATTCCCGTCCGCGCCAATGCGGGTAAAGCGATTAACTTAAACGCATTCGACACGTCATGCACCCTCAGATCCATCAGGAATGCCATCCAATTAGACGGCAGCCTTCCGGGCTCTCGCAAAACCGTTTGCAAATGGGTCGCATGCCATATTCTTCGGACGAAATCAGCATCGTTCCCGCGCTCCACCACTGCCATCGGAACCCGATGTGACAATGCTTTTTTCTTTTCGCAAACCAGTCGCAGTGGGTCGCAGCTTCACGCCGATGCTCGCGCTCGTCGTTGCCGTCGTGTGCGGTGTGTGCGTGCTCGTCACGGCCGCGTTGTGGGCGCGTCATGCGGACCAGGCGGCCATTCGCGAACGCGAGAGCCTGATTGCAGGCGACATGGTCGCGTCAATCGACCGGATTCTCGACAGCGTGATATCACGCGCGCACTCCGGCTTGGCGACACTGCCGGGACGCCCCTGCCCGCTCGTCGAACATCGCCTGTCCGAGCTGCAGACCTACGTGCTGTATGTGCGCAGCGTCAACCTTGTGGCGAATCAGAATATCTACTGTTCTTCGGCGCTGGGCAGCATCGATATGCCGCTCGCCGCCTATCTGTCGCTCGCGCCGGCGCGCATCGAACTCGACCTGATCGCAGGCACGCCGCAACAGCCGCGGGAGCCCGTCATGCCGCTGTATGTTCCGACGAGCAAGGACACGGGCCTGCTGTATGTGGTCGAAGCGCGCTATCTCGCCGATACGCTCGCTCATGGCGTGCGCTATGAAGCCGGTCAGGTGGTGTTGGTCGTATCGAATGCGCGAGCGCTGGACGCATACGGCGAAGTGATTTCCGCCGAAAGCGCCGCCAAGTGGAAAGGCACGCGTGCGTCTTCGGCGCGCTGGGCCTTTTCGATCGTCGTCGTGGCCGCGCCCGCGTTCGTTACGCAAACGCACTGGAAATACGGGCTGCTGGCGAGTGCAGCAGCCATTCTCGTGAATCTGCTGATCGCAGCCGCGTACCTGATCGCCTTCGCGCCGCGCCGGCTGCTGCTGTCCGCCGTGCGCCGCGCGCTGAAGCATGGGCAATTGCACTTCGCGTATCAGCCCGTCGTCGAGATCGCCACACGCCGCATCATGGGCGTCGAAGCGCTGATACGCTGGACGCATCCGCGATGGGGCGCCGTGAGTCCCGCCGCGTTCATGACGGAAGTGGAGCGCAGCAGCCTGCTCGCGAGCGTCACGCGCTTCGCATTGCAGCGTGCGACCGAAGAAATCATGCGGAAAACGGAGCTCCGTCCGTTGCGCATCGCCGTCAACGTCGCGCCGATGGATCTCGAGCGCAAGGACTTCGTCGCGGACGTGCTGGCCGTTCATGCAACACTTCCCGCCGACATCACGCTCGTCCTCGAAGTGACCGAGCGCTTCCTCATCGACAAGCATCCACGCACCGACGTGATCTTCAACCTGCTGAAGGCGCAGGGCGTGCGCTTCGCGATCGACGACTTCGGCACGCAGCATAGCAACCTCGACCTGCTAGGCCGCTTCCCGTTCGACTATGTGAAGATTGACGGAGAGTTCGTGCGGCAAGTCGACAAGCAGGGCGGCGAGCTGATTCGCGCGATCGCCGCCGTGTCGAAGCATTACGGCATGGAAGTCATTGCGGAAGGCGTCGAAACGCAAGCGCAGCATGAAGCGCTGCGCAGCCTCGGCATTCCGTACGGACAAGGTTATCTGTATCAGCGCCCCGTACCGGCCTCGCGGCTTTTCGTCGATACGGGCGCGAACGTGATTGCGACGAAAACACACGTCACGCACTGATCCGCGCGGCGCATGCAGCGCGCAGCGTGCATTCACCGTGTGATAGCCGAATTTCTTACGGCGCACGCTCCCTCTGTCAGTTCGTCGAGCGCCGATCAATCAGAAAGCAGCAACGGCATCTCTGCGTCTGGTCGCGAACGGCGATGATGTGCCGCGCGGCAATGCCGGCGGATAGAAATGGCGGCCGCAGGAAGTGTGAGGCTTCGTCTATCCGCCGCTGTTCGCGCGCACGGCGGCGAGCAACGCGTCCGTGCAGATGTTGATGGATCGCCTCGATCGCTGGCGACCCAACGCTAGCTGTCGACCTCTTCGCCTTGCGCATCGCGCCCGGCTATCTTCAGCAGCCGAAGCTTGTGATACAGCGTCTTCTTCGGCATGCCGAGCGCCTCGCTCGTCTCGGCCACGTTGCCGTGATGGCGCCGCAGCATGTCTTCGATCAGCATGCGTTCGAAGTACGCCATCTGATCCGAAAGGGAGCCGCCTTTGACGGGCGCGCTCGCGCCTTCGGCCAGCAGACTGTCGCCCGTGAGACCGAGCACGAAGCGGTCCGCGACGTTCTGCAACTCGCGCACGTTGCCGGGCCACGCGTGCGTCATCAGTTCCGAAACCTGCGACGCCGACACCACGGGCGCAGGCTGTCCGAAGCGGCGCGCGGCAGCCAGCACGAAATGCTCGAACAGCAGCGGCACGTCCTCGCGACGCTCGCGCAAAGGCGGCAATTCGATCTGCGCGACGTTCAGCCGGTACAGCAGGTCCGCGCGAAACCGGCCGTCGGCGGAGAGCGCAGCGAGATCGGCCTTCGACGCCGCGATCACACGGCAATCGACGGCAATCGACTCATTCGCGCCGAGCCGTTCCAGCGTGCGCTCCTGCAGCACGCGCAGCATCTTGATCTGCAGCGCGACGGGCATGGTTTCGATTTCATCGAGAAACAGCGTGCCGCCATGCGCCCATTCGATCTTGCCAATTCGCTTCTTGATCGCGCCCGTGAACGCGCCCGCTTCGTGGCCGAACAGCTCGCTCTCGAAGATCTGTTCCGGCAGTCCGCCGCAATTGAGCGCGACGAAATGCTTGTCGCGCCGGCTACCGAAGTCGTGCAGACTGCGCGCGATCAGCTCCTTGCCCGAGCCTGTCTCGCCCGTGATCAGCACGGACACCGACGTGTCGGCGAGACGCAGGATCTTCTTGCGCACCTCGGCCATCGCGGGCGACTTGCCGAGCACCAGCGCTTCAATGCCCTGCCAGTTCTCCAGCGCGGCGCGCAAGCCTTGCACTTCGAGCGTGAGCCGGCGCTTTTCGACGGCACGGGCGACGCGGCCCGCAATATGGTCCGACGAGAACGGCTTCTCGATGAAGTCGTACGCGCCCACCTGCATCGCGCCGACGGCCGTCGAAATGTCGGCGTGCCCGCTGATCAGCACGACTGGAATCTGCGCGTCGATCGCTATCACCTTGTCGAGCAGTTGCAATCCGTCGATGCCCGGCATCCGCACATCCGACACGATCACGAGCGGCGCGCCGGGAGCGACTTCAGCGAGCGCCTGCGCCGCCGACGCAAACGCGCTGACGGGGAAACCCGCCAGCGCCACGGCCTGCTCCACGCCGAAGCGGACGTTTTCGTCGTCCTCGACGACGAGCACGCGAATCTCAACTGTCATGAACCACCCTCTGCGACATCGCTGCCGCGAATTCGATCGTGAATTGTGCGCCACCGTCCGTGCGATTCGCGGCCGAGATCTTCGCACCGAAGCCCTCGACGATACGGGAGGTGATTGCGAGCCCGAGACCCAGCCCCTGACCGCGCGGCTTCGTCGTCACGAATGGCTCGAACAGATGCGCGAGCACTTCGGGCGCAATGCCCGGACCGCTATCGGCTATCGTGAACAGAACGCGCTCGCTTGCGTCGGGTTGCGCCGCATGAATGCTGATGATGCGCCTGTGCTCGTCGCGCACCGCGTCGAGCGCATTGCCCAGCAGATTGACGATCACCTGCTGCAACTGGCTCGACTCCGCCCACACCGTCGAGGCCGCCGGGATATCTACATCGAGCCGCACGCCTTCGTCGCGGATGCGCGCTTCGTAGATGAGCCGCGCGTGCGCAACCGCCTCGGTCAGCGACACGGCCACTCGCTCGACCTCCGGCTTGCGCGCAAACGCTTTCAGCTCGCCTGTCAGCACGGCCATGCTGTCGACGAGTTTGCCCACGCGCTCCAGATTCGCCACCGCCTGCGCGGGCTGATTGCGCTCGAAGAACGTGCGCGCGTTGTCGCAAAGCGTGCGGATCGCGACGAGCGGCTGGTTCAGCTCATGCGTGAGGCCCGCGGCCATCTGACCAAGCACGGCGAGCTTGCCCGCGTGCACGACCTCCTGCTGCGTGTCGCGCAGACGCTGCTCGGTCCGTTTGCGCTCCACGATTTCCTGCTGCATGCGCTCGTTCGTCGCCGTGAGCGCGGCCGTGCGCTGCGCGACTGTTATCTCGAGCCGGTCGTTTGCGACACGCAACGCGTCCTGCGCCTTGAGCTTTTCGGCAATCGCGCGCCGCCGCTGGACGGCATACAACGCGTACAGCCCGGCGATCACGAACGCACCCGTCACGAACGCCAGCGCAACCTGCTGCTGACGACGCGCGCCCGCCACGTCGAGCAGAACCATCAGGGAGTCGCCCGCTTGCGGCGCGGGCCGCGACATCACGAGAAATTGCGTGCTGCGGCCCGCGCGACGCCAGTCGGGAAAACGCCCGAGCCACGCCGTGCCGTTCCCGTCACCGACACGGCGATAAGCGAGCGCATCGACGGTGCGGCCCGCGTATTGCCGTGATGCCTGGATGTCGCGTTGCTGTTGTGCTGTGATGGGCCGCAACGCGGTGAACTTCCATGCCGGCACCGTCGAGATAACGATCACGCCGTTGCTGTCGATCACCATCGCAGCTTCACCGGGCGCCCGCCATGCCGCTTCGAGTGCATCGACGCTCAACTTCACCGCTGCCGCGCCGATCGGCTTGCCCGCATCGCGCACGGCGCTCGCGAAATACAGGCCCGGCATGCCCGTGTTTGTGCCGATGCCGAAGAAGCGTCCCGTGCCATGCGCGAGTGCATCCTTGAAGTAAGGCCGATAGGACACGTTAGTGCCGACGAAGCTAAGCGGCTGGTTCCAGTTGCTCGCGGCGATCACCTCGCCTTGCAGGTCGATCACGTCGACGGCAAGACTGCCCGCATCGTTATTGACGGCTTCGAGATAGGTGTCGACTTCGCGCACGAGTTCGGGTGACGCGCGCGATCCCGCGGCCAGCATCGAGCGCACGCTGTCCTGCCGCGCCACAATGGCGGGCATCATCTCGAAGCGTCCCAGCTCGCTTTTCAGGCTCGCGGCGTACAGGTCGAGCCGATGCGCGCCGACTTCCGCGAGCGCGTCGATCGCGCGGTTCCATGCGAACTCGACGGCCGCTGCCGCTACGCCGAAATACAGCGCGGCGGCAGTGGCCCATGCCCACAACGGTATGCCTCTTATTGTTACGCGCACGTTGCTCCTCATCGATGCCCGACGCCGGATGCCGCGCTTCGCATCAGTCCGGCACGCCGTCGGGCACGGCGCATCAACCGAAGTGCGCAAGCAGGATCAGCGTCATCGTTACCACGATCGCGCCGCCGATGCGCGTGGCGATCTGCGCGAACGGCATCAGCGTCATACGGTTGGCCGCTGTCAGGATGGCGACGTCGCCCGTGCCGCCCTGACCGCTATGGCAGGCGTTCACAATCGCGGTGTCGATAGGGTACATCTTCAGGAAGCGTCCAACCACAAAGCCCGTGCCCATCAGCGTCGCGACCGTCACGACGATCGTCACGATGTTGGCGAACGTGAACGCGGCGATGAGCTTGTCCCACGGCGTCATTGCCACGCCGATCGCGAACAGCAGCGGGTACGTCACAGCCGTCGAGAAGAACTTGTAGACGACGAACGCGCCTTCCTGCAGTTGCGGCGACACCGCGCGCGCGAGCTTCACCAGCACCGCGAGAAAGAGCATCGCGACGGGCGCGGGCAAGCCGAACAGATTGCGGCACATCAGGCCGAGCAGGTATAGCGTGATCGCGGTAATGCCGGCGGCGGCGATATGCGAGACGTCGATATGGCCGGTGATCTCTTCCTTCACGGGATCCATTTCATCCGTCTCGCCCACCTGCAGGCGCCCTTCGCCCGTCAGGTGCGGGAAGCGCTTGCCGAGCATGTCGAGCGCGCCCGACAGCACGATTGCCGTCAGGCTGCCTAGCATCACGGGCGGCAGCACCTGGGCGAACAGCTCGCCCTGCGGCAGATGCATGATTTCCGAGTAGCCGACGGACAGCGGAATCGCACCTTCGCCGACGCCCCCCGCCATGATGGGCACGACGATATACAGCAGCGTGTGCCGCACACCGAGTCCGAACGCTGCGCCGACGGCCGTGCCGACGATGGCGGCCGCGATCGAGCCCACAGCCAGCGGCACGAAGATCTTCACGAAGCCCTGAATCAGCACGCGCCGGTCCATGCTCAGAATGCTGCCGACGATGATCGACGCGATGAACAGGTACAGGAAGTTCGTCGACTTGGTGAACTCCGTCGTCAGATGAAGGATGGGCTTCGGCAGCAGATGGTAGTACGTCAGCGCAGATGGCACGAAGGTCGCGCAGATCGCCGCAGCGCCGATGTTGCGCAGAATGGGCAGGCGCTTGCCGAATTCGGCGCAGGTGAAGCCGAAGAACGCGAGCACGGCGATCGCCATCGAGATCTCGCCGGGCACCTTGCCCGTCACCGCGAAACCCGCGATCAGCGCGAGCAGGATTAAATAGACGGGCAGCGGAATGATGCCGATCCGGTATTCCATCAGCTTCCACCAGCCTTCCGGCCAAAATCGGGTCTTGCTGACGGCTTGCTGCGTGGACGCCGGCCGCGAATGGCCGGAGGCGTGAGAGGTGGTTTGCAAAACATGTCTCCTTGATTTGCGATGCGTGGGCGGCATCGCTTTTCGATGGCCGGTGCGGCCAGTGGACGCCTTTCTTGCAAGGGGCATGCCAATTTTTCACCCCTCGTATATCGTTGATTTTTATCGTTTTTTTCGAGGAGAAGAATGCGGCCAGGCTGCCAGTTCTGAGCCTTCAGAATTCGGGGAGCCTGCCAGACTGAGAATTCAGCCGTTCGCTGGAATCGCCGCATCGCTCTTTGGGGAGGAAACCAGGTGGGACGGGCAGGTCGCCACCGCCATCGATGCGTTCCTGTCCCGGACACTCGACCAGCAATGGGTGCTGCTTGAGTGGCTGCACCGGATCGAAGATGACGAGCATGCGCCGCGACTATCGGCGAATGGAGGAATCGTAGCTATCCCGCGTTCCGCGATCCAATCGGAGAACAATGCGCTTCACGATCTGGCGCACGTGCGTGCGTTGATACTTGAAGAGATCGATCTCCACCATTCGGGCATTGCGATCGTGAAGTCCAGCGGTTTGTTCGAGACCAAGTTCGTTTGCGAGGTTATCTTGACGCAGAAATCCTTGATGAGCGAGTGGTTGTCGCTTCATAAGCCTGCACTGCAGGTGCGTCCGAACAACGAGTGCCATGCATATCTAAACAACGCGCGGCGACATCAGCCACAGCAGTAGACAATGACAACAACCTTTCGCGTGTATCGCAGGCAGGAACATCGCCTGACAACGCGTTCGATCTGATTAGTCGCGAACATTCAAAGTTTGGCGAGCAACTCGAGTTGATGCGGGGTTTCTCGTCCCGCGATCAGGGAGTACATGCACAGTTGGTTGCGCTCATCGTTCGAAAAATTATGCGTGCGCGAGAAGGCATCCCACGCTACGCCGTCGAGCGATCGCGCGACGCTACGCCGTCGGGCAAATGTCACGAGCAAACGACTCGCCCCGCGGCGAATCAACTTGCGATCGATATCCAGAACGTAGCAATCGTGTCCGTGCCTCAAGACCAGGTAATACGGAGTCGCGCGCAATTTTTTAGGTTCCGGGGCGGTGACAGCGGAGCACGGGAAAGTGCCCTGTCGAGAGGGCTGAGTTTCAAGCGCAGACCAGCAGCTTCACAGCGGTAGAGAAACCTAGCCCGGCGAAAAAACGGTCGCGCCGCGGTCCTCAAAATGCGTGAAGCTGCGGATGAAGCGATACTTTTGCCCGCCGATCTCAATTCGGTTAGGACCGGAACGGGTCATTTTGAGGATGTCGCCCGCAACCGGCGCCGCGATTGCGCCGCGGTAATCCCAATGTCCCTGATCCTCGTCGGCATCGCCGATATAGATCGCGCAATGGTCATCGCACCTCTGCATCATGATGACGCTGCCGCTTGTATCGAGCGAAAGATCAAGATACTGGGCTAGCGTCAAAAGCGGTTCGGCGTTCATCGTGAGCGTTCTCTATCCGCCCTCTACGTCATGCGTCATTGACGGTGATCGCCGGATTGCGGCTGATGCGAAGCGCAGTGAGTCTCTAGCCATTCCGTCGCCCATTCGGCGGCAAACCGGATCGCGTCTTCGCGCGCATCGAAGCCTCGCAGGTCACCGCTGAGATGGACATCGTATTCATGCCCGTCAGTGCTGCTGCGGCTGATTCTCGCATGAGCGATATATTCGCCGTCGGCCCGACGCGGAGTGGGATCGACATGGAAAGCTCCAGGATAATCGAACATGTGTTTCTCCTCCCTACATGCAACGGAGACGCTCTTACGCCCTGGACAGCGGGTGCGCGGCCCGACTCGACTCGCGCTCTGCGCATGCACCAGCAGTCCCGTAGCGCATCGTGCGATGGCGAGACGCAACCGCTCGCGTTTGAATTTCCACAATCGTAGCTGCGCTTCGAGAAATGTAAGCGTGTCGAGAGGCGGGATTGCCGACGTCCCCGCCGCCACTTGCTCGTCGATAGACAGCCGGCAAGTGTTCAGTTCCAGTTCACGAAGTGCGATTTCCGTCTCCACACTGCGATGCTGCATCATCAGATCGGCGAGTCGAGACATGAGACCTCGTTAGTTACGTAGTTCGAATTGCCGGAAGTCATGCTTGACGAGCCGGTGCATGCCGCAGCATGCCTGATGAGCATTCGACGGGACGCACGCCCGGCAAGAACGCGCTCCGCTAGTCACCATCCCAGATGGTGTCGCCTTGCGTGCTTCCGTCGATTAGCAGCTTGCCGTAGGCGGTCGAGGCGCGTCTTGCGTCACCGGCGCTTGGAAACGGCGTGGCGACGTTGAGCCGAAAGACGCGGCTTCTCGCTTCGAGGCCATTGTCACTGCGTTCCCTGATCCGCACGGCTGCATCGAAGCCCGCATCGTAGTCATGGGCGAAGCCCGCCCGCGTGGGAGTGTGCGGAAAAACAAGTGGGCAAACTTCCAGCCCCTTGTACACGTAGCTACCGTCTGCCATGAATACCTCCGTTTCGCCGCGCAAAGGCGGCAGGATTTTTCGTGAGGCTAACGGCAACCGGTCGCTGACATCGACCCTGCTGACGCAAAAACCTGGAGCCGCCCCGTGGCGGCATCGATGCCGCCTGTACCCGGCATTCTCAGGCGAGGCGAAGATCGGTCGACGAATCCATACTACGCGCAATACAGATCCAAGTCGCGAAATATTCTGAACGGGAAACCGATTTCATCGCGGGCCGCGTAAGTCTTGCTGAATTGATGTCATGCGCCGGGCGGTTTGACCGCATCCCATGTGTCGAAATCAACGAGATGATGAGATGAAACCACTCACGGGTGAAGAGGCGGTGGAACCAAGACGGCGGGCGCGGCGCTTTCCCTGCGTCAACCATGCGATTAGCCCGCGCGCGATTTATATGCGCTCGAAAACGCCGGGCCCCGGACGGAATGTGAAAGACGCGCTTATTCCTGCTCGCTCACGGCCTTGACCAGGTTGTTGCGCAGCGCGACGATCGACTTCTGCATCTTTGAGAACTCGTCGGGTTCGAGGCCGCAGGCCTGCGCCAGGTCCATGCCGAACGCCTTTTCGCGCAGCTTCCGCCCCGCCTTGGTCAGGTTCACGCGGACCTGACGCTCGTCTTCCGGATCGCGCTGCCGCTCCAGATAGCCCATGCCTTCGAGCTTCTTCAGGATCGGCGTCAGCGTGTTCGATTCCAGAAAGAGTTTTTCGCCGAGGCTGCTGACCGTCTGGTTGTCCTCTTCCCACATCGCAACGACGGTGATGTATTGCGTGTATGTGAGCCCCAGTTCTTCCAGAATTGGCTTGTAGGCCTTGCCGAAGGCGAGGTTCGCCGAGTAGACGGCAAAGCACAGGAAGTCGGCAAGCTTCGGATTCGTGTCTTCTGCCTTGGCGGTGGTCTTCATTTGCGTCCTCTCAACACCCGACGGGTGTCTCTACAGAAACGCATTATACATCGCGTGCGATTTAATCGGAAATGCGCGAGATGCGCCGAGGGTTGCGGCAGGCGCCCGTGACGCGAAGCGACGCGCACCCTGCCCGCTTCAGTAGACGTCGCGCACGTAGCGCCGGTCCTTCGTCATCGCGCCGACGTATTCCACCGCGCGTTCCGCGCTCATGCCGCCGTGCACGGCGACGACTTCCTTTAGCGCCGCATCGACGTCCTTCGCCATCCGGCTCGCATCGCCGCACACATAGAAGTGCGCGCCTTCCTCGAGCCATGCCCAGAGTTGCGCGCCCTGTTCGCGCATGCGGTCCTGCACATAAACCTTATCGCTCTGATCGCGCGAGAACGCGAGATCGAGCCGCGTCAGGAGGCCGCTTTTCTGCATGCCTTCGATCTCGTCGCGATAGTAGAAGTCAGTCGCGGCATGCTGTTCTCCGAAGAACAGCCAGTTGCGGCCTTGAGCGCCGCGCGCGGCGCGTTCGTGCAGAAAGCCGCGGAACGGCGCGACGCCCGTGCCCGGGCCGACCATGATCATCGGCGTGTCGCCGCTGCGCGGCGGACGGAAATGCGCAGACTTCTGCACGAAGACGGGCACGCTGACATCGTGCGCGCGGTCCGCGAGAAAGGTCGACGACACGCCCTTGCGATTGCGCCGGCCATTGTTGTAGCGCACGGCGGCCACCGTCAGATGCACTTCGCCCGCATGCGCCTTCGGGCTCGACGCGATCGAATAGAGCCGCGGCTGCAAGCGCTTGAGCACGCCGAGCAGTTCGCCCGCAGACAGATCGACGGGAAACTCGTGCAGTACGTCGGCGAGCTGCTGGCCCCACAACCATCGCTTCAGATCGCCCTTGCGCTCCTCCGTCAAAAGCTTGGCGAGCGCATCGTTGCGGCTGCGCGAGGCGATCAATTGCAACGCTTCGACACTCGGCCGCGCGATTTCGTAGTGCCGTGCCAGCGCCTCCGCGACCCGCATGTCGCCGACACCCGCCACGTGCACCGATGCATCTGCCTTCACGCCCGACAGATCGATTAACTCGTCGACGAGTTCCGGGCAGTTCCTCGGCCACACGCCCAGCGCATCGCCTGCTTCGTATTCGAGGTTCGAGTCGCCCGTCGCGAGCGAAACCGCGAGCGAAAAGTAGCGCGTGTCCTTCGAGCCATTGCGGTTCAGGCGCAGATTTTCGACCAGCCGCGACTGCACGGGACTCGTCTTCGATGGCGCCGCGCCCGGCAGCACGGCGGGGATCACGCCCTGCGCCGGCACGGCGTACAGCGACGCGTCGTCTTCCTTGATCTTCGCAATCACGGCATCGAGCCACTTGTCGGCGGCGGGCTGGATGTCCGTGCCGCAATCGACGCGCGCATGCAGGCGCTTCGCGCCCAGCTCCGCGAAGCGCACATCGAGCTTGCGAGCGTGGCCGCAAAACTGGTCGTAGCTGGGATCGCCGAAGCCGAGCACCGCGTACTGCTGATCGGCGAGGCGCGGTGCCGTATCGGCCTGCAACGCGCTCCAAAAGCTCTGACCATTGTCGGGCGCATCGCCGTCGCCGAAGGTGCTCGTCATCAGCAGCACGTACTTCGCCTGCGACAGCGCAGCGACGGGATAGTCCGCCATGCACGACATGCGAATCTCGAAGCCGGACTCCATCAGCTGCGTCGCGTATTGCTCGGTCAGCGATTCGACGTTGCCCGTCTGCGACGCCCACAGCAGCACGACCTTGGGCCGCGCATGCGCGATGCGCACGGCGGGCGCGCTGTCCGCTGCGGGATGAGCAGCCGAAGGCAACGCGGCGGCCCCATCCGGAGCCGCGCGGCTGAACAGTCCCGCGAGCACGCCGTCCAACCACAGGCGCGCAGCCGCGGGCAGCGGCGCGCTGGGGGGCAGCGTAGGCACGCCGCGGACGTCGCCTTGCGATGAGCGCATGCCGCTGATGAAACCCGCGACATAGACGCGCGACGCGTCGTCCAGTGTCGGCGCGGGCGTGTCGGTGATGCCGAGCATGGCGGCGAGAGCGTCGATACGGGACATATCCAGTTCCTGTTGCTGACAGTCGTGCGAGACCTGCGACAGAGGCGCGGCGCTCGCGGCGACGGGTGCTTCGTGAATGTCCTGTGCCGGCTCGTCGACGCCATCGGCCGGTTCGGCTTCGACAGGCGTCAGCGCCACCGCGCAGAACTTCAGCTCGGGCTGCTGCGAAATAGCATCGATTGCATCGCTCGTCACGGCGTTGATACACAGATCGTCGCCATACACGTCGTTCCAGTGCATCGGCGCAAAGCAGTTGCCGGCGCGCACGCGTTCCGTGACCACAGCGGGCAGCACCGCTCGGCCACGGCGTGAACGGATCTCGACGCGATCCTTGTCGCGCACGCCGAGCGACGCGGCGTCTTCAGGATGCAGTTCGATGAACGGCGCGGGGTTCAGCCGGTTCAGCATCGGCACCTTGCCCGTCTTCGTCATCGTGTGCCACTGATGCTGCAAGCGGCCCGTGTTCAACACGATCGGAAACTCGGCGCCCGGCATCTCGGCGGGATTCACATGCGGACGCGCGAAGAACATCGCCTTGCCGCTCGCCGTCGGAAAGGCGAGCGCGGGGCGCGTGCCATCCGGCAGCAGCTTGAGCGTCTGGCTAACGCCGTCGTTGACGTAGCGCAGCGGATTGCGGTCCTCAACGGCGTCGGGCGCGCACGGCCATTGCAGCGGCGTCTCGCGCAGGCGTGCGTGGCTCGCGCCGCGCAGATCGTAGCCCGTCTTCGGATTCGAGGCGCGCACGATCTCGTCGAACACCTCCGCCGCCGATGCATACGTGAACGCATGCGCAAAGCCCATTTCGCAGGCGACGCGCGCGATGATCTGCCAGTCCGCGAGCGCCGCGCCCGGCGGATCGATCGCCTGCTGCATCAGCGTCATGTTGCGCTCGGAGTTGATCATCACGCCTTCCGCTTCGGCCCACAGCGCGCCCGGCAGCAATACGTCCGCGTAGCGATTGGTCTCCGTGTCGAGGAACGCGTCCTGCGCGATCACGAGTTCGGCGGCCTGCAATCCGGCAATCACATTCTGACGATTCGCGACGCTCGCCACGGGGTTCGTGCAGATGATCCAGCACGCCTTGATTTCGCCTGCCGACATCCGCGAAAACATATCGACGGTGCCGCTGCCGAGCTTCGTCGTGAGCGTGCCGCGCGGCACCTGCCACAGGTCTTCGACGAACACGCGGTCCTCCTCAACCAGCACCGAGCGCTGGCCCGGCAAACCGGGACCCATATAGCCCATCTCGCGCCCGCCCATCGCATTCGGTTGTCCCGTCAGCGAGAAGGGGCCACTGCCGGGACGGCAGATCTTGCCCGTCGCCAGATGCAGGTTGCAGATCGCGTTCGTGTTCCAGGTGCCGTGCGTGCTCTGGTTCAGGCCCATCGTCCAGCAGCTGACGAACTCGGGCGCATCGCCGATCCATTGCGCGGCCTGGCGGATGTCGGCTTCCGGAATGCCCGTGATCGCGGCAACTTTCTCCGGCGTGTAGTCGTCGAGAAAGGCGGGCATCGCGTCCCAGCCTTCCGTGAAGTCGGCGATGAAACGCGCATCGGTGCGGCCGTTTGCGTGCAGCAGATGAAGCAGGCCGTTGAGCAGCGCGAGGTCGGTGCCCGGCCTGATCTGCATGAACAGATCGGCCTTCTCGGCTGTCGTGTTGCGGCGCGGATCGACGACGATCAGCTTCGCGCCCGCCTTCACGCGATCCATCATGCGCAAGAACAGGATAGGGTGGCAGTCGGCCATGTTTGCGCCGATCACGAAGAACAGATTCGTCTTGTCGAAATCCTGATACGAACCGGGCGGACCGTCTGCGCCCAGCGACAGCTTGTAGCCGCTGCCTGCGCTCGCCATGCACAGCCGCGAGTTCGACTCGATGTTGTTCGTGCCGATGAAGCCCTTCGCGAGCTTGTTGACGAGGTACTGCGCCTCGATCGACATCTGCCCCGACACATAGAACGACAGCGCATCAGGACCGTGCTCGTCGAGAATCGCGCGCAGACGGCGCGCGGTGTCGGGAATCGCGAGATCGACGGAAACGGGGATCGGATCGGCATCACGCGTACGACGCTCGAATGCGCTTTCGAGGCGCCCCGAGTTGCGTAGCGCGACGTGCGCCGATTGGCCCTTCGTGCACAGGCGGCCGTAGTTGGTCGGATGATCCTTGTCGCCCGAAATCTTCACGACCTGCCCTTCCTCGACGTGCAGCACCATGCCGCAACCGACGCCGCAGTAAGGACAAGCCGTCTTGATGTTCTCGCACGCCATCGCAGAAGTCCGTTAGAAAGTGAGGCCCGCAGTCAGGCAGATACCCACACATGTCCGTCTTCGATGCGCGTCGTGAACGCGCTGACGGATTTGTCGGGCGCTTCGAGGCACTCGCCCGTGCGCAGGTCGAAGTGATGCTTATAGATCGGCGACGCGACCACGACGCGCTCGCCGAGACTGCCGATCAAACCTCGCGACAGCACCGCTGCCTGCGAGGCCGGATCGAAGTTGTCGATCGCGTAGATGCCGCCGCGTTCGCCTTCGACGCGAAACACGGCCACCTGCTCGCCGTTGACGAGCGCGCAGACGCCCGTGTTCGGCACGATTTCGTCGAGCGCGCAGATGGAAGTCCAGGTAGTCGGCAGACGGTCGTTATTCATGTCGATCTCCGTTTCTATCGATGAATGAGGATGGGCGTGAGCGTTAAGCGGTTTCGGCCGGTTCCGTCGACTGCTCGACGACGACGGGAATGCGCACGGGCCGCTGCTGCCGCTCGTCAGGGGAGGCGGGTCGGATCTGGCCGCGCGTCGCGACGAAGCTGATGTTGTCGTCGGCACTGTCGCTGTTGACGAAGTGGCGGAACCGCTTGCGCGTTTCGGGGTCCGTGACGGCCTTTTTCCATTCGCATTCGTATGTGTCGACCACGTGCCGCATGTCCGCTTCGAGTTCGGCCGCGATGCCGAGCTTGTCGTGAACGATCACATCCTTCAGATAATCGAGGCCGCCTTCCAGGTTCTCGCGCCATACGCTCGTGCGTTGCAAACGGTCGGCCGTGCGCACATAGAACATCAGGAAGCGGTCGATGTAGCAGACCAGCGTATCGCGATCCAGATCCGACGCGATGAGTTCAGCGTGACGCGGCTTCATGCCGCCGTTGCCGCACACGTAGAGATTCCAGCCCTTTTCCGTCGCGATGATGCCGACGTCCTTGCTCTGCGCCTCGGCGCACTCGCGCGTGCAGCCCGACACCGCGAACTTCAGCTTGTGCGGCGAGCGCAGGCCCTTATAGCGGTTCTCGATATCGATCGCGAGACCGACGGAATCGTCGACGCCGTAGCGGCACCACGTCGAGCCCACGCACGACTTCACCGTGCGCACCGACTTACCGTAGGCGTGGCCCGATTCGAAGCCGGCCGCGATCAGCTCTTCCCAGATCGACGGCAGCTGCTCGACGCGCGCGCCGAACAGATCGACGCGCTGGCCGCCCGTGATCTTCGTGTAGAGGCCGTATTTCTGCGCGACCTGGCCGACCGCGATCAAGCCTTCGGGCGTCACTTCGCCGCCCGGCATGCGCGGCACGACGGAATACGTGCCATCGCGCTGGATGTTCGCGAGGTAGTAGTCGTTCGAATCCTGCAGGCTGGCGTGTTCCTTCTTCAGCACAAACTCGTTCCAGCACGACGCGAGAATGCCCGCGACGGCAGGCTTGCAGATATCGCATCCGAGCCCGTGGCCGTGTTTCTCGAGTAGCGCGCCAAAGGTCTTGATGCGCTCGACGCGCACGATGTGATACAGCTCCTGGCGCGAAAACGGGAAGTGCTCGCACAGGTGATTATTCACGGCGAGACCCTGCTTCTTCATCTCGGCCTTCATCACCTGTGTGACGAGCGGCACGCAGCCGCCGCAAGCCGTGCCCGCCTTCGTCGCGTTCTTCACGTCGCCGATAGTCGTCGCGCCTGCGCAGACGGATGCGCAAATCGCACCCTTCGAGATGTTGTTGCACGAGCAGATTTGCGCGCTCTCGGGCAATGCATCGACGCCGAGCGCGGGCTTTGCGTTGCCATCGGCTTGCGGCAGGATCAGGAATTCCGGCGACTCGGGCAGTTCGATGCGGTTCAGCATCATTTGCAGCAGCGTACCGTATTCGCGCGCGTCGCCGACCATCACGCCGCCCAGCAGATACTTGCCGCATTCGGACACGACGAGCTTCTTGTACACCTGCTTGCGCTCGTCGCTGAACTGGTACGTGCGGCTGCCCGCCGTCGACCCGTGCGCATCGCCGAGGCTCGCGACGTCGACGCCCATCAGCTTGAGCTTCGTGCTCATGTCGGCGCCTGCGAACGCGGCATCCTGTTCGCCGAGCAACTGCTTCGCCGTCACACGCGCCATTTCGTAGCCCGGCGCGACAAGGCCGAAAATCTGGCCGTTCCACAGCGCGCATTCGCCGATCGCGTAGATGTCGGCGTCGCTCGTGCGGCAATGGTTGTCGATCACGATGCCGCCGCGCGGGCCGACGTCGAGCCCGCTCGCGCGCGCGATCTCGTCGCGCGGACGGATCCCTGCCGAAAACACGATCATGTCGGTATCGAGGTGGCTGCCGTCGGCGAATTGCATGCGATGCGTGCCCTCTTCGCCGTCTACGATCTCCAGCGTGTTCTTCTGCGTATGCACGGTCACGCCGAGTTCTTCGATCTTGCCGCGTAGCGTCTTGCCGCCGCCGTCGTCCACCTGCACCGCCATCAGGCGCGGCGCGAACTCGACGACATGCGTGTCGAGACCCATGTCGCGCAATGCTTTCGCGCATTCCAGACCTAGCAGGCCGCCGCCTACGACGACACCCCTCTTCGAACGCGCGCCGCACTCCTGCATCGCTTCGAGGTCTTCGATCGTGCGATAAACGAAGCAGTCTTGACGGTCGCGGCCGGGCACGGGCGGCACGAACGCGTATGAGCCGCTCGCGATCACGAGCTTGTCGTAGGCGAGTGTCTCGCCCGTCGAGGTCGACACCGTGTGCGCGTGACGATCGATCGACACGGCTTTTGCGTTCAGGCGCAGCACCATGTCGTCGCGATCGAAGAAGCCGGGCGCGACGAGCGACAGGTCGTCGGCCGACTTGCCCGAGAAAAACTCCGACAGATGCACGCGATCGTAAGCGGGACGCGGCTCCTCGCACAGCACTGTGATGTCGAGGCGCGCAGCGGACTGTTCCGCGAGGCATTCGAGCAGTTTGTGGCCGACCATGCCGTGGCCGATAACGATGACTTTCATGTCGCCGATCCTGTCAGAGAGGGATTCATTGATTTAATTCGTTGCGCCGAGTGCGGCTTCACGTGCGGTGTGCTCGGCGGAGAAGCGCACGGCGACCGCGCAGATCGCGGATGCCGTTACGAGACCGCCGAGCATCATCAGCGTTTGATGCAGGTCGCCCATGCCCTTTGCCAGAAAACCCGCCGCCACAGCACCGACATTGCCGCCCGCGCCGACGATGCCCGCCACGCCGCCGAGCGCCTTGCGATCGATGAACGGCACGAGCGCGTAGGTGGCGCCGCACGCCATGTGCGTGAAGAGACCGAACAGCAGCATCGCGGCCACGGCGAACGCCGCATGGCTCGCCTGCGAGAACAGCAGCAGGCCCGCGCCTTCGCCGGCGATCAGCATGAAGAGCAGCATCGAGCGTGCGGACAGTCCGCGGCGCTTCGCGCCCCAGTCAGACAGCAGGCCGCCAAGCGGACGCGCAAAGATTGCGAGCAGACCGAAGCTGCCCGCTGCCAGGCCGGCCTCGCGCAGCGAGAGCTGGAAATGATCGACGTAGTAAATGGCCGCAACGTTGTGGATGAACACTTCGACGCCGAAGCACGCGGCGTAGGTGACGAACAGCATCCACACGCGATAGTTGCGCGACGCTGCGAGAAGGCTCGCCCAACTGCCCTTCTTGCCGCTATCGACCACGATGCCGCGCACGCGCAGTTCGTTGAAGTTACCTTGCGGGCAGTCCTGCGTGAAGCGCCAGTAGAGCGCGGCCATCAGCGGCATGGCGAGGCCGGGCAGCACGAGCGTGAGGCGCCATGCATCGGCATTGCTCGCGCCCAGCGCGACGATGCCCGCGAGCATCAGTGGCACGAACATCTGCGCGGCGCCTGCGCCTGCATTGCCCCAGCCTGCACTCGTCGCGTTCGCCGTGCCGACCACGTTGCCCGCGAACATCACAGACGTGTGATATTGCGTGATCACGAAGCTCGCACCGACTGCGCCGATGCCGAGCCGGCACAGCAGGAATGCCGTGTAGTTGTGTGCGAGCGCCGCACCGAGCACGGGCAGCGCGCCGAGCACCATCAGCGCGACGTAGACCTTGCGCGGACCGAAGCGGTCGCACATCGGGCCGACGATCAGACGCACGAGAATGGTGATCGCGACAGCGGCAATATTGATGTTCGCCACCTGATCCGCCGTCAGATGAAACTCCTGCTTGATGAGGGGCATCAGCGGCGCGCATGCGAACCACGCAAAGAAGCAGACGAAGAACGCCATCCACGCGAAGTGAAATGCACGCATAGGAGGCGTGCGCCAGTTCAGCAGATCGATCGATGTGGCTTTGACGGTCATGTTTCCGGGCCTGTAAACGACTACGGCGTCCCGTGAATCGGGTGCGAGACCAGATCCAGGGGACGCCGTTGTCCAAAATTCGTCGGTGCTTGAGGTTGCTGCTGTGCGACTCGTCGTTGAGTCGCGACGGGAGTGTTAAGGCAAGGTGTGTGCCATATGGGCGATTGGGCGGCGAAAGGCTTGCGGGACAAGGGTTTGCGGGGCTAATCGAGTCCGCATTGCGTCCCACCCCACTGAATCATGATGATGCCTTGCGGCACTGGGCTGGTGCAGCGCAGCACTATGGGCGTGCGCCCGTGCCGAACCATGCGCTCAGCGAAAAGCTGGATCAGCTGGTCGTCAAAGCGGCGAACGCGTCACGTGCCGCGGAGCGAGCAGAGGCATCGCGTCGGCAGGGCCGAAGATCCTGGTCCATCTCACTGGCTACACCGACGACACGCCGTTTGATAACCCCGGAGGCCTCTCGAACCAGTCACTCTCAGCGCTGCGCGCGCACTCGGTGTTGCAGGTGCTGGCAAACGCCGGGGTGTCGCCCGAACACATTACGGTTAACGGCAATGGCGCGGCGACGCCGCTTGATGACAACCACACGCGCGAGGGTCGCGCGCGGAACCGGCGGGTTGAGATCGCGGTGGAACCCTGGAACTCGCGCTAGAGTTCGCGAACCGGCATGTAAAGGTTGGCAGACGCATGAGCAGGTGCCCTGGCCGCGCAAGCTGACAAGCGGCGACACTACCCCTCCCGCGCCTGCCTCAATTCCCCCGCGATGAAATCGACGAACGTCCGGATCCGCGCCGACATCTGATGCCTTTGCGAATACACCGCGAAGATGTCGGCGCCCGGCGTCTCATACGCGGGCAGCACCTGCACCAGCCGCCTATCCGCGAGATATTCGTTGATGTCCCACTCCGCGCGCATCAAAATGCCGTGCCCTTCGAGCGCCCATTTCACTGCAATCTCGCCGTCGTTGGTCGTCAGATTGCCGTTGATGCGCACCGCCTCTGTCTTGCGCGCCGCGCCGCGTCCCGTTGAGAGACGCCATATGCCATACGCTTCGTCGCCCTGGCGTATGCCGATGCAGTTGTGCCGTACGAGTTCGTGCGGCGTGAGCGGCACGCCGTACTCGGCGATGTACGACGGCGCCGCACACAGCAGCCGCCGATTCGGCGCGAGCCGGCGCGCGACGACCCGGCTGTCGGGCGGTTCGCCGAAGCGGATGCAGACATCGAAAGCATCGTCGGTGAGCGGCGGCGGCGTGACGGACAACTGCAATTGCACCGCGACCTGCGAATAGCGGCTCACGAAGCGCGAAATCGCCGGCGCGACGTGACTGCGTCCGAACCCGAGCGTCGCGTTGACGCGCAACAAACCCTTCGGGCTTTTCCTCGCGCTTCCCAGCAGTTCCGATAGCGCGTCGATCTCATCGAGGATCCGCCGCGCATGCTCCAGATACACCTCGCCCTCGGGCGTCAGCATCATCCGGCGCGTCGTCCGGTTGACGAGGGGAACGCCCGCGCGCTGCTCCATCTGCGTCAACCGCTTGCTCACGGCGGCAGGCGTCAACCCCAGCTCGCGCGCCGCCGCACTCAGGCTGCCCGAGGCCGCCAGCGTCGAAAAAAAGCTCAGATCGGTGGGTTGAACGGTGTCGGTCACAGTGCGATTGATGAACTGAAGTTAAAGATGCTTTGAGTCTAGCACCGGTTATGGCGTTCTCAGTTGGATAAAGTCAGTCCCATTCCAAATCATTCGAGGAGTGAGACATGAGGACCTATCGCATTGCGACGATCCCCGGTGACGGCATCGGCAAGGAAGTCGTGCCAGCCGGCAAGGAAGCGCTGGAAGCGCTCGCACGCACGAGCGACGCTTTCCGCTTCGAATTCGAGAACTTCGACTGGGGTGCCGACTACTACCGCGAGCACGGCGTGATGATGCCCGCCGACGGTCTCGACGCGATCCGCGATAAGGACGCGATCCTGTTCGGCTCGGCAGGCGATCCCGACGTGCCCGATCATGTCACGCTATGGGGCCTGCGCCTGAAAATCTGCCAGGGCTTCGACCAGTACGCGAACGTTCGTCCGACGCGCATCCTGCCCGGCATCGACGCGCCGCTGAAACGCTGCACCCCTGAAGATCTGAACTGGGTGATCGTCCGCGAAAACTCCGAGGGCGAGTATTCGGGCGTGGGCGGCCGCGTGCATCAGGGCCATCCGCTCGAAGCCGCCACCGACGTGTCGATCCTCACGCGCGCCGGCGTCGAACGCATCATGCGCTTCGCGTTCCGTCTCGCGCAGTCGCGTCCGCGCAAGCTGCTGACGGTCATCACGAAGAGCAACGCGCAACGCCACGCGATGGTGATGTGGGACGAAGTCGCGCTGCAGATTTCGAAGGAGTTTCCGGACGTCAAATGGGACAAGGAACTCGTCGATGCGTCGACCGCGCGCATGATCAATCGCCCCGCTTCGCTCGACACCATTGTTGCCACCAACCTGCACGCCGACATCCTGAGCGACCTCGCCGCGGCGCTCGCGGGCAGCCTGGGCATTGCGCCGACGGGCAACATCGATCCGGAACATCGCTATCCGTCGATGTTCGAACCGATTCACGGCTCGGCGTTCGACATCATGGGCAAGGGCCTCGCGAACCCGATCGGCACGTTCTGGTCGGTCGTGATGCTGCTTGAACATCTCGGCGAATTTGACGCCGCAAAGCGCGTGATGAGCGCCATCGAAACAGTGACGGCCGACACTTCGCTGCATACAGGCGACCTCGGCGGCAAGGCGACGACGGCGCAGGTGACGGCGGCCGTGTGCGCGCTCGTCGAGAAGACGGCCGTGGCCGCGTAACACATCCCCCCAAAGCTTCGCGCACACAACGATAACTGGCCGCGCACGGCAACCGACGCGCGAAGACCGAATCCGCCGGCACTACCCGGCTAACCTCCAAGGAGGAGACATATGCAACCGGAACTCGAAGCGCGGGTCTCGCGCAAGCTCATGTGGCGGATCATTCCATTCGTGATGCTGCTCTACTTCGTCAGCTTCCTCGATCGCGTCAACGTCGGCTTCGCGGCGATGACGATGAACAAGGCAATCGGCCTGTCGCCGACGGCATTCGGCCTTGGCGGCGGGCTGTTCTTCATCGGCTATTTTCTGTTCGAGGTGCCGTCCAATCTCATCCTGCATCGCGTGGGCGCCCGAATCTGGATCGCGCGCGTGATGGTGACATGGGGCATCATCTCGGCGGCCTCGGCGTTCGTGGCGGGACCGACCAGCTTCTATGTGCTGCGTTTCGTGCTGGGCGTCGCGGAAGCGGGCTTCTTTCCCGGCATCATTCTTTATCTGAGCCTCTGGTTTCCAGCGAAGCAACGCGCAGCGGCCGCTGCGTGGTTCATGGCGGCAGCGCCGATCTCGACGGCCATCGGCTCGCCGCTCTCGGGCGCCATTATGCAGATGCCGCCGATGTTCGGCCTCGCCGACTGGCAATTGCTTTACATCATCGAAGCGCTGCCCGCCGTCGTGCTCGGGTTCGTGGTATTGAAGTACCTCACCGACGCGCCGTCGAAAGCGCACTGGCTGCAAGCCGACGAACGCGCATGGCTGATTGCCAGGCTCAAATCCGAGGCCGACGAGCGCAAAGGTCACGCGGGCCATACGGCGGGTGCGTTGAGCGCGCTGCGCGATCCGCGTGTGCTGGCGCTCGCGCTGATCTACTTCGGCACCTCGGCCGGCTTGTACACACTCGGCCTGTGGGCGCCGCTGATCATCAGGCAGTTCGGCTTCAGCGCGCTGCAAACGGGCTTGCTGACGGGCATTCCGAGCGTCCTCGCCGTGATCGCGATGGTGTTGTGGGCACGGCACTCCGACAAGACGGAAGAGCGCACGTGGCACGTCGTGATTCCCTGCGCGCTGGCATGCGTCGGGTTCATCTTCGCCGGTCAGGCGGGTACCGCGCTGCTGATCGTGCTGGCGCTCGTCGTCGTCAACGTCGGCATCAGTGCAGCGAAGGCGCCGCTGTGGGCCATGCCCAGCATGTTCCTCTCCGGCGCGGGCGCCGCGGCCGGCATCGCGATGATCAATTCCGTCGGCAACCTTGGCGGCTTCGTCGGTCCCTTCGCGATAGGCTGGCTCAAGAATGTGACGGGCGGCTACTCAGCCGGCCTGTACGTGGTCGGCGCCACGCTGGCCGTGTCGGCGGCCGTCACGCTGCTGCTGAGCCGCAAGGCTGCACAACAACCGGCGACGGGCTGCATGCGGCACGATCATTGACTGCCTGATGTGGACGGAATGATGAAAGGGCCGGTACGACGAATCGACGCTATCGGCCCAACTTTCTGATCTTTGCTTTGCCGTCGCCGTATGCCTTGCGCGCCGTGCCCGTCGCCTGTTGCAGATCGCCTTTTAGTTGCTGCCTGCGATTGCCCGTCGCTTTGCCGACTACCTCGTTGACTTTGCCCCTCACCTGCTGCGCCACGCCCTTCAGCTGATCGCGGTTCATATCGCTCTCCCTGTCGATTGGCGCATCGGCGCCATCAAATTGGGCAGTATGCAATTCACGCGCCAATACCTGCGAAAACAACGCATTGCCTTGCGCATTGATGATCGGAGCGCATTCCGAAGATGCGCGCGAATGCGTCGTCATGACAGTGCGCCGGTAACTTTTTGCACACGGACATCAATTCGTCATTCGACATCCGCTTCGATACGCTGCTGCGCCCACGTTTCCAGTTCTTCAGCTGACAGTGCCGCCGAATACAGAAACCCCTGCAATTCGTCGCAGCCGATGCTGCGCAACGTGTTCGCTTCATCCTCGCTTTCCACGCCCTCGGCCACCACGCGCAAGCCCAGTTCGTGTCCAAGCTCGATGATCGCCTTGATCACGGCGAGATCGGCGGGGGCATCGAGCATGTCGCGCACGAACGCCCTGTCGATCTTCAATCGATCGAGCGGAAAGCGATTCAGATAGCTAAGGCTCGAATACCCGGTGCCGAAATCGTCAAGCGACAGCTTCACACCCAACGCGCGAATCGCGCAAATCGCATCGAGGTAGTTCTCCGCGCTATCCATCAGCACCGTCTCGGTGATCTCGAGTTCGAGCCGCTGCGGCGCGACGCCATGCGTGACGAGACTGTGTCTCAAGGTCTCGACGAGATCGGCGTCGCGCAACTGGATCGCCGACAGATTGATCGACATGCGCAGTTCGCCCATCTCTGCGTTACGCCAGCGCGCAAGTTGCCTGCACGCCTGGTCGATCACCCACGCGCCGATTGGAATGATGAGCCGCGTTTCTTCAGCGATGGGAATGAACTGCGATGGTGTCACCGCGCCCAGTTGCGGATGAGTCCAGCGCAACAGGCCCTCGACGCTGACGAGCGCGCCCGTTTGCGCATCGAGACATGGCTGATAGGCGAGGCGCAATTCGCGCCGCTCGATTGCGGTGCGCATGCATGCTTCAAGCGCGAGCCGTTGCCGCGCGCGCTCGGCCATATCGGGCGAAAAGAACTTCACCAGATTGCGTCCCGCGGCTTTTGCCTGATACATCGCGGCATCGGCATTCTGCATCAGCGTTTCGATGTCGGCGCCGTCGTCGGGATACAGCGCGACGCCCACGCTGCATGCAACCTGCAGCGTGACACCGCCGATCGCATGCGGCTCCCGCACGAGCGGCAGCAATCGTTCGTCGATGGTGCGCGCGACATCGGCGGCGCTGCCCGCATCGGCGAGCACCATCGTGAACTCGTCGCCGCCCAGACGGCTGACGGTGTCACCACTGCGCACCGCTTGCACGAGCCGCCGCGAGACGGAACGCAGCAGGCCATCGCCGATATGATGGCCGAGCGAATCGTTGATATCCTTGAATCGGTCGAGATCGATGAAGAGCACAGCCACGCGCTGTTGCGCGTGTTTGGCATTGTCGAGCACGACGCCCAGCCGCTTCGTGAACAGCGCGCGATTCGGCAGCTCGGTCAATACGTCGTGCTCCGCGAGGAACTCGATGCGCGCCTCGCTCTTCTTGCGATCGGTGATATCGATCAGCGTGCAGATGTAGTGCGAGACGCTGCCGCGCTTGTCGCGCACTGCACTGATCATCAGCCACGCCGGATAGTCGCCGCCTTGACGCCGCCTGATTTGCGCTTCGCCGTTCCATGAGCTGGAGCGGTCGACGAGCGTCGCGAGCGCCGTGATCACCGCGCCGCTATTCGCCCCCGCGACGATGAACGCGGGCGGCTTGCCCGCGATATCTTCGGCACGATAACCCGTCGCCCGATAAAACGACGCATTGGCCGTCAGCAGACGCCGCTCCTGATCGAGAATCAGGATCGCCTCCGACGACGCCTCAAACACCTTCGCCCACAACTCGAGCCGCTGCTCCATCAGCTTGATCTGGTTAATCGGCGTGAAAGCCGTGAGCACGGCATCGCGGCCCTGGAAGTTCAGACGCCGCGCGGACAGCATCGCCCATGTCGGCTCCGTGCTCGCTTTCCAGCGCACTTCGAATTCGTCGACGGCATCGCGGTCGGACAGCTGCTGGAAGAACCGCGCGCGCACCGACGAATCCAGGCCATACGCCCACGGGTCCGTCGTGCAGCCGTTGAGCCAGTAGAGCGCAGGCTGGTTCGCGTGCAGCACTTCATGGCCAGGAACGGCCGTCACCATCATCGGCACGGGCGTCGATTCGACGAGCGCATGCTGCGCGGCGGACGCACGCGCTGTGGCCGCGAGTTCCTTCTGCACGTCGCGCTCGCGGTCGAGCTGTTCGAG
Organism: Paraburkholderia phymatum STM815; assembly: GCF_000020045.1. Taxonomy (GTDB): domain Bacteria; phylum Pseudomonadota; class Gammaproteobacteria; order Burkholderiales; family Burkholderiaceae; genus Paraburkholderia; species Paraburkholderia phymatum. The sequence continues at coordinate 133,539 of NC_010625.1, read as the reverse complement.
CATATCGTTGAAGCCGCGCACCAGCTGGCCGATTTCGTCCTGACTGTGCCAGTTCGCACGGACCGCGTGATCGCCCGTCCGGCGCACCGTGTCCATCACGCGCGCGAGCTGACGCAACGGCCTGGAAATCTGCTGCGCAACGAAATAGACCATGCCCAGAATGCTGCACAACAGGAAGAGAGCAGTGCCGAGATGCAGCCACATGCGCGAGAACAAGCCCCGCACGCGTGCATGCAACAGGCCATCGAGCTGAACCGAGGTGCTCCGCCAGGTGTCGCGCACGCTGGCCACGAGCGTCTGCTGCTGCACGTCGACGATGGACAGCAGTGCAGGATCGACCTGGCCGGTGCTGTCCACGACGATGCGCGCCGCGTGACGGTACGATTCGACGGCCGTGAGCATGCGTGCCATCGACGGTCCGAGCGTCGAGTCGAGCGCGTGGTTGGCCGCGCCTGCTTCCGAGAAGTCGGAGCGCATGCCCTGCAGCACGGCATCGAGCTGCCCCTCGAGCACGAGATAGCGCGTGCGCAGTTCGTCGTGCGAGCGCACCGCGTGCGCGCCTTCATGCAACTGCCGGCCAATGCGGTTCACCGATTCGAGCAGTGCCGGATAGCGCAGGATCGACAGCGACATCGCGTAGTAACTGTCGAGGTCGGGATCGAGAATCAGGTTCGATTGATTGCCGACGCGCGTCACGAGCTCACGGCAGGCGTCGAGTGCTTCGTTGATCTGTGCGGCAGTGGGCTGCCGTTCGCGAGCCAGCGCATCGAGCGCCGCGCGCACGCGCGCATTCAGTTCCGCGCTTTGCAGGTGCGTACCGTACCGCGCCTCGGTATGGCTCAGTTCGGACTGGGCCTCCTCGAGACGCGCCGCGGGCGGACGCCGCCCCGCGCCTGCCATCGCGACGTCGATCAGCGCGTCGCTTACCGTGCCGATATATGCGTTGCCGACGATCTCCTTGTTGGAAAAGTCGATCGAAATATATTTCTCGTGGATCAGAATACCGCTGATGTACACCACGGCGCTCAGATCGAGCAGATAGATCAGCAGCAGCTTGCGTCCCACGCGCAGACGCGCAAGCAGGCGGAAGAATAGATTGCGCTTCATGGCATGCGCGCCACTGCGTACGACATCGAACGAGTCACACCGCACTCCCGGTTAATGGAAGGAGAGAAAGATGGCCCGCCGGCTCTCGTGGGGCCGCTTGCCACTACGGCATATCGGCGTGTCGATTCGCGACTTTAGCGTTCGCTGAATAATCCCTTCGGCGGTGCGCAGATGCCGCGCGCAGGTGCAAAAAACAAGGCGTTTTCTATTGGTTCGCACCAACGTGCATCACGCTTCGCGCACGTTTCCAACATGATTGAATTGACGAACCACCGGCTCACGCGCCGACGCGGAATCGGTTTTGGCGGCATCATAGGCGGCTTGAGATGACCTCTTCATGCGACACGGCCTTCCGCCTCGACAAGGAGACATCATGGAACAGGCGCCAAGCACGGCACGCGACTTGATCGTCCGCACGATGAACACCAACGAAGTGAATCTCGCCATCGAATGGGCCGCGCGGGAAGGCTGGAACCCCGGCTTGCACGACGCGTCCTGCTTCCGCTGCGCAGACCCGAAGGGATTCTTCGTCGGCGAATGGCGCGGCGAAGCCGTCGGCTCGATTTCGGCCATCGCCTATGACGGTCAATTCGGCTTCATCGGGCTGTATATCGTGAGGCCGGAATTTCGCGGCAAGGGCTTCGGCTTGCGCATCTGGCAGCATGGCATCGACTATCTCGGCAAGCGCAATATCGGACTCGATGGCGTGGTTGCGCAGCAGCCGAACTACAGAAAGTCGGGCTTTGAGCTCGCGTACCGGAACATTCGCTTTCAGGGCATCGCCGACGCCGATGCTTCACGCGACGAGGCTATGTTAGTCGATGCGCGTCAGTTGCCGTTCGAACAACTCGCGTCGTATGACGGCCGCTTCTTTCCTGCGCCGCGTGCGGCGTTCTTGCGCGCCTGGATCGATCAACCGGGTGCGGTGTCACTCGCCCACATCGGCGACGGGCAGATTCGCGGTTATGGCGTCCTTCGACGCTGCCGTGAGGGACGCAAGATCGGGCCGCTTTTCGCAGACGACAAGCACATCGCCGAAGCCCTGTTTACGGCGCTTGTCGCGCGTTGCGCCGGAGAGACCGTGACGCTCGACGTGCCCGAACTCAACTCGGCGGCCGTCGCGCTTGCCGAACGGCATCGGCTGACGAGCGTATTCGAAACGGCGCGCATGTACACGAAGCGCGCGCCGGACCATCCGCTCATGCGGCTTTATGGCGTCACGACGTTCGAACTGGGATGACTCGCGATGCTTCAGTGCTTCGGATCGTAGCGATATACACCGTGCCCCGTCTTGCGGCCCAGACGCCCGGCGGCAACGAGTTCGCGCAGCAGCGGGCACGCGCGATATTTCGAATCGCCGAAGTCCTTCAGGAATACATCCATCACGGACAGGCACACGTCGAGACCGATCAGGTCCGCGAGCGCGAGGGGCCCGATCGGATGGTTCGCACCGAGGCGCATGCCAGCGTCGATCTCTTCCGCCGTCGCGGTGCCTTCCGCGAGCAGGAAGAATGCCTCATTGATCATCGGCACGAGGATGCGGTTGACCACGAAGCCCGGCGCGTTCTTGACGCTGACGGGCGTCTTGCCAAGGCGCTCCGTCAGTTCGCGCACGGCCGTCGCAGTGTCGTCGCTGGTCTGCACGCCGCGGATTACTTCGACGAGCGGCAGCAGCGGCACCGGGTTGAAGAAGTGCATGCCGACGAAGCGCTCCGGCCTGCCGATCGTCGCGGCCAGCGCCGTAATCGAAATCGACGACGTGTTCGACGCGACGATCGTGTCGTCGCTCACGACGGATTCGATCTGCTTCAGAATGCGGACTTTCAGTTCAGCGTTCTCCGTCGCCGCTTCCACGACGATGTCCGCGCTGGCGAGGCGCTGATAGTCGGTCGACGTCTCGATGCGCGTGAGCGCGGCATCGCGTGCGGCCGCTTCGACCTTGCCCTTCTCGACGAGCTTCGCGAGACTGCCGGTGAGCGTCGCGACGCCCTTCGAAAGCGCCGCGTCCGTCACGTCGATGAGCACGACCTTCAGCCCTGCGACCGCCGCTACCTGCGCGATGCCGTTGCCCATCGTGCCCGCGCCGACGATGCCGATTGTTTCGATCTTCTTTGCCATTGCTGTTCCTTTCTCCTGATTTGCATGGGTTTCGACGGCGCGCTGCAGCGCACCATGACCGATACGATACCTGTTTCTCGCGCGATTCACGTGAAAGAGGCAAACGGCCGCGCACGCCGCATACTTACCGATGTGCGGGGCGATATGATCGGATGAATACCACTTAGAGCCCGTCATGCAACCCGTCGATCTAAACCCGAAACGCAAGAAGGAAAATCCGCTTGTGTGGATTTTCGAGCCGCTCGAGCGCGACCCGGAATATTCGCGCGAACGGTTCTTCAATTTCCAGGCGGCCTATCTTGATGGGCTGCTGTACCTCGCAGTAGCCAGCGGCGAAGAGCCGTGGAATGGGCTCGTCGTTTGCACGTCGCATGACCGGCAAGCCGGCTTGCTCGAAGCGTTCCCCGTGCTCGCGCCGCATCCCGTGCTTGGCAAATGGCTGTATGTGTCTCAGCGCGATCCCGAGTTCGAAACCGTCGCCCATCAAATGGTCAAACTCGCGCGCGAACGGGACCCGCGCATGGGCGTGGTGCCAGGCAAGCGCAAGCGGTCGCCCGATGTGATCGAAATGAAGTCTTCGTCGCGAAAGAAGAAGTCTTGGTAGCCGGTCTCGGGTGCACCCGGCCTGGTCTTTGCGGCGCCGAAGGCGTATGGAGAGAGGTTGAGCGGGCAGACTGGTAGTTGCGTTTATTGCAAAACAAGGAAGAAGCAGATCGCGACTCGGCGCCGCACGCGGTGCGCTCGACCCGGCGCGACGCGCGGCGTCATTTTTTCTGCATCCTCGCGCCGCGCGGCACGGCGATTTGCAGCGCCAAAAAGGGACCGATGGCATCGTCAAATCGACGAAAAGAGGCCTGAAAAAAGGCCTATTCGCGATCTAAACGCGCACGCGCGGTCGATAGAATTTCTTTCCAATACAGGTTACGCAGCGTCACGCGTCCGGCCCAGCCGGATCGCTTTCTCACATCGGATTTCCGGTTAATTCAGCATGACACGGCTTGCACGGCACTACGTCCCAGAACAACCGCAGCACGTAATGTTGCAGGGGCTCACGGGCCCCGCATTCCTGGACGAGGGAGACTACCTGTACTTCCTCGCCTGCCTCGCAGACGCCGCTCGCGTCGCCGATCTGGCAGTCCACGCGTGGGTACTGATGCCCGACGCAGTACAGTTGCTCGTCACGCCTTCATATGAATCCAGCGTGGCGATGGCGATGCAGGCGGTCTGCCGTCGCTATGTCGAGACTTTCAACCGCCGTCACGGACGCCGCGGCGCAATGTGGCGCGGCGGCTACCGGGCGACTGTGATCGAGCCCGACCGCTACTTCCTGCTCGCGAGCCAGGTCATCGATCACGCGCCCGTGCGCAAGCGCCTTGTCGCCGACCCTGGAAGCTACCAGTGGTCGAGCTACACGCATCACATCGGGCTGCGTGTCGACAGCTTCATCAAGGACCATCCGATCTACCGCGCGCTCGGCGATACGCCGCTGGAGCGCCAACAGGCCTACCGCGATTTCAGTGCGCACTCTCTCGACGAACGAGAGGTGGATAACCTGATGCAGTCGACGCTCAATGGCTGGGTGCTCGGTAGCGCCGCGTATTGCGAGTGGGCGGCGCAGACAGCGAACCGGCGATTGATGCCGTTGCTGCTGCGCGACCGGCCCGCCGCGCAAGGTTCGCGCGATATGCGCGCTCGCACGCGAGGGTTGAGCAAATGAAAACGGGCAAGGAAACAGTGGCCGACATGTCGGCGGCAAAAGCCGCGGCGAAGCTGGCCAGTTGAACGGGTCACGCGGTTCAGGCTTGCGATGACACATGCCCCGAAGGCGGATCGATATCCGGCCTGCGGGGCATACGACATGCACGAACGCTGTAACGGGTCCAACTAGGTTGGCGATGCGTCGCACGGCATCCGCACGCAACCCAACCGCAGGATCTCTATTCGACGCGAAAGAGACGAACGGTTTGATCTGCGATGTTCCGTGGCGCTCGATCAGCTCGCTCGTTATCCCGCCATCAGTTGTCGGGGTTCCCCGACACGAACGAAGCGAACGCACTGTACGGCGGATTCAGTGCAACGCCGTCCTTCATAATGCCGAACGTATTGTCGCCGCTATCGAGGATGTAGTACATCACCGACTGAACGTTGCGCGTTTTCCGCCCCTGATAGAAATTGCCCAGCGTTTTCGTAATGTAGCTGGCGCGATAGTCCTGAGTCTTCTCGGGTCCCGTGTTCCATTCGGTGATCATGAACGGCACGCCGTATCGGGCCTTGCAATACGTCGGCAGATCGAATCCCGGTCCCGAGCCATCGATACCGATGTTGAAAATATCGCCATACACCTCGTAGTTGTGCCAGGTCGTGATGTCCCAACGCACTTTCGGGTGACCGCCCGTGCCGTCCGGCTGCATGCCGTCCCACAACGCGTCCGCGGCGCCGATATCGGCGACGCAAAAGTTGATGCCGCATTTGGCGGATGACTGCACGGCCTTCACGCCGTCGATCATTCCACGCATGGCCCCGCGCATGACAGGCCAGTTCAGGTTATTGAAGTCGATTGCCTTGGTGCCTGCGTTGGTGAAGTCCAGAATCGTCGCGTTTTGCCGCGTCAACTCGTTCCCACATTCGTACATCGTGACGCCGTATTGCTTGAGTGCGTTTGCAACGGACATCGCAGCCTGCAATCCGCGGTTATAGGCGGCGGACTCGCTTGGAAACAGATTGCCATTCGAATCGTAGATGCCCATGTTGATCAGCACCAGCAGCGAAATTCCATTCGACTGGAACGCTTGCGCCAGTTTGGAAACGGCGCTGATCTGGGCAGGATCGTCGGTACATCCGACGCGGTAGGTCGTGCAGCCGATCCCCTTCAGGATCGATACGAGCTGCGCCGGCTTGTACGTATAGTCGTAGTGCCCGTTAATGCCGTAGAACATTCCCGCCGGGGCTGCGACGGGAACGCGCGGATCGCTGCATGGTAGCCAGACGTCGAGGTCAGCGCATACATAGAACTGCCCGCCCGTACCGATGTGCCAGATCTTTCCACCGTACCAGAGCAGCAGCGACACGTTATACGTGTTGCCCACCTTAAGGCCGTTGCGATATATGACGCCGTTCTTGACCGTCCACTGCGATCCCATCTTGTCGATGATGACGGACGCGGAAGGAATCGTCGTGCCGTCGGGTGACGCTCCACTGGTGACGGCTCCGAAAGCCTGTCCATACGCGCTCATGAGATAGCCGCCACCAAGAGCGGTCAGGCTGCCAAGAAATTGACGTCGCTTGATCATCGAAAATCAGTTCTCTCGAGAAAGTTAAAGGAAAAAATCAGGTTGTCGTTCGAATGCATGTTCAGAACGGCGCAACGCCGATTTCCAATTACACAGTACTGCTTATCGATATTGGCAATGAGCCGTCTGCTCAATGCGTGGAAATGAAGGCCTGGAGATCGCCTCTGCGAGGTAGCGACGTCGTGCCAGCGGTTCGCGTTTCGCGATGACCGTGGCGCCGCTTTTCGAACTCGCGATGAATTGCAGTGCGGATTCGATCTTGCGACTCGCTGCCGCCTGTTCGATACGTTACGCGAACAGCGCCCTGCGCAAGGGGCCCTGCAACTCGTTCGCGCCCGCCGCTCGACCGGGGTAAATAATACCCGTCTGACAATTTAATTTACATACTTTTCGCCCGCCGAATGGCCAATTAGCGAGATTCTTTCCGATGTCAATTTCAGCAAGGTAAATTCCGCCTTATTCAAAAAGGCCGGAAAAGACGTTTTATCTTTTTGCATGGACATACGCGGCGAGGCGGTATTTATTGGACTTATAGCTTTACAAGGCGGTCATACCGTACGTTGAGGCGGCGTGCTCGAGGCGCAAACGCCGGTCTTGCTCACGCGGCCACGTCACATTTACCGACTGCAACCCGATCGGGAATCGGTGAAATTTTAAGCGCGGCGAGAATATGTTTTCGGAATCGACCCCGACAGCGCGAGACTCGGCTGCTGGCCGTCGACGTTCCGACATCGGCCGGGGACGGCGGGCGCGCTGCAAGCTGGCAGGCCGCTTACGCAACGACCCGGTCACGCTCTGCTGGCAAGGCCTGATGGTCTTCGGCCATTCGAATCGACTCGCGATTTCCGGCGTCCCGCGCAAAACATCTGGACGCCCGGACATTCCTCCACGCGGCTGACGTGCCGATACTGGCACTCACGCGATCTGCAGCGATCGCCCCACTCTGGAAGCCCGAAGTGCCCGCGCTCACACATCGCTTGGCGACACCTCGGCATCCCGACGGGCCGCTTGCCTGATTCCGCCCCTCGTCTTTCAGGAGATCTTCATGTCCGCTGTCGATTCCCCTTTCGCACCCGTTGCAGACTTCGCCGCCATCAAGCTCCGTCAACAGGCGGCCTGGTCGACGGGCGACTACGCCGTGATTGGCACCACGCTGCAAATCGTCGGGGAGAACCTGTGCGAGGCGCTCGATCTGCGCGCCGGCAGCCGCGTGCTGGACGTCGCCGCAGGCAATGGCAATGCGACGCTTGCCGCCGCGCGGCGCTGTTGCGAGGTCACGTCGACTGACTATGTCGCGTCATTGCTCGATTCAGGTCGTGCGCGTGCGCAAGCGGAGGGGCTCAAGGTGCAGTTCCAGGAAGCGGATGCCGAAGCGCTGCCCTACGCGGATGCGTCATTCGACATCGTGATGTCGACCTTCGGCGTGATGTTCACTCCCGACCAGCAAAAAGCGGCAGCCGAACTCGCCCGTGTCTGCAAGTCTGGAGGACGAATCGGCCTCGCCAACTGGACGCCGGACAGCTTCATTGGGAAGCTGTTCAAGATGATCGGCAAGTACATTCCGCCGTCCGCAGGCGTGAATTCGCCAGCGCTCTGGGGAACGAAGGCGCGCCTCGACGCGTTGTTCGACGGCACCGCCCGGAACATCACTGCGACCAGCCGCGATTTCACGTTCCGCTACCGTTCGCCTGCACATTTCATCGAGGTGTTCCGCACGTTCTATGGGCCGATGAACAAGGCATTTGCCTCGCTCGAAGGGGAACGGCAGGCCGCGTTCCTCGCAGACCTGACCGCACTGATCGACGACGGGAACCGGTCGAACGATGCGACGCTTGTCCTGCCGAGCGAGTACCTCGAAGTCGTGGTGGAGCGACGCTAGAACCCGTGAGCGGCGGACATGACTGACTTCGGTGCAGCCGCACGCAGCGAAGTCAGCTCGCCGGGTTGGCGCACGGCGATACAGTCCCGCATTTTTACCCGCGTGTCTGCCGACGCCGAACATCGAGCTCATGATCTGTCGGCCACTCGACGACATGTCGCCCCATCTGCATAACCGGTGACAGCCAACGGCCCTGCAAAACAAGGCCTTCTTACGTATGGCATGGACTCTGCACGGGTTCGGCGTTCACACCGACACTGTACGCAACGACATCCATCTGTTGCCATTATCGACAAAGGCCTTACCGACATGAATAGCACAACCGCATCGCCAGCTTTCTCATCTGCAACGCCGGTTATCGCATTGCATTGCTCGGGATCGGGCGCCGCTCAATGGCGAAAGCTCGGCGAGGTCCTTGGTTCGCGCCACGCGCTCGTCGCGCCTGAGCACTATGGCTGCGAAAGCACAGGCCCGTGGAGCGGCGAGCGCGCATTCACGCTCGCCGACGAGGCCGCGAGGACCGTCGGCATCATCGATGCGTCGAGCGGCAAGGTTCATCTCGTGGGCCATTCGTACGGCGGCGGCGTAGCGTTGCGTGCGGCGCTCGAACGGCCCGAGCGTATTGCGAGTCTGACGCTTTACGAACCGTCGGCGTTTCATCTGCTCAAGACGATGGGCTCGTACGGCACGCATGCGCTTGCAGAGATCATTGCGATTTCAAAGCGCACCGCCGATGGCGTGAGCTGTGGCGACTATCGGGGTGCCGCCGCTTCGTTCGTCGATTACTGGGGCGGCCTCGGCGCGTGGGACGCGCTGCGGCCCTCTGTGCAGGCTGCGCTCACACGCTGGGCTCCGAAGGCTCCGCTCGACTTCCGCGCGCTGCTCGAAGAGCGCACACCCGCCGACGCGTATGCGACGCTGCGCGTGCCCGCACTGATCATGCGCGGACAGCATGCACCTGTTCCAACCCGCGCGATCGCCGAGCGCTTGCCAATGCTGCTGCCGGCGGCGCGCCTTGCGGTTGTCGAAGGCGCGGGACACATGGGGCCCGTCACGCACGCCGACGAAGTCAACGCGGCCATCGCGACGCACATCGCCGGCGCCGAAGTTGATCTGTGCGCAATGCATTGAAGGACGAAGCCGGGATTGCCGCCGCGGCCCCGCATAATGGGACATCGCCGCGTGAGTTTCCGCAATCAGCGCCTCACTTCCACCCTTCGAGCCTGAGCGTCGCGCGCACCAGTCGCTGCTCTTCCTGTTCGATCTCCTGCAGGCTGTCGCGCACGCTGTTGATGTGATCGGCGGCTGTGCGATATGCCTGCTCGGGGAGCTTGCCCGTCACCGCGCTATAGAGCCGCGCATGCTGACGGTCGATCCGTTTGCGATGCGGCTGGCGGTGATACAGATTGTTCACCGACGCGAACACCGAACTCAGCAGCAACTCCGTCAACGACCTGAGCGTATGGACGAGCACCGGGTTATGCGACGCCTCGCAGATCGCCAGATGAAATGCGTGGTCGAGGCGAGCATGCGTTGCGGGGTCCGCATCGGTTTGGTGCGCGGCGAGCATTTCTTCGTAGCGGCGCGTGATCATCATGTAATCGGCGGGCGTGCCGCGCAATGCGGCGAGGCGCGCCGATTCCGCTTCGAGCATGCCGCGCACTTCGAACAGGTCGTAGAGCGTGCGCGGCTGTGAAGAGAGCAGATGCATCAACGGGGATTGCGGCGGCTGCGCGGTCAGATTCGCGACGAACGAGCCCTTGCCGTGCGCCGTTTCGATGATGCCCCGCGCGCGCAGCAGCTTGAGCCCTTCGCGCAGCGCCGTTCTCGATACGCCAAGCTTGTCCGTCAGGCGCCGCTCAGACGGCAGCGCCTGTCCCGACCTCAGCACGCCGTCGACGATCAGCCGCTCGATGCGCTCGGCGACCACATCGGCGATCTTCCGATCGGCGTCTTTTCCGCTCGCTTCCGTGCTTGCAATCACTGGTATGACCACTTTCTCGACTGGTTTTTCATGAAGCCGATGATACCGCCATTTGCTATTTGCCGCTGGGGCTGCGCGTTCAATGAACCCTGGACAACCGATAAAAACTGGTATTACCACTCTCCCCGACCATCGACAGTCCGATCCGAAACGTGAACAATCGGCGGCTACACGGATAAGTGGCGCGTGAAAGCAGGTGCAAACAGCACTCGCGCGCCCACGGAGACGCCCCATGAGCTACGCGTACGACGAACGGATCGACGGCCCCCTTCCGTCGCATGACAAGAGCGCGCTGGTTGCCGAGCTTCAGCGCCTCGTGCCCGGCATGCAGCTGCTGCACGACCGCGAAGACTTACGTCCATTCGAATGCGACGGCCTTGCCGCGTATCGCACCACACCGATGATGGTCGCGCTGCCCGATTCGATCGAACAGGTTCAGGCGCTGCTGAAATTCGCTGCCGCGCGCAACGTGCCCGTCGTCGCGCGCGGTGCGGGAACCGGGTTGTCGGGCGGCGCGCTGCCGCTCGAACAAGGCATTCTGCTTGTGATGGCGCGCTTCAACCGCATTCTGCACATCGACCCCGAAGCATCCATTGCACGGGTGCAGCCCGGCGTGCGCAATCTCGCGATCTCGCAGGCGGCCGCGATTCACGGCCTCTACTACGCGCCGGATCCGTCGTCGCAGATTGCGTGTTCGATCGGCGGCAATGTCGCCGAGAACGCGGGCGGGGTGCACTGCCTGAAATACGGTCTGACCGTGCACAACATCCTGAAACTCGAAGTGATGACCATCGACGGCGAGCGCCTGACGATCGGCTCCGAGGCGCTCGACTCACCCGGCTTCGACCTGCTCGCGCTGCTGACGGGCTCCGAAGGCATGCTCGGCATCGTCACGGAAGTCACCGTGAAGCTGCTGACCAGACCGCAAAGCGCAAAGGTGCTGCTCGCCAGCTTCGACGACGTCGAAAAAGCGGGCGCGGCCGTCGCGCAGATCATAGGCGCGGGCGTGATTCCCGGCGGCCTCGAAATGATGGACAACCTCGCGATCCGCGCCGCCGAAGACTTCATCCACGCGGGCTATCCCGTCGATGCGCAAGCGATTCTCCTGTGTGAACTCGACGGGGCGGAATCGGACGTGCAGGAAGACTGCGACCGGGTCGGCGCATTGCTGCGCGAAGCGGGCGCGACCGACATTCGCATCGCGAAGGACGAAGCCGAACGTCAGCGCTTCTGGGCCGGCCGCAAGAATGCATTCCCTGCCGTGGGTCGCATCTCGCCCGATTACTACTGCATGGACGGCACCATTCCGCGCCGCGAACTGGCGCGCGTGCTGCGCGGAATCGCGGCGCTGTCGAACGAATATGGACTGCGTGTCGCGAACGTCTTTCATGCGGGTGACGGCAACATGCACCCGCTGATCCTCTTCGATGCGAATTCGCCCGGCGAAATGGAACGCGCCGAAACGCTCGGCGCGAAGATCCTCGAACTGTGCGTCGAGGTGGGTGGCAGCATCACGGGCGAGCACGGCGTCGGACGCGAGAAGATCAACCAGATGTGCGTACAGTTCAGCAGCGAAGAGCTCAAGCTGTTCCATTCATTGAAAGCCGCATTCGATCCCGACGGCCTGCTCAATCCCGGCAAGAACATTCCGACACTCCACCGCTGCGCGGAATTCGGCGCGATGCACATTCATCGCGGCAAGCTGCCGTTTCCCGATCTGGAGCGCTTCTGATGCGACGCGAATTCGATTCGATGGATGACAGCGCGCGCCTCGTGGCGCAGGTTCAGCGCGCGATCGCGGAGCACTCGCCATTGCGCATTCGCGGCAGCAACAGCAAACGCTTTCTGGGCCGCGACGTGCAAGGCGAGGAACTCGATACGCGTTCGCATCGCGGCATCGTCGCGTACGACCCGACCGAACTCGTAATCACTGCGCGCGCGGGCACGCCGCTCGTCGAACTGAATGCCGCGCTCGACGAGGCCGATCAAATGCTGCCGTGCGAGCCGCCGCTTTTCGACGGCCAGGGCACCGTGGGCGGCGCAGTGGCGACGGGACTGTCGGGACCGCGCCGTCCGTGGGCGGGCTCGATGCGCGATTTCGTGCTCGGCTGCCGCGTGATTACGGGCGACGGCGATCATCTGCGCTTTGGCGGGCAGGTGATGAAGAACGTCGCGGGCTACGACATGTCGCGCCTGTTGGCGGGCAGTTTCGGTTCGCTCGGCGTGTTGACGGAAGTGTCGCTGAAAGTGCTGCCGAAGCCGCGCGAGCGCCGCAGTTTCGCGCTCAAGCTTGGCGTGGACGACGCGATGCGCGAGCTGTCGGCATGGCGCAAGGCCGCGCTGCCCGTAAGCGGCGCCTGCTATATCGACGGCGAGCTGCATGTGCGGCTCGAGGGCGGCAGTGGCTCGGTGAACTCGGCGGTAGACCGGATCGGCGGCGAAGAAATCGATTGTGCGTTCTGGCATGCATTGCGCGACCATCGGCTGCCGTTCTTCACGGACACGCGTCCGCTGTGGCGTCTGTCGCTGCCGAATGCGACGCCGTCGATGACGTTGCCCGGCGATGCGTTGATCGACTGGGCGGGCGCGCAGCGCTGGCTCAAGAGCGAAGCGCCTGCCGCTGAAATCCGCCAGCTTGCGCACGCTGTGGGCGGACATGCGACCTGCTTCTCGCCTTCAATCGAGCGAGAGCCGTTCCAGCCGCTCGCCGCCCCGCTGCTGCGCTATCAGCGTCAATTGAAACGCCGCCTCGATCCGAATGGCGTGTTGAATCCCGGCCGGCTCTACGCCGATCTCTGAAGCGAGCGCGCTTATGCAAACGAATCTCGACTCTCACGCGAAAGCCCTGCCCGATGCCGAAGAAGCGGAAAGCATCCTGCGTTCATGCGTGCATTGCGGCTTTTGCAACGCGACGTGCCCGACGTATCAACTGCTCGGCAACGAACTCGACGGACCGCGCGGTCGCATCTATCTGATCAAGCAACTGCTCGAAGGCGAGCCCGTCAGCGCCAGGACGCAATTGCATCTGGACCGCTGCCTCACGTGCCGCAATTGCGAAACGACGTGCCCGTCGGGCGTCACCTATCACCGGCTGCTCGATATTGGACGCGCGGAACTCGAGCGCCGCATCGAGCGGCCCATCGGCGAGCGCTTGACGCGTAAAGGCTTGCGCACGGTGATCCCGCGCCCCGACGTGTTCGACGCGCTGCTCAAGACAGGGCGCGCGGTGCGGCCGCTGTTGCCCGCGAGCGTGCAGGCGAAGATTCCGGCGCGCGCCGCTGTGCCTGCGAAGCAACGCCCGGCGCCGCGTCACACACGCCGCGTGCTGATGCTCGAAGGTTGCGTGCAGCCGTCGCTCTCGCCGAATACGAATGCCGCGGCGGCGCGCGTGCTGGATCGGCTCGGCATCAGCGTGACGCGCGCGAGCGAAGCAGGCTGCTGCGGCGCGACCGACTATCACCTGAACGCACAGGACGCGGGGCTCGATCGTGCGCGCCGCAATATCGACGCATGGTGGCCCGCGATTGCAGCGGGCGCCGAAGCGATCGTCCAGACGGCGAGCGGATGCGGCGCGTTCGTGAAGGAATACGGACATCTGCTGCGCAATGATCCGCTCTACGCGGCCAAAGCGGCGCGCGTGAGCGCGCTGGCGCGCGATCTCGTCGAAGTGCTGGCAGCCGAACCGCTCGATGCGCTGCAGCCCGCCGACGATGCGATCGCACTGCGCGTCGCGTTTCATTGCCCCTGCACGCTACAGCATGCTCAGAAGCTGGGCGGCGCAGTCGAAAGCGTGCTGACGCGGCTCGGCTTCGATCTGCCCGCCGTACCCGATGCGCATCTGTGCTGCGGTTCGGCAGGCACGTACTCGATTACGCAGCCCGAGCTTGCGCAGAAGCTGCGCGACAACAAGCTGACGGCGCTCGAAAGCGGACAGCCGGACATCATCGCGACCGCGAACATCGGTTGTCAAATGCATCTGGATGGCGCAGGCAGAACGCGCGTGCGTCACTGGATCGAACTGGTCGAGGAAGCACTGGATGCGTCGATGCGGCCGCTGTCATCCGCAGCGGCGGCAGAGCCATGACGGGAAGGGGTTGAACAGGCGCGCGTTTTCGGTACGCGCGCCTGCTCAGTTATGCCGATTCAGCAAGTACAGGGCAATTTCACTGCCCGCCCTCACGAACCGTTAACGCATTTTTCACCGACGTCACACCCGCCACGCCCTGTGCAATTGAGGTCGCCTTGTCGATCTGGGCCGGATCGTTGACACCGCCCGCGAGCGTTATGGCGCCACCTTTGGCCAGCACGTTGATGCCCGTCGTGTCGACGCCTCCTTTGGAAAGCGCCTGAGCCACCTTCTTGCTCAACGCCCGATTGGCTTTCCTGACCTCGGACTTCGACGCACCATGCGTCGGAGCCGACGCAGCAGCAGATTCGCTTCCCTGCGCCCACGCATTGACGGAAGCGACGACAACGAATGCAGCTCCAAGCAGTTTCAACGTTCTGATTGCGTTCATTCGTGACTCCAGTAGAAATGACCTGACGGTAGTTTCGATCCGGCCTGCAATCCGCGAAGCCGTCGCGGCTCGATCTCGTCGAACGAGGAGACCATTCTAGAACGTCGCATCGGATTTCTCATCCATCGGACAAAGTCGACAGCCGCCTGGACGGCGCATGCCTCGGCTCCGTCAGCATTGCCGGTTGCAGGATGTCATCGAGTTGAGCGCGGCTAAGCAGCCCCTTCTCGATGACGATCTCGGCAACGCTTTTGCCCGACAGCAGCGCCTGCTGCGCAACCTGCGTCGCGTTCGCATAGCCGATGTAAGGATTGAGGGCTGTCACGATACCGATCGAGCTCTCGACCAGCGCATGAAGTCGATCGCGATTGGCGGTGATCCCATCGACACATCTCGATGCAAGCGTGAGACATCCAGCGCGCAGGTGCGCAACGCTTTTGAAAATGCTGTGCGCAATCAGCGGCTCGAATGCGTTCAGCTGCAATTGACCGGCTTCGGCCGCAAAGCTGACCGTGACGTCGTTGCCGATGACTTCGAACGCGATCTGGTTCACGACTTCCGGAATCACCGGGTTGACCTTGCCTGGCATGATGCTGGACCCGGCCTGAACAGGCGGAAGGTTGATCTCGCCGAAACCCGCTCGCGGGCCGCTTGAAAGAAGTCGAAGGTCGTTACACGTCTTCGAGAGCTTGATGGCAACTCGCTTGAGCACGCCCGACAGCTGGACGAACGAGCCCACGTCCTGGGTCGCCTCGACGAGGTTGGGCGAAGTGACGACGGGTATGCCCGTGATACCGGCCAGATGCCGGCACGCAAGGGGGGCATAGTCTGGCGACGTATTGATGCCCGTGCCGATGGCCGTTGCACCCAGGTTAATCTCGCAGATCAACTTCGATGCTTCTGCAAGGCGCTCTTCGTCTTCTCCGAGCATGACCGCGAACGTACTGAACTCCTGCCCCAGTGTCATGGGAACTGCATCCTGCAGTTGCGTGCGCCCCATCTTGAGATCATGGCGAAATTCTTGCGCCTTGCGCTCGAAGGCGTGGTGCAATACGCCCATCGCATGCACCAGCTGAACGATGCCCATGTAAGTCGCAATCTTCAACGCAGTCGGATACACGTCATTCGTGCTTTGACCGAGATTGACGTCTTCGTTGGGATGCAATACGGCATAATCGCCGCGCCGGTGGCCGAGATGCTCCAACGCGAGATTGGCGATCACTTCGTTTGCGTTCATGTTCGTCGAAGTGCCTGCGCCGCCCTGAATGACATCGACCACGAACTGATCATGTGCGATACCGTTGCGAATCTCGCGACACGCGTGGACGATCGCCTTCATCTTGTGCTCTTCGAGAAGACCGAGGTCGTGGTTCGCCATCGCCGCGGCTTCTTTCACACTCGCCAAAGCGTTCACAAGATTCGGATACGTCGAGATCGGAATGCCTGTGATCGGGAAATTCGCGAGTGCACGCAGCGTGTGTACGCCATAGTAGGCGGCATCGGGGACTGCGAGATCGCCTAAAAGGTCGTGCTCGATACGCTCGTTGGTACTGGACATGGACAACTCCATTTGATTCGGAAAACGCCGGCGGCATCGTCGTCAGGCGGGCAAGGTCAGGCTGTTCGTGGATACGGCGCGCGCAGACTCCCGAGCTGCCGTCGCATGGGCGATGCAGCGCCGGGCGAGGACGTTGGTTGGATCCACGAGCCACGCACGCTTGCCGTTCTTGCCGATGAATTCGGCTAGTGGCAGAAGAAGCGGAAGTTCGGTGCAGCCGAGAATGATGATCTCAACGCCTTCGGCAATCATTCCTTCAACCGCGGCGGCGATATCTTCCTGACACCGCCCCGTCGTGAATCCCGCCTTCACGCCGTTGTTGCCGTAGATGGCCTCCATCACGCGCGTTTGCAGCGCCTCACCGGGCGTAACCTGGCGAAGACCTTGCGATTGCAGCGCCTTTTCATAGACGCCGCTCGAGATCGTCCCCGACGTCGCAAGAACGCCGATGTCGCGATATCCCGGCCACGACTCGCGCACGAAGCGCACTGTCTCAGTCAGCATGTTGACGATCGGTATGCCGAGGTGCGGCTGGATTCTTTCGACGAACGCATGAGCGGTGTTGCAGGGTATCGCGATGATGTCCGCGTCGCCTTCCTCCAGCCTCTTGCACGTCGCGTACAGCGAAACAGTCGGGTCCGCCCCGTCGCCTATCAGATTTTCAGTGCGGTCCGGAATCTGTGGATTCTGTTCGACAATCAGCCTGATGTGATCCTGGTCCCGCGTTGCCGGCGTGTTGCGCACGACCTTATTGAGGAAATCGATGGTCGCAGCGGGACCGACGCCGCCCACGACCCCTACCTTGAATACGCTCGAAGGCGAGTCATACTGGCCCGACACGACCTGTTGTGCATACACCTGATTGGAATCCACCAGCGGCACACTGAGCACGCGAATTTCATCGGCAACAAGCGCGATCTCCGTCATGCCGGGCACGATGACATCGACGCCCTGCTCGATCAGATCGGCGCATGCCCCATGCAGCAGTTCGACTGGGCGGCCACGCAAATTGCCGCCCTTGATGCCGTCGCGGCCATACACGGCTTCCGTCACGCAATCGACGCCATCACGCAGGCGCGGGTAGACGACCTCGAACTCGGGCGGCATGAAATAACGCTCGAACAAATGCTTTTCTCGCGTGAAATCCGACGCAAGAAAGCCGATTCGTCGTGCGCCGGGCATCCGCTTGCGAATGTGCTGGCGCAGCGCGTCGACCATGTCTACGATATGCAGGCTCGTGTTCGTCTTCAGTTCATCGATGAACGTATGACTGAGGAAGCAGGGAAGCACGACTGTCGTCACGCCCTGCTTTTCGAAATTGCGGATCATCTCGAAGATATACAGCTTGCGTTCTGTCGTCGCTGCACTGCCCGTGCCGGCGCTGCGAAACGGATGCTGCTGGAAAATCAGGTCGGCGTGCCCGGCATCCGTCGACGATGGCAACGCCTGCACGAGCTTGAAAAACACGTCCGCGCTTGCCAACGGCCCGAGGCCGCCCACGATACCGTACTTGCGCCTGCGTTCGGCGATTACCGGCGTCATTTTGCTGCGGCCTCCGCGTGATCGAACTCGTGTGCGTCGTCGGACTGCGGCTGGCGCGCGCCCTCCCATTTCGCAATGACAGCCGTCGCCACGCTATTGCCGATAACATTGGTCATGGTCCGCCCCATGTCCAGGATCTGATCGATTGCCAGCACCATCGCCACGCCGGCAGCAGGCAGATGGAACATCGGCGCCACGGCCGCGACCACTACCACCGAGCCGCGCGGTACGCTCGCCATCCCCTTGCTGCTCAGCATCAGCACCAGCAGCATGAAGATCTGCTGCGAGACGGGCATGTCGACGCCGAACGCCTGCGCGATAAAGATCGCGGCAAAGGCCTGGTACATCATCGAGCCGTCCAGATTGAATGCGTATCCGAGCGGCAAGGTGAAGCCGACCACCTTCTTGTCGACGCCAAAGCGCTCCAGTTGTTCGGTGAGGCGCGGATACGCCGCCTCGCTGCTTGCAGTCGAGAACGCAATCATGGCCGGCTCGCGCACGCACTTCAGAAGCGTTCCAATGCGGCGGCCCAGAAAGAGATAACCCATGCCGATCAGGATCGCCCACAGAAGCGCCAGCCCAAGGTAGAACGAACCGATCAGCTTGCCGTAGGTGTACAGCACGTCGATGCCGCGCAACGTCACAGCGGATGCAATCGCGCCGAACACACCAAGCGGCGCGGCGCGCATCACATAGTTCGTCAGACGCAGCATGACGGGCACCATCCCGTCGATCGCCTGGATGACGATCTTCACGCGCTCGTCGCGTTTCAGTGCACTGAGTGCCAGCCCGAGAAACACGGAGAAGATAAGTATCTGCAGGATGTCGTTGCGTGCCATCGCGTCCAGCAAGCTGGTCGGAAACGCGTGCGTGATGACATCCTTGACGTTCAGCGCCGATGTGTTCAGGCCGGTGTTCACCTCGCCCGCACTCTCGATCAGATGCAATCCGGCGCCCGGCTGTAGCAGATTGGCCAGTACGAGGCCGAGACTCAGCGACAGCAGAGACGCGCAGACGAACCACCCGACCGACCGCAGACCTATCCGGCCCACGTCCTGACCGCTGTCCATGCCGGCGAGACCGGATACCAGCGTCGCGAAGACCAGCGGCGCAATGATCATCTTGACGAGCCGCAGGAAGATGTCCGTCACGATCGAGAAGTACCCCGCCACGGCCTTTACCGTTGCAGGGTCGGACAAGCTCGTGTGACACGCATAGCCGGCAAGGACGCCGAGCACCATCCCGGCGGCGATAGTCAGAGTCAGGCGATTCTTCATTTCCATCCGTCCTTGAGTGACGCATGGCGGCCGCGATGCGATCGTCATGCGCTGAAAGAGGTTCTGCACGGCGCCGGCCACGCGTCGCGTCAGAGTCAGAACGGATAGTAAAGAGGATCAAAAAGGCCTGAATGCCAGTGCTGCATGCGGCTATGCGGATTTCGCATAAGCCGGGAAAACCCTAGCCGGAAACAGGCGAAACGGCGCGGAGGTGCTGCCAGAGTGAATCGAGAAACTCATTGCGATTGGACGCATCGCGATAGACGCGCAACGCGATTTCGAGGTTCCACACGGACGGTCCCGCGGGAACGAGCTCGCCGTTATCGAGTTCTTCCGCAATTGCACTTCTGGGAAGCCACGCAATGCCCTCGCCTTCCATCACGAGCTTCTTGAGGACTTCGGCCATGTCCGATTCGTAATGGAGTCTCAGAGAAGG
This sequence comes from Paraburkholderia phymatum STM815, assembly GCF_000020045.1. Taxonomy (GTDB): domain Bacteria; phylum Pseudomonadota; class Gammaproteobacteria; order Burkholderiales; family Burkholderiaceae; genus Paraburkholderia; species Paraburkholderia phymatum. The sequence goes on along the minus strand of NC_010625.1, from coordinate 113,831 downwards.
CGTACTCGAAGCCCGGCCAAGCAGCAGGGAAAGACACCGCCCGAAATAGCTCGTGTCCGTATAAGAGATGTGCGGCAAGGGCTGTTTTGCGGTGCCCGGCAGACGGTACATCGGAGCGGAGCGTTGATTCGGCCTCGTCGCGGGCATGAGCGTGTCGATGCCTACCGTGACATGCTCGTACTTCGCCGGGTCGAGATGCAAGGGAAGTTCGGGATGGTGGTACGCAAACATCAACTCACAGTTGCCGTTGACGAGCATCAGAATCGAGTCGTGCACGTTGGTCGGCACCACCCGCGCACGCACTTCTCCGAAGTGAGCCGCAAGCGCCTTTAGCCAGGAGGGAAGAAAATTCAGCGCGATGGTATGCCCGGCCGCAATCTGCAGACTCTTGCCGGCAATGCGCTGCTCTGTGCGGATGATCGCGCGCGTATCGAAGAGCTTGTTCAGGACGTCGTCCGCTACCTCACGGAACAGCTGACCTGCAGGCGTCAAGACCGGGGGAAAACTGCTGCGGTCGATCAGTTCGGCGCCGACCCATTGTTCTAAAGACTGGATTCGCCGGCTGAATCCCGATTGAGTCACATTGCGGAATTCCGCTGCTCGCGAGAAGCTCTGGTATTGAGCGAGGGCGATGAAATCCTCAATCCACTTGATTTCCATAGCGCGCGGGTAGCCTTGTGCGGAGCGAACGTCGCTTTCGTCGACGCCAGCATTCTAACCTTCCCTGCTTGTCTGCAAGCGTTGCAGCACAACGGCCGGCAGATGCGATTCGAAGAGGCAGTCTGCAACCCCGATATCAGATACCCGGCTGCATGGCGGCGAGGCGCTCCGCCGAGGCCCTGAGTCCATCGAAGATCCGCTTCGCCACCTTCTGAGGGAAGCCAGCAGGAAGTTCTGCTGCAACCTGTTCGATAGCGACGGGAGTCTTTTCGATCAAACTGGCAATCAGCGGCTCGGCATCGGCGCCATAGAAACAGCGCGACGCCATCGCGTTGAAGTTGCGGCGCTGGATGTCCTTCATCAGATAGTGCCGGTTCTTGCCGACCACGGCCATCGCAAGTTTCGCCTTGTGCCACGACCATTGATTGCCGCCGTCGCCTTCGACAGGCCAGATCGACATGATGTCGTACAGCGGCGTCAGAGCGTAACGTCCGCCCGGCAACAGCTGGATGCTGAAGTTCTTCGCATGACCGTCCGGCGCAGCGAGCATCCAGAACAGAATCTGCGCAGTGAGGAAGGTGGCGAGATCGTCGTCGGGCTGCTCCGACTGACGCAACACGGCGGCGATATCGATCATGCCGGGTCCGCCATCCGCCTCATACCGTTGATGCGGCGGCTTGCCAAGCACCTGGCAAAAGTCCTCTTGCGGCAACCGCAGAATCCACTTGCGCGAAGGATGAAGCCGGCGGTCGAAGCGTTCGACGGCCAGCACTTTCTGCTCGCCGAAGGTCAGGATATCGGCATTCGGCACGGGCAGACCAAACGCCCTGCAGAGCGCGAGACAGAGCCATTCGTTTTCGACGGAAGTCGTCCAGTCTGCCTTCTTGTTGCCCACGAGCCCAAGCGGCAGCTTGAAGATGTGCGTGGTCGGCGTCGCGCCATGAGGACGCATCCACTTTCCGTTGTGACGAAGCAGCGCGGTCTTTTCCTGTGCGCCCGCGAGCGAAATCCGAAAGTCGTCGTTGTCGCCGCCCGCGCCCGGACCGCCCGACGCGACCGTGCGTGCGAGCATCTGTTCGATCGCTTCGTCCGACATCGGCATGCCATCGATCCGGTCGAAGCCTTCCGGCCGCGCGTCTTCGGCAAGCAGCTGCGCAGCGCCCACACAGTCGCGGCCGATGGCCTCGAGCAGATCGAAGGCGTCGGTGGTGGCCGTCCTGAAGCGCGTGGCGAGACGCCGACGGATCGCTTCGCTGTCGGGCAGCAGATTGTCGAAATAGTTGCGCACGCGCTCGCCGCGCAACGGCGCATCGTCGATCCCGAACGGCAGCGACAGCGACAACGGCCGTCCCGCGGCCGACGCCATCCAGTCGCGGTCGTACTGAAGCTCCATGTCGCCGCGCGACGGAATGCGCCAGGTGCCGACACGCAGACCGTTGGTCCATACCGACAGCGCGCGCGCATGAGACGGGCGGCCCACGGTTACCACTCCTCCTGCGACGGCACAGCGCTGGCCGGCCGCGTCTGCACGCTCAGTTCGAGGCCGTACATGGCCAGCAGCGCAAACAGTTGTTCCGACGTGATGGAGTCGGGATTGAGCTCGAGCGCCGAAAGCCGGCTCTGACTGAGACCGACGCGCGACGCGGCCTGGGCCTGCGAAAGCCCTTTGCCGCGCCGCGCGGTGCGCAGGATCTGGCCAAGCTGTTGCGGGTTGAGCAACGTGCGTTTCATCGCGGAGCGCCCTGGAGGGTTACCTGTTCGGCAGGTAAATGTATTTTACGTGTATTACGGGTATTTGCAAGATAGTTGTTTGGCAGGTAACACGCGGGACGGCCTGCCCTTTGCCGGTTATGAATTGAAGTTAAAGATGCCTTGACTATCAAGCCGGTTTCAGCACTCTGAGTTCGGTAAAGTCCCCTCACACGAACGAATTCGAAGGTCCTTGCGCGGGTGCGGCCATGCTCGCGGTTTCGGTCGTCGTGACAACGAACTCAATCCCAACCCCACAGTACCAGGAGTGAACGTGGACAAGGAAGCCAGTATCCAGTCCCTTACCGATACGATGGCCAAATTCACGGCCTATATCGGCAAACGCCTGCCAAAGGACGTCAAAGCGAAATTATCCGAGTTGCGGACGATGGAAACGAATCCGCTGGCCAAGTCGATCTACGACTCGATGCACGGCAATCAGGAAGCTGCCGACAAACTGAATCGTCCAAGCTGCCAGGACACGGGTGTCATTCAGTATTTCGTCGAAGCAGGCGCACATTTTCCGCTGCTTGGGGAACTCGAAGACATTCTGCGCGGCGCTACCGAGGTCGCGACGAGGCTCGGACCTCTGCGTCACAACGCCGTCGAAACGTTCGATGAAAAGAACACCGGGACCAACACGGGCACGCAGATTCCCTGGCTGGACTGGCGCATCGTCCCCGACAAGGACAGCTGCACCATCGATGTTTACATGGCCGGCGGCGGATGCACGCTGCCCGGCGCAGCAAAGGTTCTGATGCCCGGCCAGGGCTATGAGGGCGTGGCCGAGTTCGTGATGGATGTCATCACCGAGCGCGGGGTGAATGCATGTCCGCCTCTGCTCGTCGGCGTGGGCGTGTCCACTTCTGTCGAAACGGCCGCCCGGCTTTCCAAGCTCGCTATCCTGCGGCCGGTCGATTCGAAGAGCGCAAACCCGCGCGCAGCCTTGATGGAGGAATTGCTCGAACAAGGGCTCAATGAAGTCGGCATTGGCCCTCAGGGCCTCACCGGAAACAACAGCGTGATGGGCGTCAATATCGAATCGTCAGCACGTCATCCGTCGACGATCGGTGTTGCGATCAACACTGGTTGTTGGGCTCATCGGCGCGGAAAGATCAAGATCAACGCCGACCTGTCGTACGAAATACTTTCCCATGAAGGAGTGGTGCTGTGAAGAAGGTCCTTACAACGCCCATCAAGTCCGAAGACCTCGACGATCTCAATGTCGGCGACGTCGTCTATCTGACCGGCCGGCTCGTCACTTGCCGGGACGTCGCACATCGTCGACTGATCGAGCAAGGCAGACAATTGCCCGTCGATCTGGAAGGCGGCGCCATTTTTCATGCGGGCCCGATCGTTCGAAAGAAAGATGACGGCAGCTTCGAAATGGTTTCGATTGGCCCCACGACCAGCATGCGCATGGAAAAATTCGAGCGCGAATTCATTGAACAGACGGGCGTCAAACTGATCGTCGGCAAGGGGGGCATGGGTCCGGAGACGGCGGCCGGGTGTCAGGAACACAAGGCCGTGCACGCCATCTTTCCGGGCGGCTGCGCGGTCCTCGCGGCTACGCTGGTTGAGGAAATCGAAGACGCGCAATGGCAAGACCTCGGCATGCCGGAAACGCTCTGGATCAATCGCGTGAAGGAGTTTGGTCCGTTGATCATCTCGATCGACACCAAAGGCAATAACCTGATCCAGCAGAACAAAGCGTCCTTCAACGAAAAGAAAAAGCCGATCCTGGAGCGAATCAGCAAGGAACTGAGCTTCATCAAATGACCATTCGCGCGGCGTTCAAGCAAAGTGAGCGCCGCATCGATCACAGTGCCGTCAATTCGGGGTCCGGTGGATACACGGGAGCCCGATTGGCAAAGCAGATACCGTGATGCATTAAGGATACGCACCCACGCGACGGACTCTGCGCCGAACCTATTGATTTTTCAGACCAGCATCATTAACTTGGTTGCTGAGGTTTGATTGACGCTGCGATCACAGCCGACAACGCGGAGTGAATCCATGGAAAAAACCTACACGTACAAGGACTTCGAGGTCACCGTGAAACTCGAGCCCGTGCGGGCGGTGTCGAGCGATTTCACCTATGGGCCTGCGGCGGCCTACATTGCCGTGGTGAGTATCTGCACGGCGGACCCGCGAAGGCCAATAGGCGTACCCGTTCGGCTCATCGCGGAGGGAAACCGCGCCTTCGGCACGGAAGACGAAGCGTTGACGACAGGGTTGAATGCCGCGCAGCGTGTGATAGACGACCGATTCGGCTCCTGATCGACGCCCGGGCGACAGGGCAAGGGCGAGCGGCGCGATTGCATCGCTTGCCCTTGCCGGTTTGCGCACCGCAAACCATCGTTTCAACCGTCAGGTCGACGCGACCCCGTCGTAGCTTTGCCCTTCATCGCGCGAACTCAGCAGATCGAGCAATACTGCAAGGTCCGCCGGCTTGACCAGGTAATGATCGACGCCTGCCTCCATTGCCTGACGGATGTTGTCTTCCTGACCATAGCCGCTGAGCGCAATGATCAGCGCGTCTCGACAGGCGCGATCCTGACGTAGATATCTCGCCAGCTCATACCCCGTCATATCCGGCAGTCCGATGTCGAGCACGATGACATCCGGCCGCATCTCAGAGGCCGCCTGCAGCGCAGTCGCGCCGTCCATCGCGCATCTGACGATGTACCCGTGTATCGTCAGCAGCGCCTCGAGGCTTTCCGCCGATGCGACGAGATCGTCGACCACCAGCACGCGTATGGCCGCCTTTCGGTTCAGATGCACGACGGGCGCAAGCGCCGGCATCGTGCGCTCGGCCACGGTTCCCGGCAGTTGCACGACGAACTCCGAGCCCTTGCCCAGGCCGTCGCTCTTGCAGCGCACGGACCCGCCGTGGAGTTCCGTCAGATGCCTGACGAGCGTGAGACCGATACCGAGCCCGCCCAGCGACCGGTGCAACGAGCCGTCCGCCTGCGCAAACAGTTCGAACACATGCGGCAGAAACTCAGCGTCGATGCCTTGACCGTCGTCGGCGACGGTAATGGTCGCCGTGCCGTCCGCAAAGCGAGTGGATAACGAAATGTGGCCGCCTTGCGGCGTGAACTTCGACGCGTTGTTGAGCAGGTTCGCGACAATCTGCGCGAGCCGCACGACGTCGCCATTGACGATGATGTCGACGGCCTCTTCGTCGCAGATCAAGGTTTGCGAACGGCGTATCAAATGAGGCCGGCTGGTTTCAACGGCGCGGCCGATCACGATGGAAAGCGGCACAGGCGTCAGACGCAGCGCAACCGTCCCCCTCGCAATACGCGACACGTCGAGAAGATCCTCGACGATGCGCACCATGTGCTCGACCTGCGTTCCGACGATTTCGCTAGCCCAGCGCAACACTTGCGCATCGCCCTCGCTGGCACTGCGCATGACAGCGGCCGCGTTTGCGATGGGCGCGAGCGGGTTGCGCAATTCATGCGCAAGCATGGCGAGAAACTCATTCTTGCGTCTGTCGCCGTCGCGGATCGCCGAGAACAACAGCGCATTCTCCAGCGCGATGGACGCACGGCTGACGAATTCCTGGCATAACGTCGTCTGCTCGGCAGGCATGGCCGCCTCCGACGAGCAAAGCACGATCACGCCCTTCTGGTTGCCCGTCAACAACGGAAAAGCACTCACGCGCCGCACGCCCTCCACGAACGCTGCCCCTTCAATCGCTTCGCTGACGCATTCGCCTACGGCGGGTTCGACTTCCACCTGTTCTTCATGCAGCAATCGATGCACGAATCGGTCGATGGCAGGAAACGCCCGGTTGAGCGCCTTCGACTGGAAGGCAGCGAAATCCGGCGCGTTCCCATCGTTTCGTCTTGCTGACTTCACTGTCAGCCCAGTCGAGAATTCGCCGATGCCTCTCACCGCGACGAAGGCGGTATCCGCCAGCTCGCTGCACGCCAGTTCCGCGATGCGCTGCAACGTCGCGTCGATTTCGAGCGAACGGGTCAGCGCATGGCTCGCCGCCGCCAGAAAATCCGCGCGTTGCCGCGCCTGCTCGGCGGCAGCGCGGCCGGCTTCCGCCCGAACGATGGCTTCCCGTTCCTCCGCCCGCGACAACAACTCGTGATGCATGCGGTGCATTTCGACGAAAACCTTGACCTTCGAGCGCAGGATTTCCGGCACGACAGGGGCGGAAATATAGTCGACGGCGCCCAGCGAATAGGCCCGCTTCATCTCCGATTCGTCGATATACGCAGTCACGAAAATGATCGGTGTTCGCGCCGTGCGCCGATAGGTTCGCAACAGCGACGCCGTTTCGAGACCGTCCATGCCGGGCATGTTCACGTCGAGCAGAATGACTGCGAAGGCCCGTTCGAGTACGGCTTTCAACGCTTCGCGGCCCGATGCGACGGTAATGACATTCTCCCCGAGTTCTTCGAGGACCGTTCGCATCACGACATGCTGTTGCGGCAGATCGTCTACCACGAGAATGTTGACCGGCTGCCGCGCGGAAGCAACTGCATGATCCATTGCGCCCTCCTACCGATGCAGCCACGCATGTAGCACCGCAAGCAGATCCTCGCGGTTGACCGGCTTCGACAGATAGTCCCATGCACCCGCCTCGATGCATCGCTCCCGATCGCCCTTCATGGCCTTTGCAGTGACCGCGATGATGGGAAGCGTGCGACCGACGGGAAGCTTGCGGATTTCACTCGTGGTAACGAGACCATCCATCTCCGGCATCATGATGTCCATCAGCACGATGTCGATTTCGGAGTCGGTTTCAACGAGCCTGATGGCATCTCTGCCGTTGTCGGCCCAGACGTGCCTCATCCCATGATCTTCGAGAACGGTCGCCAGTGCGAAGATGTTGCGCATGTCGTCGTCCACGATCAACGCCTTGCGTCCAGTCAGCTCTTCATTCGCGCCATGCAGGCTGCCGATAATGTCGCGTGCCTGCTGCGGCAGCCATTTCCCGTCGCAGTGCAGCCATGCCACGGACAGGTCGAGCAAACGACTCATGTCGGGCGCGACGAACGGATTGAAGCATTCGATTTCGCGCGTCCACGGGCCGGCCGCCTGACCGGGTGCGAAAACGATCAGCGGCAAGGGTGCAAAAGTACCGCGATGCGACAGCGCGGCGCTCATCTCGTCGCTGCAGGCCTGGAACATCTCCGCGCCCAACACGACAGCGGATACTTGCCCTTCGGCGAGCGCGTTCAATAGCTGTTCGCGCGAGTCCGCGAATATGGGCACGATTCTCTCGCTGGAAACCAACGCAGCGAACTCCTTGCGTGCCGGGGAATCGCCTAGCGCCACGAGCAGCGTGCGCGGCGCTGCACTCGCATGGACGGCCAGCACGCTCAATGCATCGTCCAGTATTTCACGCGCCTGGATCGGCTTGGTGAGAAAGGCAAACGCACCGGCCTTGAGGGCACGCTCTCGCGACTCGTCCGTTGAAATCACGCAAACGGGGATATGACGTGTCGCCATGTCGTTCTTGAGGCGGCCCAGAACGCGCCAGCCGTCCATGTCCGGCAGGAACAGATCGAGCGTGATGACATCGGGCTTGAACTGTTCGGCAAGCGTCAGCGCAGGCGCACCGAGCGGCGTGACGAGTCCCTTGAATCCCTGTTCACGTGCAGCGTCGAGAAGAAAATGCGCAAACGCCAGATCGTTTTCGACGATCATCAGCACACGGTCTCCGTCCATGATGCTGAAGCGATCGTCCTCGGGGGCGCTCACCAGTTCGCGCGTGTCGCCCACGACGGTATCGACGAACTCATGCGCCGCAAGCAGATCGAACTCGCTGACGCCTTCATCAAGCACGGCCGCGGGCGCCGCATCGCCGGAAAGAGAAACGGTCTTGCGTGCGACGCGCCCCATTTCAGCCGACAGCGGAAGATAGAGCGTAAACGTGCTTCCCTTGTTCGGCGAACTGATGAGCCGGATTTCGCCGCCCAGCAGTTTTGACAGTTCGCGGCTGATCGCGAGGCCGAGGCCCGTGCCGCCATACTTCCGGCTCGTGCTGCCATCGGCCTGCTGGAATGCCTCGAAGATGATCTGCTGCTTGTCTGCCGAAATGCCGATGCCCGTATCCGACACCGAGAATGCGATGCATGCAGGCGCGCTATGCAGTCTTTCATTGTCCGCGCTCCAGCCGCCCGACACCTCCTCGACCGACAGCGTGACGTGACCTCGATGCGTGAACTTGAACGCATTCGACAGCAGGTTCTTCAGGATCTGTTGCAGGCGCTTGATATCGGTGCGAATCGATGCCGGCAAGTGCGTGCCGAGTTCGATCACGAAGTCGACGTTGCGTGCCTCGGCAACGTGCCGGAACGTGCGCTCCACATATGACGTCAAATCTGCAAGGCGATGCTCCGCAAAATCCATTGCAACCGTACCCGACTCGATCTTCGACAGGTCGAGAATGTCGTTGATCAGCATCAGCAGTTCATTGCCTGACGAATGGATCGTGCGCGAGAACTCGATCTGCCTTGTCGACAGATTGCCCTCGGAGTTCTTGCACAGTTGATCGGAGAGAATCAACAGGCTGTTGAGCGGCGTGCGAAGCTCGTGAGACATGTTGGCCAGAAACTCCGACTTGTACTTCGACGTCAATGCGAGCTGCTTCGCCTTTTCTTCGAGCGCCTGGCGCGCCTGTTCGACCTCGGTGTTCTTGCGTTCGACTTCCTGGTTCTGGTGCGCCAGCAAGCGCGCTTTCTCCTGCAGTTCTTCGTTCGTCGTTTGCAGCTCTTCCTGTCGGCTCTGCAGTTCACGCGCGAGAGATTGCGACTGTTTCAGCAGATCCTCTGTGCGGGTGTTGGCCTCGATAGTATTGATGACGATGCCGATGCTTTCCGTCAGCTGATCGAGAAACGCGAGGTGTGTCGGGTTGAAGCACTCTGACGACGCGAGTTCGATCACACCTTTTACCTGTCCTTCGAACACGACGGGCAGCACGAGAACATTGTGCGGCACGATACTGATCAGACCGGACGTAATGCGGACCGGCTCGCTGGCCGACGGCTCCAGCAGAATCTTGCGCCGCTCGACCGCGCATTGGCCGATCAGCCCTTCGCCCATCTGCACACGCTTGCCGTGCGCCGAATGACCGCTCGATGCATAGCTCGCCATCAGGCGCAGTGACGCGGCATGTTCGGATGGGTCGAGCACGAAGAATTCCGCCTGCTGCACGCCGACGACAGGCGCCAGCTCCGACAGGATCAACTGCCCGACCGCAACGAGATCCTTCTGCCCCTGCAGCATGCGGCTGAACTTCGCGAGGTTCGTCTTCAGCCAGTCCTGCTCGGTGTTGACCTGCGTGGTGTCCTTGAGGTTACGGATCATCTCGTTGATCGTATCCTTCAGCGCGGCGACTTCGCCAAGCGCCTCGACGGTAATCGAGCGCGTCAGGTCGCCCTGCGTGACGGCCGTCGCCACTTCGGCAATGGCGCGCACTTGCGTCGTCAGGTTCGCAGCGAGCTGGTTGACGTTCTCCGTCAGACCCTTCCACGTGCCCGACGCGCCCGGCACCTTCGCCTGGCCGCCGAGCTTGCCTTCCACGCCGACCTCACGTGCCACGGTGGTCACCTGATCGGCGAAGGTTGCGAGCGTTTCCGTCATGCTGTTGATGGTGTCCGCAAGCGCCGCCACTTCGCCTTTGGCTTCGACGGTCAGCTTGCGCGCCAGGTCGCCGTTCGCAACGGCTGTCACCACCTTCGCGATACCGCGCACCTGGCTTGTCAGGTTGCCCGCCATGAAGTTCACGTTGTCGGTCAGATCCTTCCATGTACCCGCCACGCCCTGCACGTACGCCTGGCCGCCCAGCTTGCCTTCCGTGCCGACCTCGCGCGCCACGCGCGTCACCTCCGACGCGAACGAGCGCAACTGGTCCACCATCGTGTTGATCGTGTTCTTCAGTTCGAGGATTTCACCCTTCACGTCGACGGTGATCTTCTTCGACAGGTCGCCTGCTGCCACGGCCTTCGTCACGTCGGCGATGTTGCGCACCTGGCTCGTCAGGTTGCCCGCCATGAAGTTCACGTTGTCGGTCAGATCCTTCCACGTACCCGCCACGCCCTGCACATCCGCCTGACCGCCGAGCTTGCCTTCCGTGCCCACCTCACGTGCGACGCGCGTTACCTCCGATGCAAACGAACCAAGCTGATCGACCATCGTGTTGATCGTGTTCTTCAGTTCGAGGATTTCGCCCTTCACGTCGACGGTGATCTTCTTCGACAGATCGCCTGCGGCCACGGCCTTCGTCACATCGGCGATGTTGCGCACCTGGCTCGTCAGGTTGCCCGCCATGAAGTTCACGTTGTCGGTCAGATCCTTCCATGTACCCGCCACCCCCTGCACATCCGCCTGACCGCCGAGCTTGCCTTCCGTGCCCACCTCGCGTGCGACGCGCGTCACCTCCGACGCGAACGAGCGCAACTGGTCCACCATCGTGTTGATCGTGTTCTTCAGTTCGAGGATTTCGCCCTTCACGTCAACCGTGATCTTCTTCGACAGGTCGCCCGCTGCAACCGCTTTCGTCACTTCGGCGATATTGCGCACCTGGCTCGTCAGATTGCCCGCCATCGAGTTGACCGAGTCGGTCAGATCCTTCCATGTGCCCGCCACGCCCTGCACATCCGCCTGGCCGCCGAGCTTGCCTTCCGTGCCCACCTCCCGCGCCACCCGCGTCACCTCGGATGCAAACGAACCGAGTTGATCGACCATCGTGTTGATCGTGTTCTTCAGTTCGCGAATTTCGCCCTTCACGTCGACGGTGATCTTCTTCGACAGGTCGCCCGCAGCAACGGCAGTCGTCACGTCCGCGATGTTGCGCACCTGCGCCGTCAGGTTGCCCGCCATCGAATTGACGGAGTCGGTCAGATCCTTCCATGTACCCGCCACGCCCTGCACGTCCGCCTGGCCGCCCAGCTTGCCCTCCGTGCCGACCTCGCGCGCCACGCGCGTCACCTCCGACGCGAACGAGCGCAACTGATCCACCATTGTGTTGATCGTGTTCTTCAGTTCGAGGATTTCACCCTTCACGTCGACAGTGATCTTCTTCGACAGGTCGCCTGCTGCAACAGCAGTCGTTACGTCGGCGATATTGCGCACCTGCGCAGTCAGGTTACCGCCCATCGAGTTCACGGAATCGGTGAGATCCTTCCATGTACCCGCCACGCCCTGCACGTCCGCCTGGCCACCCAGCTTGCCTTCCGTGCCCACCTCACGTGCGACGCGCGTCACTTCGGACGCGAACGAGCGCAACTGATCCACCATCGTGTTGATGGTGTTCTTCAGTTCGAGGATTTCGCCTTTTACGTCGACGGTGATCTTCTTCGACAGATCGCCCGCTGCAACCGCTTTCGTCACTTCGGCGATGTTGCGCACCTGGCTCGTCAGGTTGCCCGCCATGAAGTTCACGTTGTCGGTCAGATCCTTCCATGTACCCGCCACCCCCTGCACATCCGCCTGACCGCCGAGCTTGCCTTCCGTGCCCACCTCGCGTGCGACGCGCGTCACCTCCGACGCGAACGAGCGCAACTGGTCCACCATCGTGTTGATCGTGTTCTTCAGTTCGAGGATTTCGCCCTTCACGTCAACCGTGATCTTCTTCGACAGGTCGCCCGCTGCAACCGCTTTCGTCACTTCGGCGATATTGCGCACCTGGCTCGTCAGATTGCCCGCCATCGAGTTGACCGAGTCGGTCAGATCCTTCCATGTGCCCGCCACGCCCTGCACATCCGCCTGGCCGCCGAGCTTGCCTTCCGTGCCCACCTCCCGCGCCACACGCGTGACTTCGACCGCGAAGGTGCCGAGTTGCTCGACCATCGTATTGATCGTCTTGGCGGTTCTAAAGAATTCGCCTTGCAATGGACGCCCATCTGCTTCCAGCGCCATGCTCTTCGAAAGATCTCCTTGCGCAACTGCGCCGATGACGCGCGCCACTTCGCTAGTCGGGTGCACGAGGTCCGCGATCAAAGAGTTAACGGCGTCGATCGAATCGCCCCAGAATCCGCGAGCATAGGGAAGCGCCGCACGTTCCTTCAGCCGCCCCTCCTTGCCGACTACCTTGCTCAACCGGCCCAGTTCTTCTGCAATGCGAACGTTCTGTTCGACCACGTCGTTGAAGACGTGTGCGACCTTGCCGTGAATGCCCGTCCAGTCCGCTGGCAACGACGCGGCTTCGCCTTTCTGGAGCGACGCTAGCGCGCCAAGGACTGTTTTCGTACACTCGTTGGCCGTCGTTACGCTCTCGAAGAGAAGATTGACGTGCGATGCGCTGTCGAGCCAGATCCCTGTCAGCGCGCCGCTCTCGATGGCAATTTCCTTCTTCAACTCCCCGTGGCCCCTCAGGTGTCTCGAGATCCTGCCGAGGCGCTGTCCGATGTGTCTCGTCTGAGACGACAACTGGTTGAACTCGCTTGCAATCTCTGCCGCCTTGCCCGTCCAGTTTTCGGGCAGACGATATGACGTGTCGCCCCGCCGCAATGCATTCAACGCGGCCGCGATGTGGGAAAGCTGCTCATCGGAATGCAGCGATGACTCGACTTCGAACGTGTCCATGCTTTCCTCACGTGCCGCAAGTAAGCGGTGCGTTATGGTCGACGTTGCTGTTCAAACGTCGTTGGTTTGTAGAGACCGGGAAATGCTCAGGCAACACAGGGTTGCATCTACTCGACACGAATTGCGGGTGCTCGATCAGACAATAGACAAATGACGCAGGCGGTGACTGCGCTCTCGCGACTGGCAGGATCGACTCTTCAGCAGCTTTTAAATTTGCCGCTGAAAATAGTCAAGAAGAAATAGGTGGATTTACCGGGCGCTGCTGAAATTTTTAATAAGCCGGCAGTGCACGGTGCACTGAGCCGATATTTTCGGCATGTATTTCCGATGTCGGACGAAAGGCCCCGTACTTTTTTCTTTTTTCTTGACGTCGCACTGTCTCGTTTATGACTGCGCGCCCGCAGCCTGCTGAAAACGCCCAGCGTTCATTCCCGGCAACCCGGCACGCAACTGCGGAGCCGCAGTCTCGCCGTTCGACTCGGAAGAAGGAGCCGGCGCAACCGTCGGCGGCGGAGTCGTCTCCGCTGAACCGCCGACAAAAAATCCCGCCGACGTGAAGAAGATTGCAGCTAATAGCACGAATTCCATGATGTTTCCCTCGCTTAAACCTCTCAGGTTATATCGCGCAAAGGCTGACGTTGCTTCGCGTGATAATGCTTTTCGATTGTCGTAGCCATTCGACGGCTCACGCCATCCTGTTTGTATCCTGCAACGCCCCTTTTCAGGTCTCGTCCAACGTGGCGGAGGTTGTGTCGGCGCCTCGCAGGAACGCATCGACTACATCGCTGACGGTGACACGACGCCCAAGATGACCGACGCGCTCCTCGAGTCCTTCCGCGCGAAGGATGTCGCGCGCACCCGCGTGGGCCATCACGATCCGCAGAACCATGCCTCGTTTGGAAAGATCCGCTTGCATGGCCGCCAACATCCGCGCGCCCGCAATGTCGACTGATGGAGAGCTGGACAGGTCGCAGATCACCAGCTTGACGGGGCTGGCGCTCGAGCGGATCTTCTCCCATACCGTCGCCCGGACATGTTCGGTGTTGAAGTAAAGCAGCGACGCCTCCACGCGAAACATCAGCACGCCGGGCACCGCCTCGTTGTCGGGATGACGTTCGACATCCGAATAGCGTTGCGTGCCGGGAATGCGCCCCAGCATCGCTACGTGCGGATGCGCGGCGCGCCTGATGAGCAGCAGCATCGATGCAAGAACCGCGACAATCACGCCTTTCAGGATGCCAAGCTGCAACACCGCGGCAAAGGCGAGCATCGAAACAAGGAACTCATAGCGGCTCACATGCCATACATGACGCAGTTCGCGGATGTCCACCAGCCCCTTGACGGCAACGAGCACGATCGCGGCCAGCACCACGTTTGGCAGATTGGTGAGCAATCCCGTCAGGAACAGCAGACACAGACCGATTGTGATCGAAGCAAATACGAGCGAAAGCGGCGTCTTTGCACCCGCCTTGTCGTTGACGGACGACTGCGACAAGCCGCCCGCTACCGGGTAGCCCTGGAAGAGCCCCGCCGCCAGATTGGCCGCGCCCAACCCGAGCAGTTCCTGGCGCGGATCGATTTCATAGCCGTTCTTTTGCGCGATCGCCCGTGCCGCCGACACGCTTTCGACGTATGACAGCAGCAGGCATGCAAATGCCAAGGGAATGATGCCGTCGACATCGCGCACGCGCAGCGCTGGAAAGTGAAATTCGGGCAAGCCGGTCGGCAACGTGCCGACGATCTTGAACCCCATCTCGCGAAGCGGCGTCACCGTCAGCAGCACGATGGATAACACCACGACGAACAACGCGACAGGGCGGCCGGGAAGCAATTTCTCCCCCAATAGCAGAAGCGCGATCGCTGCAATACCGAAAGCGAGTACGACGAGTTGTGTATCGGGAAGTTGCCCGACCAGGATCGCGACGCGCTCGAAGAACTGCTCACCGCCGCCCTTGACACCGAACAGCTTCGGCAATTGCGTCAACGCGATCGTCAGCGCCGCACCCGCCTTGAAGCCGAGCAATATTGTTTCGC
Organism: Paraburkholderia phymatum STM815; assembly: GCF_000020045.1. Taxonomy (GTDB): domain Bacteria; phylum Pseudomonadota; class Gammaproteobacteria; order Burkholderiales; family Burkholderiaceae; genus Paraburkholderia; species Paraburkholderia phymatum. The sequence continues at coordinate 98,831 of NC_010625.1, read as the reverse complement.
TGATGAAATTGACAAGCGAGCTCAGTTTGAAAATCCACGCCAGCACGCACATCACGGCGACGAGGATTGCGGTCAGCGCTGCAATCGATGCGAACCGCACGGGGTCGCCGCCTGCCATGTCGGCGACGGTCACACCGACGAGCATCGAAATCGCCGACGTGGGACCGATAGCCAATTGACGCGACGATCCGAATAGCGCATAGAACAGCCCGCCAACCAGGTAGCAATAGATACCGTATTGCGGCGGCAATCCTGCCAATGTCGCGTAGGCGAGCGACACGGGTATGCCATACGCAGCGAGCGTCGCGCCGGCGATGGCATCGGCGGAAAGCCATTGCCATCGATAGCCGGCCAGCCACTGTGCCGGCGGAACAACTGCTCGCCAGCCCGTGGCGGCAGTTTCAATCTGTGCTTCGGCGGACGGCATCTGTTGGTTCGCCATCTCACTCTCCTCTCGATCGGTGGATCCAGAGATTCGACCTGTCTGCTACCTCCGTGCAATTCACGACATCCACGCGAAGTCCCACCAGACCGACCAGGCCGTTGCATCGACGACACGGAGACTCGCCACAAGCGCATATTTACCGATCGATTGCATCGGTATGGATGAATCGCTTGCTGTATAAAACTGGGGCTCGATACGAAAGCAGCAACACAGCCGCTGCCTCTATCGCCACGAGAAATGATGTCGTCTGACCGACGCCCGTCTATGCAAACTGTCCGGACGCATGAAATCACGCGAATCCACATCTGCAACTGTAGGTCATCACGCCGGTTGAATGGCAATTCACTGCGCGAAAGACATCCGATCAAACAGCGCGACGACGCGCGAGAAAGCGGTCCAGTTGCCCCGCAAACGCCTTGCCGTCGTTCGCAGAGTAAGGTGTTGGACCGCCCGTTTCGACGCCTGAAGTGCGCAACTGATCCATCACGTCGCGCATCGTCAGACGCTCCTGGATGTTCTCGCGGCTAAACCAGGTCCCGCGCGGATCGAGCACGTGCGCGCCCTTGTCGAGGGCTGCGGCGGCGAGAGGGATGTCTGCCGTGATCACGAGGTCGCCGTCATGAACCAGTTCGACGATGCGTTCATCGGCAGCGTCGAAGCCCGACGGCACCTGTATTGCCTTGATGAAGCGCGAAGGCGGTGTCCGCAGATACTGGTTCGCGACCAGCGTAACGCACACTTCCACACGCCGTGCGGCGCGGAACAGTATCTCCTTGACGACGACTGGGCAGGCGTCCGCGTCAACCAGCACTTGCATCGAAATAACACTCATCGAGAGAACGAGTCGCCATCTTACTGCCCGCTCGCGTTTCGTGGGTGGCCGGGTGCTCCCGCAATGAACTCACACGCCAACTTCGACGACGGACAGCGTGGCATCCACCCGCACATCCACGGCATCCAGCGCCGCTCCCGCACACGGCCCTTCGATGCAGCGTCCGTCCTCGAAGCGAAACAGTGCGCTGTGGTGCGCGCACATCAACACCTGCGCGCGATAGCACGACACCTGCCCTTCTTCGTAATCGAGCCGGACGGAAAAATGCGGACAGCGGTTCACATAGCCCCACACACTGTCGCCGCGCCGCACGAGTATCACGGGCCGGTCCGCGCGGTCCACGACGCGCGCGCCCCCGTCGGGCACTTCGCCGAGGCTGCACAGCCGGTTCGGCTCGCCGTTCATACGCGGTGCTCCGGATTGCCCAGACTCCAGTCCCACGGACGCACTTCCACCCGCTCGAACAACCCTGCCTGCATGTATGGATCGTTGCCCACAAACGCCATGACGTCGCCGATGCCATCCGCCTCGATGACGAGCAGCGTGCCGTTCATCGCATCGCAATGCGGTGCGAGCGTCGGCCCGCCCAGCCGCACGAACACGCCATGCGACGCCGCACTACGCAGATACGCGCGATGACTCGGCCGCACGCGTTCGCGCACTTCGCGCATGTGTGGCTTGTCGGTCGCGAACACGGCAAAGTAGCGTCTCATGGCGTCGCGCTCTCATCGACAACGAAGTCGTAGCGCGCTTCGCGATAATCGCCGCTGAAGCCGAAGCGGCGCGCGAGTTCGTCGCCTGCGGAGCGCTCGCCGTACGCGACCAGCAGCGAAGGCTTCACGCCGAACACAGCATCCGATTGCAGATACGGATCGTCCTTGTCGAACAGATGTGTGACGAGCGTGCGATAGCCCGGCGCCTTGATCATGAAATGCAGATGCGCGGGACGCCACGGATGCCTGCCTGTCGCTCGGAGCATCTGTCCAACCGGGCCGTCCGTCGGGATCGGATAGCTGACGGGCACGATTGTCGTGATCGCAAACCGGCCTTCAGCGTCCGTGCGATAGCGTCCGCGCAGATTGCCATGCGGCTGCGCCGTGTCCTGCCCGGAATACATGCCGTTGTCGGCCGTCTGCCATACGTCGAGCAACGCCCCCGCGACGGGTTCGCCCAACGTCGTCAGCACACGGCCATGCACGAGCGCGGGTGTGCCCGGCGTGAAGGCCATGTTCTCGCCGTAAGCACGCTCCGGCATTCCTTCGATATAGAACGGGCCGAACACCGTCGTATCGGTCGCACCGGTGGCCAGCCGATGATTGATCGCATCGACCAGCATCGACACGCCCAGCGTATCCGACAACAGGATGAACTCCTGCCGCACCAGGTCGTCGCACATCTTGCCCGTCGCGGTCAGGAAGCGGATCGCCGCCATCCACTCGGCTTCCGTCGGCTCGACTTCACGCACGAACGCATGCATGTGCCGCACGAGGCTTTGCATCAGGGTGCGCAGCCGTGCATCTTCCGCGTTCGCAAAACTCGCCACCACCTGTTCGGTCAAGGCTCGTTCGGCCTCTCGTTCGTCCGTCGTCATGTCTTCCTCCAGCTTCCTGCGTGGTTGTGGTCAGGCGGGCGCGGTGCCCAGCCATGCACGCTGCAGCAGCGCGCGGATCGCGTCGCGCTCGACGGGACGCGGGTTCGCATAGGGATTGCGGCATGCCAGCTCAGCGGCTTCGTCGAGGCCCCCTTCGGGCATGCCGATCTGCGCGAGCGACATCGGAATGCCGAGCGTGCGGTTCAAGTCGTCAAGCAGCGGGCCGGCCTCGCTCGCATGCTGGCCGCCAAGCGCCTTCGCCACGCGCGTCAATGCGTCGGACGCGGCCTCGTGGTTGTAGTGTGCCGTATGCGGCAGCATCGCGGCGTGCGTCTGCGCATGCGGCAAGTTGAACGTGCCGCCCAGCGTATGACACAGCTTGTGATGCAGCGCCATGCCGACCGCGCCCAGACAGCTGCCTGCGAGCCACGCGCCGTACAGCGCGCGGCTGCGCGTGTCGGCGTCGTCCGGCTTGCGCACGATGCGGGGCAACGCTTCGCCCAGCGCGCGGATCGACTCTTCCGCCATCAGGCTGACGATGGGGTTCGCGTCTTCCGCATAGAGCGCTTCCACGGCGTGCGCAATCGCGTTGACGCCCGAGGCCGCCGAGATCGCCGGCGGCAACGTCAGCGTCAGCGACGGGTCATAGATCGCCGTGCGCGGGAGCACGCGCGTATCGCGGCCCGTGTGCTTGACGCGCCCTTGCGTGAGACCGTAGATCGGCGTCATCTCCGAGCCTGCATACGTGGTCGGCACGGCGATGATGGGCAGCGGCGACTCCAGCGCGATTGCCTTGCCGAGGCCGATGGTCGAACCGCCGCCGACGGCGACGCAGCAGTCAGCATCGATCGCCGCGGCCGCTTCGCGCGCGGCGCGCGCTACGTCCACGGGCACGTGCATCACCGCTTGCGCATGCACGCCCGCCGCGCGCTCGCCGAGCACGCGTGCAACTTCGTCGGCCAAAGCGCGCTGCTCGGGCGTCGAGAGAATCAGCGCGCGCCGCGCGCCGAGCCGCTCGACTTCGGCGGGCAACTGCGCGAGCGCGCCCCACCCGAACACCACACGCGATGGCGCGCCCTGGTAGACAAAGTCTTTCATCGCCGTCACCGCCTTAGCGCTTGAAATGCGGCGGCACGTTGCCGTCGACGTTGACCCAGATCGAGCGCGCTTCCGTGTAATCGTGCATCGCCTCGTAGCCCATCTCTCGTCCATAGCCGGATTGCCCGACCCCGCCGAACGGACTGCCCGGATTCACGCGCTTGTAGCAGTTGATCCAGCACATGCCCGCGTGCATCCGCGCCGCCGTGCGATGCGCGCGCGACAGATTGCGTGTCCAAAGGCCGCTGCCGAGTCCGTAGTCGGTGCCGTTCGCGATCTTGAGCGCCTCTTCATCGCTGCCGAAGCGCAGCACCGTCACGAACGGCCCGAACACCTCTTCCTGCGCGATGCGGTCGTGCGGCGTCTTCGCTTCGACCACCGTGGGCCGCACATAGTAGCCGTTCGCGAGCGATGCATCCTGCGGCGCGCCGCCGCCCGTCAGCACGCGCCCGCCCTGCTCGCGCGCCACGTCGACATACGCTTTGACGCGCTCCAGATGTTGCAGCGAGGTGAGCGGTCCCATTTCGGTGTCGGGATCGAGCGGATTGCCGATGCGGATCGACGCAGCGAGCGCGACGAAACGTTCCAGGAACTGATCGGCAATGCGCTCGTGCAGGATCAGACGCGAGCCCGCAATGCACGCCTGCCCCTGATTGTGGAAGATCGCCCACGCCGCGCCGTTGATCGCGGCGTCGAGGTCGGCGTCGTCGAATACGATGTTCGCACCTTTGCCGCCCAGTTCGAGTTGCACGCGCTTCAGATTGCTCTGCGATGCTTCGACGATGCGCCGTCCCGTGGCCGTCGAACCCGTGAACGCGATCTTGCCGACGCCGGGATGTTCTGCTAGCCGCTGGCCCGCCGTATGGCCGTAGCCCGACACGATGTTGACGACGCCTGCGGGGAAGCCCACTTCGGCCATCAGCTCGACGATGCGCAACGTGGAAAGCGGCGTGATCTCGGAAGGCTTCAGCACGACTGTATTGCCCGCCGCGAGCGCTGGGCCCATCTTCCAGCTAGTGAACATCAGTGGAAAATTCCACGGCACGATCTGCCCGACCACGCCGATGGGCGCACGCTGTACATAGTTGAGAAAACCTGTTTCGACGGGAATCACGGAGCCTTGCAGCTTGTCGGCCATGCCGCCGAAATAGCGGAAGCACGCAGCCGTACGCGGCACGTCCAGCGCGCGCGAATCGCGAATCGGATGACCTGTGTCGAGCGATTCGAGTTGCGCGAGTTCTTCCGCATTCGCTTCGATTGCATCGGCGAGACGCAGCAGCAGACGCCCGCGTTCGGCGGCGGCCATCCCCGTCCACTTCGGGATAGCGCGCGTCGCGGCGGCGACGGCGAGATCGACATCCGGGGCCGTGGCCGCGGCGATCTTCGTGATCAGCGAGCCGTCGTGCGGATTGAGCACGTCAATCGTGCCGCCTTCGGCTGCATCGGTGAAGCGGCCGTCGATAAAGAGTTGGTTTCGCATGTGAAATTCCTGGTTCAAACGAGGCGCGCCGTGTTTCAGAAGTCGACGGGATACGGCTTCAGTTCGCCGCTCTCATAACGTTTCGGCAGATTCGGCGTTGCGTTCTCCCACACGAGCAGCATCGAGCGCTTGGTCGAATAGCCTTGATGGCGGATGTCGGCGGGCATCGCGCAGATGTCGCCGGCGCGCATCGTGATGCGGGCGCGCGGCGCGCCCGTGTTCTTGTCGCCGATGTCCCAGACGATTTCATCCGACAGCTGCAGGAACCATTCAACGCGATCATTGCCGTGGAAGACGGGCAGGATGTATTCCTCAGTGGTCGGGCAGAACAGGCTCTCGCCGCACACCGACGTCACCGACGGATTCCACGTCACGTCCGAACGCGACAGGTACTTGAACAGATTGAACGCGTGCAACTCTCCTTCGAAACCGGGCTCCGCATGCACTTCGGGCTCGTCCTGGGGTACGTCGGCGAATGCGCGGTTGATGGGCAGCTCGTCGCGCAGCGGCGAGTCCCCTTCGAGTCCCGGCATGCGACGCGTGGCGATGCGCGTGCGTTCGATGGCCGCGTCGTTGTCACCGTGCTTGCGGCCGAACGCCGTGCCCGTTTCCTCGGGCGCGGCAAACGGATCGAAGCCCTCGTTGGTCCAGTCGTGCAGGATCGCCTTGAACGTCGCCATGATGGTCGGCGTTTCGAAGGTCTCCATATAGTCGACGCCCGCTTCCTTCATGATGCCGTTGAACGAGCCCGCGTAAATGTCCACCTTGCCGTAGTGATTGCGCGTGCCGAACACGTGGTCGAAATTCACCCAGCCGTAGAAGAAGCCCCACGCGACGTCTCGCATCATCGCGCGCAGGAAGGCGTCGGCGGGTACGGCGTGCGTACGGTTCTGCCCTTTCGCGGGCCAGTTGATCTTGACGAAATACTCGTCGCGTAGAAATTGGAAGGCGCCGAGCGAGAAGCGCTTATAGCCGGTGACGGGATCAGGCGCGCTGGCCTTGACGGCGTCGGCGGCGAAACCGGCGGGATGATCGAGCGTGTCGAGGGTCGCCATTGTCGTGTCTCCTGATGTTGTGAGCGATGTGTGGATAAAGCGTTTCAGTGCAGGCAGATGTCCGCCCACTTCTCCACCGACAGCTCGCCGAGCATCGTCTGCACGAGCGCCACGCCGGACCTCTGCGCGCTGAAGCGGTATGCGCAGCCGGCGGGCAGCAGCGCCTGATGGCCGCGGCGCAGCACGACATGTCCCATCGCGCGGCCTGCGGGCTGCTCGCCTTCGTTCGAAGCATGGACCGAACCCCGAACGTTCTGCGGCGGTGTTTCGAGCTCGATGAAGTCGATGCGCGCTTTGCCGTCCATCAGAATCGCGAACTCGTCGTGCGAACTCGCGAACCAGCGCGACTGCCCTTCCGTACGCAGCACTTCGATCACGTATTCGATGTTCTTGCCGACGACGACCTTGTCGTACGGCGCGGACTGCGAAGCGACTTCGAAGATGTTCGAGAACACGTAGTGGCGCGCGGCGCCGCTCGTGATTTCGATTTCGCCTTTGCGGTAGGCGTCTAGCGAACCGAAGAAGGTGTGATATGACGTGTCGGTCATGGTTTGTCTCCGTCCCATGCAACTTTGTTGCGGTTGAGTAAGTTCTTGGATTCAACTTTAGGAGCGCGCCACGACATCGACAACGGGCACAGCGCCGATTACGGCATTTGCGATTCGCGAATAATCGCGCGGGAATCGGCGCGGGAGAGACTTTCAGGCGAGCATCGATGCGCGCGCAAGCAGTTCAGCAGATCCAGCCGCGCTCGATGAGCGGCGTGTCCCACGACGGCTCGGGCCCGAGCCAGTCGGCGAGAAATTCGACCAGCGCCTTCACTTTGAGCGCCTGGCGCTGTGTCGCGGGATACACCGCCGCGAAGTTCAACGGCGAGAGCGCGTAATCGGTGAGGATCGGCACCAGCGAGCCGTCCAGGAGCGCGGCGCTCGCGACGAGCGTCGGCAGGCACACTACGCCGCCGCCCGTCAGCGCGTAGTCGCGCAACAGATGCACGGAGTTCGAGCGGATCATGCCGGGCAACTCCATCTCGACCACTTCATCGCCGCGCGTCATCGTCCAGCGGTTGCGCGAGGGATAACCCGAATAAAGCGCCGTGGTGTGCTGCAGCAAATCGCGGGGATGCTGCGGCGTGCCATATTCGCGCAGATAGGAAGGCGCGGCGCAGAAGAGCCGCCGCACGGGAAAGAGACGCCGTTCGATCAGCGATTCGGAGATGGGCGGAAAGATCTGGAACGCGACATCGAAGCCTTCTTCGATGGGATCGACGACGCGGTCATTCACGATGACGTCGAGCTGAATGCCGGGATAGCGCCGGTTGAACTCGGCCAGCGACGCGCCGAAGTGCCCGAGCGCGAAGCCCGGCAACATCTGGATGCGCAGCCTGCCCGTGGGCGTCGCGCGCAGTTCGCGCATCTGGTCAGTCAGTTCGTTGACGCGCCCGACCACTTCCGCGCATTCTCGATAGAACGCTTCGCCGACTTCCGACAGCCGCACGTGGCGCGTGCTGCGATGAAAGAGCGGCGCATCGACGAATTTCTCCAGTTGCTGGATGCGGTTCGTCACGACCGAACTGGTCACGCCGAGCTGCCGTGCGGCTTCCGCGAAGCTACTGGTTTCCGCCACCCGCACGAAGGCCTCGATGCTCAGAAAACGATCCATGCTGCGTCCTTGTCCCCGTATCCAGCACGTCAGTGTATACGTGCTCGCACGTGGGTTGCCGTGCGGCGCAAGCGGACGCCGCACATTCTACGGACGCTTATTCGGGCTGTTCGACGGCAGGGAAATGCGCGGACTCGTCGACGGACGGTGGGCCACGGCGGCGCGCTTTGGCAGGCGCCGTCTCTTCGAGCAACAGGCTCACGCCGACGCCGAGGATCACCGCGCAAATCGGCAGCCACAGGATGTTCTGAATGCCAAAGTGCGTCGCGACGAAGCCCGCGAGCGCAGGCGCGATACCGCCGCCGAAAATCTCGCCCGCGCCGACCACAATGCCGATTGCCGTCGACACCATGCCGACGGGCGCCGCTTCGGTCGCAACCGGGCCGGACAGCAGCGACACGAGCCCCAGCGTGAAGAACGACGCGACGAACAGCACCGCGAACAGCGCAACCGGCTGCGCACCGAGGCCGCGAAACACGTACAGCATCACTGCCGTGCCGACAAAGCCGACGATGCTCGCGAAGCGCCGCCCGACGAGATCGGATAGCCCCGGCAATCCGAACTGCCCGACAAAGCCGCCAAAGCCGATTGCCGACACCACGACGCCCATGCGCTGAGTGTCGAGCGAGAGATAGTCGGTCAGATAGAGCGGCAGCATCGCGCCGAGGACGAACACGCCCGTCATCGCGCAGAACAGCGCGACCATTGCGACGGGGATGTTGCGGCTCCTCAGCACGTCACGCCAGCTGCCATGCGTTTTGTGCGCGGACGCATTGATTCGGGCGGTCCTTGCGACCGGCTCCCGCCTGGGCTCGCGAATCACGCGATACATCAGCAGACCGAGTATCAGCCCAGGGATCGACACGAGCGCAAACACCCAGCGCCAGCTCATCACGCCGAGCAGCTGAGTCGCGATGATGGGCGACAGCGCCAGTCCGAACAGCGCGAAGCCGCTTTGCTGCAAGCCGAGATTGAATCCACGCCGCTTTGGATGCGAGGCGTCGGCCGTCGCGGCGAAGCTCGTTGGACAGAACGATCCTTCCGCCACGCCCATCAGCGCACGAATTCCGAGCAGTGCCGCCAACCCGCCCGCGACGCCGGACAAGCCGGACAGCAGTGAGAACGCGATGATCGCGGGGATCAGCACCTTGCGTCGGCCGATCTTGTCGGAAATGCCGCCCATCAGCGCGGCGAACACGCCCCACGACAGCCCGAGTATGCCGATGCAGTTGCCGACGTCCTGTGCATTCAGATGCAGGTCTTTCATGATCGCCGGAAAAAGCGGCGCAATGAGCCACCGGTCAAGGCCTACGAGGCCGAAGCCCAGCGCGAGCAGCGTCACGGCTTTCCATTCGTAGGACACGTCCCATTGATTCGGTTTCATCTCTGTCTCCAATGTCATGTTCGCGCCGGCGCGCGCTGTGCGTCGCGCTACCGGATTGCCAGAGAGTGGACCAGGCAGAGCCTGCTTTGAATGGGGGTGAGGGCGAATGCGGCATTCGCGAAATGCGAATAATGGGCCGGTGTGGTGATGCAAGAGCAGATGCGCGCGGCTTCCGTGTCCGAGCCGTGGCAGCGTGAAAGTCGCGAGGGCGCACGCCGTGTGGAAAAGTGACGCGCGTTGAATGCGCTCGCGGCATCTTCGCCAGCATCAGGCTCCATCGCCTCAATCCTTTTGCTTTTGCCCGCGTCGTGTATCGTAGCCGCGCAAGCTCCTTCACATAACCAAAAGAAGACTGACTGGAATACACGTGACTCTCTCCATTACCTGGATTGCGCTGTTCCTCGCGGCACCCACGACGTTGATCGCCAGGATTCGCTGGCCCGGCACCGCACTGCTGATAATCGCTTGCTGCGCCGCGCTGGCAGTCGGTCAACTTGCTCCCGCAGCGCTCATTGCGCTCGCACTGCTCATCTTCGCCGCATATGCGATCGCGCCTGAGCGCGCTCGATCAGTCCGCTATGCAGGACACGTTCTCTTCGTCGCGCTGGCCGTCGGGCTCAGCACGCATTGGCTGCCGGGCTTTCACAATCAACGCGTGATCGGACCCGAGCGCATCACGCCGGATGCCGTTCCGTTCACGATGTACCTCAATCTGGACAAGCCGCTGATCGGATTCTGGCTGCTGCTCGCCGTGCCCTGGATGCGCGGCCGGTACGAACTGCGTACGAGCTTGAAAGTGGGCTTACTTTCGCTGCTCGCCACCACGGCAGCATGCCTGGCGGTCGCGCAGCTGCTTGGCGTCGTCGGGTGGGCGCCAAAGCATCCCGCCCACAGCGGCCTCTGGCTCCTAAACAACCTGTTTCTCGTTTCGGTCACCGAAGAGGCGTTGTTTCGCGGCTATCTCCAAGGTGGACTCGCGCGCCTGCTCGCGCGCCGGAAGCACGCAGACGGGATCGCGTTCTGCGTCAGCACGATCGTGTTCGCACTCGCGCATGCGCCCGGCGGCTGGCAATGGATCGTTCTGGCGGGCATCGCAGGCGCCGGATACGGCCTCGCGTGGCGCTACGGCGGATTGCAGGCGTCGGTGCTGGCGCATTTCGGGCTCAATACCGCGCACTTCTTTTTCTTCACGTATCCGATGCTGCAAGCCGCGGTTCGTCGATGACGCGTAGGCGCACTGAAAGGTCGCTAGGGGCTGAACTCACGCCAGCGAACGTTCGTTCATTTTCGGCTGTGCGATCTGGGGTTTCACCTGCGTTCATGTTTTTCGCGCCCAGGCCGATATACGTATAAGCACCGCGCAAGCGCCGCCAGGCGCGTCAATTTCAGAGCCCCATGATGGACCAACATTCAACCGATGCACGTACGAGTCTGACGAGTTCAAACCAGTTCGAGCTGCTCCTTTTCAGGCTCGGAAGCGTACCGGGCGACACTGCGCACGAACTGTACGGCATCAACGTATTCAAGGTTCGCGAGATCCTGACGATGCCGGCCATCACGCCGATCGTCGGCGCATCGCCCTGCGTGATGGGCGCCGTCAATATTCGCGGGCAAGTCATTCCCGTCGTGGATCTGCCGAGGCTGATGGGCTGCGAGGCGACTCGCGGATTGAACATCCTGCTGGTCACCGAGTTCGCCCGTACCACCCAGGGCTTCGCGGTTCAGGAAGTGGACGACATCGTGCGTCTCGACTGGAACCAGGTGCTGCCGGCGGATGCGGCGGCCGGCTCGGGGCTCGTTACCAGCATTGCGCGAATCGACGGCAATACGGGCGATTCGCGGCTGGCACAGGTCGTCGACGTCGAGCAGGTACTGCGCGACGTGCTGCCGACTCACCAGGTGCCGGCCGCCGGTAGCGCGAGCGACCTGCTCCAGTTGCCGCCCGGCACCCGCATTCTCGCCGCCGACGATTCCGGCTTCGCCCGCACGCTGATCCAGCAGGCGCTCGGCGAAATCGGCGCCGAATCCATCATGGCCAAGACGGGTGAAGAAGCGTGGCAGATCCTCGTCAAGCTGGCCGACGAAGCGGAGCGAAGCAAGACCCGCTTGCGCGATAACGTCACGATGGTGCTTACCGATCTGGAAATGCCCGAGGTGGACGGCTTCACGCTGACACGCCGGATCAGAGCCGACAACCGCATGCGAGACATGCCCGTCGTGATTCACTCGTCGCTCACCGGCTCCGCGAACGAGGCCCATGTGCGCAACGCAGGCGCCAACGGTTTCGTCGCGAAGTTCCAGGCAGCAGAACTGGCGGAAGCCATCCGGCGCGCCATTGCGGCTTGATGGCTTGATGGCTTGATTCGGCGCGCTCGCCCGCGCCCCCGAAGTTGGAACTGTCTCCGACGTTCACTCGATCGATACGCCATTGAACCGATGACTGCGCAGCGGCGAAAAACACCAACCCGCTGACTCAGATCTTCTCGATCAGCCGGTTGAACGAGAACGACTCGCGCAATATCCCGGCGATCTTTTTACGCCGACGCGTCACCTGCACCTCGCAATGTCGTGACGCTTTTCATTTCGCCGACTGGCGCCTTCTGATTTTCATTCGACCATCCGGCATCTCATGACCTGATTGTCGTTCGCAAACCTTGAGCCAAACGAAAGCCCCGCTTCATCGGGAGGTCGCATTCTGCGCGCACATTACCGCTGGCTTGGCAATTAATTCGTAATCGGGATGCGACAACACGCGAGGTGAATAATGAGTCGACTGATCAGATGGGTTGGAGCCGGTGCATTAGCAGGGTCGATGATTGTCCCGCTCATGACCGCGCATGCGGAGGATGGACAAAATCGAGGTAACGACAACGACGATCGCGCGATCCAACATGTGCTGCTGATCAGTGTCGATGGCCTGCATGAACAGGATGTGGCGCGATGCATCGGAGCGAATACCTGCCCGAATATCGCGCTGCTGGCTAAGTCCGGTGTGACCTATACGAACGCTTACACGCCGGGCTTATCGGATTCGTTCCCCGGTCTCGCCGCGCTGGTCACGGGAGGATCGCCGAAGTCCGCAGGACTCTTCTATGACGTCTCCTACGACCGCACCCTGTATGCGCCCTCGGACACGGGTTGTACCGGCGCGCAGGGCTGGAACGTCGTGTTCGATGAAACGACGGGCATCGACGCGCAAGCCGGCGGCGCGCTGACTCATCTCGACGGCGGCGGCGCTTTCAATCCGGACGCCATTCCGCACGCAAAGCACGCTGGCAAGTGCACGCCCGTCTATCCCCACGACTACATCAAGACGAACACCCTATTCGAGGTCGTGAAGGAACACATTCGTGGCGCGCGCACTGCGTGGGCCGACAAGCACGCGTGGGGTTACGACTGGCTAAACGGACCGTCGGGCCGCGGCGTCGACGATCTGTCGCGCACCGAAATCAATTCGATTAATCCGTTGACGGGCAACGACTACACGGACCTGTATACGAATACGGAGATCTTCGATAACTTCCACGTGGCGTCGATCATCAACGAAATCGATGGAAAAGACTCGACGGGCAAACGTGATGCACCTGTACCGACTTTGTTCGGCACTAACTTCCAGACGTTGAGCGTTGCCCAAAAGGCCACTGTCGCGAAGGGCGGCGGCTACGTCGATACGAGCTTCACGCCCGGCACGCAAGTGGCGGCGGCGATCCGATATGTGGACGATTCGATCGGCAAGATGGTCGCGGAACTGAAGGCGCGCAATCTCGCCAGCTCGACGATGGTGATCGTCACGGCCAAGCATGGTCAATCGCCCACGGACCATTCGAAGCTCGTCAAGAACGGCGATACGCTCACGGCGCTCCTCGAATCGAAGAACTTCCTCGATCCAAACGGTAACTTCGGTCAGAACAACAATGCCAAAGCACCCAACGACGGTACCGGTCGTGTCGGCACGGGCCTGGTGCAAACAGACGACGTCGGCCTCATCTGGCTGCGCGACCCGTCGCAGCTCGCTCAAGTCGTTGCGACGCTGAACGCGAATCTGACTTGCGGCGCACCCGGCATCTGCGCTGACGGTCCGCAAGCGTACATTCTTTCGGGCGCGCCACTCGCGTCGATGTTCGGCGATCCGTCGAATGGCCGGACGCCCGACATCATCGTGCAACCGAATCCTGGCGTCATTTACACGTCCAGCACGAAAAAGGATGAAGAACACGGCGGCAACGCGCCCGACGACAGTCACCTCGGGCTGATCGTTTCATTTCCGGACGGCCGTCATCATGGCAAGACGGTCGAACGCCGCGTGACCACGACTCAGGTCGCGCCGACCATTCTGCGTGCGTTGGGTGTCGCGCCCGAAGAACTGCATTCGGTACAGGTGGAGGGTACGCGCGCATTGCCCGGACTTCACACCGACGACTGAAGGTCGTGCCTTGAGTCGTGTCGAGACGTGCGGCAGCTGCTTGCCGCACGTTTTTTTCCGGCTCGGCGTGGGTGTCATACCGGTTAGACGCCTTAAGGAAAAGAGTCAATAGAAGACGAGGCGCGAGAGAACCTTTGCTCGGCATTCCCGACCCACCGTTCGGGAACAAAAATAGCTACTCCGCGGAACGAGGCAGCGGACGGGTTTGCGATAGCAGGGCTATTCGTAGAGGTCCAGTCGCAGTGCATATCGGTGATATGCGTGCACCAGGAGCTCCGGGTTCTGCCTGCCGTTATTCGTCATTGCTCTTGATCCGCTGGTAGTGAAATACATGCCTAACTTCGATGTAACAATTGAAACCTATCTGACGCAAATTCATCTCGGCCCTTTGCCGAACCTCGTCATGAGAGCCCTCACGGACATGTACACGTTCCGGGGACTCGTGCTTATCCCTATCTTATGGTGGATCTGGTTTCAACCCGGTGAACGTCGGAACTGGAAGCGCGAAGTGGTTATTGCAACTGTCGTCAGTGGCCTGCTGGCGCTGTTCGCAGGGCGAGTGCTTGCAGACCTTCTGCCGTTCAGGGTGCGCCCCATTTACGACCCTGATTTGCATCTGCATTTCGCGAGCAGTTCTTTGGGCGATGCGAAACTGTCGAGCTGGAGTTCGTTCCCGAGCGATCACGCAATGCTGTGGATGGCCGTGGCCACGGGCATTTTCATTGTCTCGCGCCTGACAGGGATCGCGGTTATTGCCTACACCGCAGTGTTTATATGTTTTCCGCGCGCTTATCTCGGCTTTCACCACCCCACGGATCTGCTCGCGGGTGCGGCGATCGGTATTGCCACCACCTATCTGATGACTCGCGCGCCGATTCGAGCGCGTTATGCCGCGCCGTCGTTGCACTGGATGGAACGATATCCGGGACCGGCTTCCGTGTTCGCGTTTGTTGTGTGCTTCGAACTTGTTACGCAATTCGATGAAGTTCGCAGGCTTGCAAGTGCCGCTTCCAAAGCGCTTTAGCGGGTGCGTTGATCATGTGTTGGTATGGCTTGCATGGAGTGAACGATGTCCTACGGCAGCTATCACAAGCGCAAAATCGCAGGCCGCGACCTGCACCCCGAAACCCAGATGATGTCCTATGGCTACGATCCTTTCCTGTCCGAAGGATCGGTCAAGGCTCCCGTCTTCTTGACATCGACGTTCGCATTTCGCACCGCCGAAGACGGCGCTGAGTTCTTCGACAGGGTATCGGGCCGCAAGCCGCTGCCCGAAGGGGAAAGCGCGGGCCTGGTGTATAGCCGCTTCAATCATCCGAATCTGGAGATAGTCGAAGATCGGCTCGCGCTGCTCGACGATTCGGAAGCGGCCGTCGTGACATCGAGTGGAATGGCCGCAATAGCGGCAATTCTGCTGACCTTCTTGCGGCCCGGCGACTGTGTGGTGCAATCGGCGCCGCTGTACGGAGGAACCGAAACGCTGGTTTCGAAGTTCTTGCCCGAATGGGGCATCGCGTCCGAGGTAATCGAGGACGGTCTGTCGATCGCCGCAATTCGCAACGCACTCGAAGCGGCCGCCCAACGAGGCAAGGTGCGCATGTGCTATGTCGAGACGCCGGCCAACCCCACTAACGCGCTATTCGATCTCGAAGGCCTGCGGCAGGAGATCGACGCATTCGAAACACGTCATGGATACAGGCCGCTTTCCGTGTGCGACAACACGTTGCTCGGTCCGTTGTTTCAGAAGCCCGTGAATCATGGCATCGACCTGAGCGTGTATTCGCTCACGAAGTACATCGGCGGACACAGCGATCTGGTCGCGGGTGGCGTCACGGGCAATCAAGGGTTGATCACCAGGGTGCGAGCCATTCGAAGCATGTTCGGCTCGCAACTGGATCCGCATTCCTGCTGGATGATCACACGCTCGATGGAAACACTCGTGCTACGCATGCAACACGCCGCACGCAGCGGCGCCACCGTCGCGCGCTGGCTCGCGAGCAATCCGTTCAAGCCCGTGAAGGTACTGCACCCGGAACTGACCAACGACCCCGCGTACCGGGCCGTGTATCGGCGGCAATGCAGCGGTCCCGGTTCGACGTTCGCTTTCGTGCTGGACGGCGGCCGCGCACAGGCATTCCGGTTCATCGATCGGTTGACGCTTTTCAAGTCGGCCGTGAGTCTGGGCGGGACGGAATCGCTAATCTGCCATCCCGCTTCGACTACCCATTCGGGTGTGCCCGCTGAAGTCCGGCTAGCCGCAGGCGTTTCAGAGGGCTTGATACGCGCGTCGGTTGGCCTGGAACATCCCGACGATCTCATTGCCGACCTGTCGAATGCGCTCGAACACTGCTGACGCAATAAGCAGGTACATGCGCGCAAGCGCCTTATGTCAGAACGCCGTGCGTATGCCAACTATCACACTTCGGCCACCTTCGTGCGCGCATAACCGGTCCGCCGGTTCGTCAGGTTGTCACGACGAGTTCAAACAACCGTTCCCCTCCCTCCCTGATGCCGGCGCTATAACATAGCATTCGATGCGCAAAGGGACCGCTGCGCGAAATTGATCGAAACATCTGGTCCGCTGAAGCGAATGCAAGTCGCTAAAGCAGCGTCGATGAAATGCCGTTATCGCCGGTAGTGACGTCGCCTGTGACTTCGCACACAACGTCAGGCGCGACGTTTTATTTCAAGGACCAAGTCGGCGACAACCCGTCATACTTCAGCTTTTGCCGCGGACAGCCCCTGCCGTCATCACGGAATGGCGCGGGCGCATGCCGCGTGCCGCCACGCGCGGGTCTATCGGGAGCCCACTTTGCAATGAGTTCGACCCCAGCCATTCCGTTCGCCCAAAACAAACCGAATCCCGGCGCGTTCATCGGCGCCGCACCCGCGTTCCGTCAACTGGTCCGTCTGATCGACCGCGTCGCGCCCACCGATCACGCATTGCTCATCTTCGGCCCGACGGGTTCGGGCAAGGAACTCGTCGCCCGCCGCGTGCACCTGCGCAGCCTGCGTCACGACCAGCCATTCGTCGACGTGAATTGCGGCGCGATTCCCGAGCATCTCGTCGAAGCCGAACTGTTCGGCCACGTGAAAGGCGCCTTCACGGGCGCCGCTGAGAATCGCCAGGGACTTTTCCAGCAGGTCGGCAAAGGCACGCTTCTGCTCGATGAAATCGGCGAACTGCCGCTCGCGCTGCAACCGAAGCTGTTGCGCGTGCTCGAAACCCGCACCTTCCGTCCGATCGGGTCGTCGACCAATCTGCGTTTCGAAGGACGCGTCGTCGCATCGACGCACCGCGATCTGCGCGAACTGTCGCGCGAAGGCCGGTTCCGCGAGGACCTCTTCTATCGGCTCGCAGTCTTCGTACTCGCCGTGCCCGGACTGGAGCAGCGCGCCGAAGACATCCCCGCGCTCGTCGCGCATTTTGCTTCGTTGCAGCCACGCAGCCTGGAGTTCTCGCCCGCCGCCATCCGACGGCTCAGCCAGCATGCGTGGCCAGGACACATCCGGCAGTTGCGCAATCTGATCAGTCAGTTGAGCGTGCTGGCCGAAAACACAATGATCGACGTCGACACGCTGGAGCCGTTTCTCGCCAACGAAGCAGCCGGCCCTGTTTCGCGCGCGAGCCTCGCGGACATGCTGCTGCAACTCGACGGACGCGACAAACTTGCCGTCGCCGAAGATCTGCTGATCGACCGCGCGCTCGAACGCTCCGCCGGCAACAAGAGCGCCGCCGCGACACTGCTGGGCGTCGGCCGCAAGACAATCGAGCGGCGTCTGAAGTCGCGCCAGGAACATCACCGCGTGGCCCACAAGTGCCTCGAACATGCGACGGCGCTTGTTGCCGAATCGCGTTTCGCGGAGGCCATTCCGCCGTTGCGCCGCTGCCTCGACGTCTTGCAGGCGAACAACGAGCAGGACTCGGTGCGCCGTCTGCAGTTCGACGCCTACCGGCTGCTCGGCATGAGCCTGCGCAGCGTGCACGGGTGGCTCTATGCCGAGGCCACCGCCTGCTACGCGGCCGCCTTGTCGATTGGCGAAGGCATTTGCGAGCCTGCCGAGATCGCCGCGATCCAGTTCGGCGTGTGGACGACGCAACTGACGACGCTGCAACTCAAGCAGGCGCGCGCGACTGCGCAGGACATGCTGCAACGGGCGCAGAACAGCGGCGACCGCGTGTCGCTCGACGAAGCCCACGTCGCGATGACCAACACGCTCTTCTGGCTCGGCGACAGCGAAGAAGCGCTGGCCTGCCTCGCACGCGGCAATCTGCTCGGCGTGGGGCGCCATGACACGCGCACCGGCTCGCAGGGCATCGACCTCGCCAGCCTCGCGCTAACGTTCGAAGGACTCGCCGCGTATCAGATCGGCGCGTTCGCGCAGGCGCGGCAAGCGATGGAGATGCTGATCGCGCGCGCATCGGAGCCCGGACCTCACGCGTTCGCACACGCCGTCAATCTGCAAGGCGCCTCGTGGCTAGCCACCCTGTTCGACGACCAGGATCGCCTCGGGCGTCTGGCGAGCGAACTCGAAACGGTGTCGATCGCGAACGGCTTCGCGTTTTACCGGGGCGTCGGACAAATCCTCCGGGCCGTGCATCTCAGCGCGCGCGGCCATTCCGACGAAGCGGAGACCATCATGCTCGATGGCTACGACAATCATGTCGTGTGCAACGGCGGCGCGCTGTTCTATTCGTTCATGGCGTGGCAGCACGGGGAATTGCTGCTGCGCGCCGGCCGCGCGCAGAACTGCAACGCGATGCTCGCCTCGGCCGTCGACGAAACGCTCGCACGTCAGGAGCGCGTGTATCTCGGCGAACTGCTCGTCACGCGGGCGCGCGCGCAATGGGCGCTCGGCGATCTGACGGCTGCCGAACAGGGACTGCGCGCCGCGCTGTCGACGGCGCTCGCGTTCGGCTCGGTGCCCGCGCGAGTGGACGCCGCGCGCTATCTCGCCACTTTGCTCCGATCGACCGGCCGCCACGCCGAAGCGATCGACACACTCGAGCGCGGACTGCGCGCGCTGCCAGCAGACCCGACACCCCGGATCGCCAGCGCTGCCGCCTTGCTCGCTGAACTCCGGCAAGAGGTTTCTCTCGACAATGACAACGAAGGAATCGCACATGGCCTATGAGATACGCCGGGAAGATCTGGAACCGCTGCTGCTCGGCGGAGCGTTTTTTGGCAGTGGAGGCGGCGGCACGATCGAATCGGCGCGGCATCTCGCTGCGCATTTCGTCGCCGGCGACTATTACCCCGCCGACACAGTGAAGGTCGTGTCCGTCGACGAAGCGACGGAAGGCGCAGCCGTCATGGTCGCGTATCTCGGCGCGCCGGAAGCGATCAATCAAGCCACTTATCCGATCGGACCTGTGACGGCCGTGCAGAACGTCGCCGCGCGGCTTGCGTCGCAATCCACGAAGCTCGCCTATGTGATGCCGCCCGAAAGCGGCGCGCTGGGCTTCACCGTGGCGGTGCTCGTCGCGGCGAAGCTCGGCCTCGCCATCATCGATGCGGACGGCGCCGGACGCGCCGTGCCGTCATTGCCGATGCTCACATTCGCTGCCGCCGAAATCGATCCACGTCCGGCGTTTCTCGTGAGCCAGGGCGGCCTGAGCGTCGAACTCGACGTCACGCCGCGTGCCGGCAGCAACGGCGGCCCGACGCATCAGCGCGACGTGTCGGCGATCGTCGAGCAGATGATGCGCCCCGTCGTCGCCGATCCGGAGTTCGGCCAGTTCGGCGGCCTCGCGATGTGGGTGATGACGCCCGCCGACATCGGCCGCGCCACGCCGATCCGCGGCACACTCACGCGCGCGCTGGAACTCGGCCGCGCCGTGCAGGCCGGCCAGATCGGCACCGTGCCGGAGATGACCCGTTATCTAAAAGAGCACTGCGGCCTGGCCGCGCGCGCGATCTCGGAACCCGGCGAACTGGTTTCGGCCGAAGTCGATACGGCGGGCGGCTTCGATGTCGGCAAGATCCGCATTCGGTCCGGGTCGCACACGTACACGGTGATCTATCAGAACGAGTCGCTGCTCGTATGGGACAGCCAGCGTGCGCATCCCGTCGTGCTGTCGCCCGACAGCGTCGCGTATTACGTCGGCGGGGAAGGCCAGTCGATCTACAGCAACGGCGACCTCGTGCAGAGCGACGGCTCGCTGAATCCTGACATCGGCAAGCGCCCCGTCACGCTGATCGCGTGGCGCGCCGAAGCCGAAATCAGCAAGCCGGGGCTGAATCTCGACAGTTTCGTGCAGTTGTTGAACTCGCTCGGCTATCTCGGACCGTACGTGCCGCTCGACAAGCTTGCGTCCATTCACCGGGGAGACGCATCTTGAACGCGCCGATTCGCATTTGCGTGCTGGTGCCCGTCGCCACGTCGCAGTACAACGACCGCATCCTGAAGGCGATCGCGCCCGTCGTGCCACCCGACGTGCAGGTCGAGATCCGCAACATCACGAACGGACATCCCGATATCGAGAACCGCACGAACTGGCTGCAGAACGGCATGCCCGTGGTCGAACTGGCGCAGTCGATCGCCGACGACGGCTTCGACGGCATCTGGCTAACCGACTTCGACATGTGCGGCGTCGAGGCCGCACGCGAGGTAATCGACATCCCGATCATCGGCGGCTTTCCCGCCTCGGCGTTCGCGGCGTTGATGCTCAGCCAGCGCTTCTCGATCGTCACGATCCTGCAAAGCACGCTCGCGATGCAGCGCGCTCATCCGCAAACCTACGGCATTCAGGACACGTTCGCGTCGATCCGCGCAATCGATTGCCCCGTCGCGCAGCTCGACAACATCGACGTGGTCGTCGTCCGCACGTTCGAGGCGGCGCTGAAGGCGATCAAGGACGACGGCGCGCAGGCAATCCTGCTCGGCTGCACGGGTTTCGTCGACGTCGCGAGCCGCGTCTCCACGCTGCTCGGCGAGGCGCTGGGCAGCTACGTGCCCGTGATCGATCCGAACCAGGCCGGCTTCAGCTTCCTCGTGTCGCTGGTGCGCATGCGCGTGCGGCCCAGCCGGCTAACGTACAGCAAAGTCAGTCTCCAGTCGCAGGCAGCGCCCGGCTGCTGATGCGCTGCTATCCGGCGCGGCTTCCCATGCCGCGCCCGCTTCGCCTCTTCGCCATCGCGCGAAACCTCCCCTCACAGAGAGTCCGTTCGCCTTCCCCGCTCGCCTCGTCGTGGACGGTTTGGACGCGTCGCCACCTCCTGAACAGTCGATCGGCCGGAATCGTCCAGCCTCCCAAAATGCATTGGTCGAAATCGTCCAACTGGATATTCCACACGTCGGCATTCGCCCGTTCAGACAACGTTCTGCTCAATGGCACGAGGCTTGCTCAAGACGTTCGGTCGATTTGTGCTGCTGGTTCAGAGAGGGCCGTGGTGCTGTGGCTGTGGCTGTGGCTGTGGCTGTGGCTGTGGCTGTGGCTGTGGCTGTGGCTGTGGCTGTGGCTGTGGCTGTGGCTGTGGCTGTTGCCGTAGACGTCGCTGTCGATGTCGATACCTGGCGACCGATTGCTTCCAGAGAGAAGCGCGTCGCTTTACCGGAAACGGCGGTGATCCTCCGGCCTTGTGCCGGGCACACCGCCGCGACCCGGCCGCTACTGTCCATTCTCCGAGGAAAGGCAGTGGCGGCCCTGTTAACGACGAGTGTGGCCGCATGGCTCGAGGCTTCCGGCCGCGCTCGCAAAGAAGACTTCGCATGGATCATTGCGCCACTACATTCGACGTTCGTTGCCTGCCGCAAGACGCAATCGGTGCTGCCTGGACGCCGGCCTACGCGAGCCGGTATCTCGCGACGCCCGGCCTGAGCGGCTTGCAGCACGACACGGCCGGTTCCGAACCGCGCGCGGTCATGGTCGATCAGGTGCTGCGCTACGTGCAGGCGCATCTGTGCGACGACGAACTCTCTCCCGAAAGCGTGCTGAGTGCGCTGCAGTTGCCGCGCTCGACGTTATACCGGCTGTTTCGGCGCGAAGGCGGACTGGGTGCCTACATCCGCCACCTCAGACTGCGCCATGCAGCCGACGACCTCGTCCGTTATCCGCACGCACTGGTGGTGGATATCGCCTTCGGACTCGGCTTCAAGAGCGCATCGGTTTTCACGCGCGCGTTCCGGCGAGTCTATGGGATGGCACCGCAGGAATACCGCGCGCTTGGCGGCGAGGGGCACGCAGCGATGCCCAGTAGTATGGCGCCGGCGCAGCAACCCGCCTGAGCGGTCGCGCGCCATTCGGCGGCGGCTCTACTGGCCGTGCCCCTCCGCCTGGGCGTCCGCCGCTCGAGCCACACCGAGCAGTTCGGAACACACCTTCAGGATATCGCGCCAGCTGACAATGCCCACGGGATGAAATTCTCCGTCGACGATGGGGATGCAAGAGATCGGGTGAGCGAGCAACAGCTGGATTGCATCCGTCACATCGGCGTCAGGGCGCAGCGTGATCGGCTTGCGGCTCATGATCTGATGCACGCGCCGGCTCAGCGTGCCGATATCGCGCTGCGTCTCCACTACGCTGTCGATGAACGGGCTGAGCGCGCGCAACAGATCGCGGTCGGACACGACGCCCTGCAATGACCTGTCTTCGACGACCAGCAGGTGGTGGAACCCCGAGTGCTCGAAAATATCCTTGACCGTTTCAAGCGTGTCGTCGAAGCCTACCGTCACGACGCGCTTCGTCATCAGATCTTCTACTTTCATCATTGAACTCCCTGTTTCTCCTGTGACGCGCGCAGCGTGGCACTGCACGCGTCATTCGAATCGGGTGCTGCCTTTCGACTTTCCCACTCCTCGTTTAACGGCAGCGATCATGGAAACTCAAACGGAGCGGTCAGAATTGGGGCGTTCCTTCATGCAGAAGGAATGCGTGGCCGCCGCTAGCGGCCATCCCAAGGAGCAATGCATGTTGACTCGCGAAGCCATCCCTCAAGTTCTGTCACGTACGTCCGCGCTGCTGTCGACGGACATGATCGAAGGATCGCCACAAAAGACGTTTCACCACGTCATCGACATTTACCTAAAGGATTCCAATGCCTTCATGAATACCTATTTCGCCCGCTATTTCGAATGGCAGGGCATCTGCCGGGAACGCTGGTTCCATGAGTGCATACACAACAATCTGCTGGCCGCAGGGGGCACCTTTGTCACGAAACGCGCACATCAGGAATACGTGCAGGAGACGTTTCCGTTCCAGCGCGTCGACTGCTACCTGAACACATTCCAGGTTCGGCAATGTTCGGCGTATCTGCTGTTCCGCTTCTGCGTCGACGGACGTCCCGTGTCGCACGGCTATCAGCAGATCCTGTTTGCAGGGATGGACAAGCGGATCCGGCGTTTTCCGGAAGGGATCATCGAGCGGGTCAAGGAATATGAAGTGATCCTGCCGCCCGTCACGAACTAGTTGATCCCGCCTTGCCCGGCGCGTGAGCGCCGGGACCGTACCGGCGGATCGTTCGCTGCGCGATCCGCCACCGAGCCTGGCTCCGGCAGCCGGAGCGTGAAAGTGGTCAGCACGCCCGGCGTCGACGTGCATGTGATCGTGCCGCCGAACGCGTCGCACACGCGCCGGCAGAACTCGAGTCCCATGCCCCCGCCCTGCCCGTGCGGCTTGGTCGAATAGAACGGATCGAAGATGTGTGGCAGCACATCGTCCGCGATACCCGGGCCGGTATCGTTGAAATGGATCACGCAAAAGCCGCCGTCGCGCCCTGCGCTAATCGTGATGGTGCCCGAGCCGCTCGCTTCGATTGCATACAACGCGTTCTTCAGCAAGGCGAACAGGACGAAGACGAACAGCGAATCCATACCGGAGAACCGCAACTGCGGATCGATGGGAATGACGGACACGCGGCCGCGCTCGCCCGGCGTGAAAGGATAGCGGTCCAGCGCGGAATCGACGCAATGCCGAACCGATTGCGGACCGAAGGCGCGGCGATCGAGCCGGTCCAGCGTAAGCGACGCCAGCGACATCTCCACGACCGTACTCGTACTGTCGATCTGCCTGCGAATCGCGCGCGTGAGCGTCGGCAGCCGCTCCGACTGGCCCGGATACAGACCGTTGACGAGCAACTGATGCCGCACCGCGAGTTGATAGCCGCGCAGGAGCTCAGGTAGCGCGTGACCGAGTTCGTCGGCATGCATGCCGATCACTTCGAGCGGCATCGCGACCTCTTGCGCGACCGTCGCGGCGAGGAAGTACTGCCGCATCAAACCGTGCCGAACGATAGTGACGGCGAGAATGCCCAGACTGATCGCGATGAAGATCACGCCGGGCGGATAAAAGACGTAGCCGTAATTGACGGCGTAGTCACCCGCCGCAACGGAATACAGACACAGGCTGACAAGACAGAGGCCGAGCAGGTGGCGGCGGTGGCGCGCACGCGCCTGACGCCGCGACACGATCAGCAGCCAGCCGCTGCGGCAGGCGAGCATCACCGTTTGCAGCACATGCACGGGATGAAGGCGCCCCGCCTTCGGATAATCGCCGAAAAAATGGCTGCCGAAACCGGCCACCACTTCGTCGCTGGTCATGAGCAGCACGGCCAGGATCACGCATAACGCATACGACGCCATCAGCAGCGGCCGCTCGTCGCGCCGTTCGGTGAGTTCGATGACGAAGTGATAGAACGAGGTCGGCAGAAACAGGATGAAGAAGTAGCCCGCCTTGACCAGCAGCCCCGCTGCTTCGGGACTCGTCGTCTGGAACAGGAACGCCCAAGCGCCCTGCCACGCAAACGTTGTCATGCACATCAGCGCAAACGGCGCGGACAAACGCGTGACGCCCTCCGTGAGCAGGACGTACACACCGAAGCCCAGGAACAGCGCGGATACGAACGCTGGCAAGGTCGAATACATGATGCCTTATATGTGTTTCGCCGCTGATTGTCCCCGGCAGGCAGAATGCGAAGCGGCGAGCGGCAGGAAGTTCGGCAGCGGGCGGACAGCCTTTCGCGCCGGATGAATCAAGCGGCTCGCGTTCGTCATCGGCACAGCGGCGTTGTTGTTCTTCGGTCGCACCGGCCATCGTGTTCGGGCCAGGCTGTCGGGCGTCTTTCGGTTGCTGCTGGTAGTGAACGCCCCCGCGGTCCCACGATTCTAGCGCAACAAAGCAACCGGATCCGCGCGCAACACCGCCCGCTTGCGTGCAGATGTGCACGCGTCTTTCGATCTTTGAGGCTCAGTGCGAAGCCGGCGTTCGAGGATCGCGCCGCAGCCTGAAGACGGCCGACCTATACGCGCTTTGAACGCGTATAGGCAGCGCGAGCGCGGCGTCGCTCAGTGCGCGATGGAATCGAGACCCGTCTTGCTGACCGTCGGTTGCGCGGCAGGCGACGCGAGGAACTGCAGCAGCGTCCGCGCCTCGTCGGGATGCTTCGAGCCGACGCGAATGCCCGCTGCTTGCTCGGCCTTGTTTGACGACACGCATCACGGCCTTCATTCGCTCATCGAACGGACAAGCAGACCGTCCGCCTGCAACTTTGCGCCTGAAATGAAAATGCGCCATCCCTCTTCGACGCCGTTGTACGCGAGTACAACGGATCGTCGGTAAAGGAATGGCGCATGAGTGCGTCTGATGCAGCGCCCATAACCGACGATGGTTACGGGCGCTTACCGCATTGAACGCTTACTGCCCCGTGTAGCCGACGGGCACGGTCGAATTGTTCTTCGCGACCGTAGCGTTATTCGACACGATGTACTGCGGCACTTCCGTCAGTGTCAGCGACACCTGTCCGTTCGAGTACGCAACCGTGCTGACGTTGCCGTAGCCGTCGATCTTCGTCACGTTGCCCGATGTGCCCGGGTTGTCCACCTGCAGCGAATACGCCTGCGAGTACGTCTGGCTATACGTGCCGTTGACGGGCCACTGGGCATTGCTGTGCGTCCATGCTGCCGTCACGACCTTGCCGTTGCCCAGTTGCTGGAAGGCGAAGGCGAAGACACCCGACGGCGATCCGTTGACGCGGCCCAGCGTGTTCGTACCGTCGAGCACACGCGTCATCGTTGCGAACGCCATCGCTTCAGGCTTCGGCGACAGGTTCGATGCACCGAACGAGCCTTGCGCGTTGTTCAGGTCGAAGAACGAGCCATAACCCACTTCGCCCGGATAGTCGGGGCCATAGAACAGCGTCGTCATTTGCGCACCGCTTCCCAGCGTAATGATGTGCGAGCGGACGCCGACTGCAGCATGTGCGAACAACTGGTTCTGCGACGGCACGGTCGGACCGTAGGCGAGACCCGGGTCGTAGCTCGTGCCCGCTTCCGTGAAGAACAGCTTCATGTTCGGCTTGCCGGCCTGCATCACCTGGCGCAGCTGTGCGATCTGGTTGTCGAGCGCGTTGGCCTGGTTGGCTGCGCTCGGGTCCGAATCGTACTGCTCAGGCGGATGCGCCGGGTACGTGCCTGCATTCCAGTAGCCGTGCGTCGACACTGCGTCGATGTAATTCCACAGGCCGAGCGCGCCGAACTTCTTCAGATAGCCCGCCGTGCAGGTATCGCAGTTCGCGGCGAACGGGTTGCCCGTGCCCATCACGATCGCGTTCGGGTCCGTCGAATGGATGCCCTGATACGCGGCCTTGTACATTGCGACGAAGTTGGCATCGCTATCGGCCCATCCGAGGCTCGGCTCCCACGTGACCTGATAGTAGTTCTTCTGCTGGTTCGGGTAATTCGCCGCGCGGATCAGGCTCGTATCCGTGCCGACCTTCGCCATGAAGTTCTGGAACTCGTTGAGATCCTTCGGTGCGTAGTAGCTGTCGGTGAACTGGCCCGTCTTCGAGTTCCATGCGGGAATGCCGTCGAGACGCACGATTCGCATCTGGTCCGGATTCGCCTTATAGAACGGATCGAGGTCGCTCACGTTCGGCGTATACGTATTCGGGCCGTTCGGCTCCATCACCGACTGCTGCCGATCGTCGATGGTCCACGTGATGCCGAGCGCGTGCAGCGCGGCGATATTGCCATTGAAGCCCTGCATGCCGAAGCGATGCTGGTCCTGATGCGCATACGTTACCGTGCCAAGCGCAGATGTCAGGTTCGGCAGCACGCCGAACGTCGCGATACCCGTCGGACGCGTGCCGCGATTCGGCAGCGTGCCGCCATTGGCGCGCAGCGTGGCCGTGATCGCGCCATAGCCCGACCACGTCGACGTGCACGAAATCGTGTTGGTCTGGACGCCCGCGCTTACCGGGAAGCTACCCTGCGTCTTGATCGAGCCATTCGAATCGGCGATCGACCAGACCACGGTGTCCGCGTTCGGCGCATTGGTCGTGACCGTCACGTTGAACGGCGTGTTGTTCTGGAACACGCGCAGACCGTCGGTGGTCGGCGTGTCGGCCGTGATCAGACCGCTCGCCGTGCCGCCCGCTTTTTGCGTCGGCGCTCCGCACGACAGCGTCGAACCGGCCGACGGCGACGGCGCGGGTGACGGGGTAGGCGTCGGCGTCGGCGTCGGGGTAGGCGTAGGCGTAGGGGTAGGCGTCGGGGTAGGGGTAGGCGTGGGCGTGGGCGTGGGCGTGGGCGTGGGCGTCGGCGTCGGCGTCGGCGTCGGCGTGGGCGTAGGCGTCGCCGCTACCGCACGCACCCAGCATGCCTTTCCATAGCCATAAGCGGGATCGACCTGCGAAACCGCGCCCACATAGCACCCCACGCCGTTTGTAAACGTGCTCGGCGCAGTCAGCATCACCGACGGCGCGTCAGGCGGCACAGCGCCAAAGACCACGGAGCCCGTGCCAAGGAACGAGCAATTGCCGTTTTCCTTGCCACACAGCGTGTATGACTGTCCTGCGACAGTGATCGACGTTGCCTGAGCATGCGCCTGTTGCGCACCGAACGACGTCAGCACGGTTGCCGATGCAACCCCCACTACTTTCCAATATTTCATCATAGTCCGTTGATCTCGCTGAAAAACCGTCTTCCCCGAAAGGTGTCCAGCAAGATCGTTCACAAATCGTCCCGCTGTGGCGTTATCGAATACAACCCGCGTTATGTATTTATTACGGATTACTTACTATTGAATAGGCATATGAGCAGAGCATTGACTCATGCAATCTCGCATGCGCTTGCCAGGAACATGCGGGAGCCTCCCGCTCGCGGGAGGGGTCCGCATGTATCTGGCGTTGGATCGGATGTTCGCGTCGCCTGAGTGGCGCAAACCTCCTGCAGATGAGGAGTCCTTAACGCGCACTCAACCCGCTTGCGATTTTTGACAGCAGCATGCCGGCGCGAACCCTTCGGGTTCGACGAATCGATGCACATCCATGAATCAGGCGCACGCCGGCTTGGCTATTGCCCGGTCAGCAACGACCCAGGGCCGCCCAACGCACGCCCGAAAAAGACGAAACGGCAACCTGCTATAGCAACCACTACAGGTACTATTTACTGCGACTCGTACCCCAACAAGTACTAATTACAGAAAATTTCTAAGCAGACGAATTATAAACGTTTCAACCGTGCAACGTTGTCCGTAAAAATCAGAAAAGGCGATGTCGCCGGTAAAATCGGGAAATTTTTGGGATATGGTTCCACGAAGCAGTGTCGTTGAGAAAGATTCACCATGCCGCATGTAGAAATAGTAATTTCATGATCGATATGGTTATTTTTTTGGTGTTTTTCATCAGACGAATGACAAAATTTATGCGTTTCCGCTTTGTAGTGAAGGATTAATTTTAATATCCGGGATTACCATTACGCGGAATATCGGTCGATTATGAAAACCGCGAACGATTTACAAAGCGGCGCCCACACCAACGCTCGTCGTCCTTTTTGGATTAATCGGCAAGTTCACCCCGTTCGACGAAAATCGAAAAAGCCGGGCGCGATTATCCACCGCCAAAGCGCCATACGGTGGTCGGCGTGCCGCGCAAGCTGCGCGCGCTTCATCATGCAGGCTCGCGCGTCCCAGCAGCGAGGACGCACGATCGCTCGACACATACCGAAAAAAGTACTTGACTGTCTATCTAGTAGTAGATAAAGTTCGACACATGGAACCGACAAACACCGTCCGCGATCAGATTCTTGAGCACGCCATCACGTTGATGATGCTGCGCGGCTACAACGGCTTTAGCTATCGCGACTTGTCAGAACTGGTCGGCGTGAAAACTTCAAGCATCCACTACTATTTCCCGTCGAAAGACGATCTGGTGCTCGAAGCCGTCAACCAGTACAGCAACGAGATACTCGGTACGTTGAGTTCCATCGACGCTTCTCTTCCTGCCGATCAAAAACTCGGCAAGTACACGAAGCTATTCGGCAGAACGTTAGGCGACGGCGACCAGATCTGCCTGTGTGGCATGCTCGCCGCCGATATCGAGGCGTTGCCCGATAACGTGCGGGCAGCCGTGCAGGCGTTCTTCAAGGCCAACGAAAGCTGGCTCGCCAAGGTGCTGGCGCAAGGCGTCAAGGAACGCACGTTGCATGTCAACGGCAAGCCTGAAAATGCAGCGCGTGCGCTGTATGCCGCGTATCAGGGCAGCGTGCTGGCCAGCCGTCTGTTCAAGACGAAAGCACGCCTTGAAGACGTCGAGGTGTCATGGAAGGTTTCGAAGTAGCGGCACGTGGGGACGGTTGTTATCCCACTGACTTTCGCTGGGCCATGTTGTCTATCTTCTAGTAGATACGGAAAGAAGTACCAGGATGTCGATGTAGTGCGAAGGTTTGCACACTGTTATCTATCTATCAGTAGATAGCAACGCAAAACCGTATTGCAGGTTAATTCAATCATTGCTTGTCAGGAGTCACATCATGTCGATCGAAAAAGTTCTGTACCGCGCTCACGCTCACGCCACAGGAGGCCGCGACGGACGCGCCGTCGTACCCGAGGGCAAGCTCGACTTCAAGCTGGTTACGCCGCGTGAACTCGGCGGCGCGGGCGGCGAAGGGGCGAACCCGGAGCAGTTGTTCGCGGCCGGCTACAGCGCGTGTTTTCTCGGCGCGATGAAGTTCGTCGCGGCACGCGACAAGACACCGATCCCCGCGGACGTGTCCGTCGACGGCAGTGTTGGCATCGGTGCAATTCCAAACGGCTTTGGCATTGAAGTGGAACTGAAGATTTCGCTGCCGGGCATGCCCCACGACGCCGCGCAGGCGCTTATCGACAAGGCACACATCGTGTGCCCGTACTCGAATGCAACGCGCGGCAACATTGACGTCACTTTGACACTGGTTTGAAACAACATCGATCGAACACTGGAGCAATGAAATGAAAGCCCTCAAGCCCCTCGTCCTCGCTGCCGTTCTTGCTGCGAATGCCGTGATCGCTTCCGCTGCCACGCCCGCCGCGCAACCGGCGCCGGATCGTGTCACCACCGGCTTCCTGAAGGCGCTCAACAGCGGCACGGGTCCCGCACTCAATACCTTGCCGCCCGCGAAGGCGCGGCAAGTGCTGGTCGACGCGCAAAACAGCGTAAAAGTCGATCTCTCGGGCATCGACGTTTCGAACCGCACGATCGAGCAGGACGGAATCAGCGTGCCAGTGACCATCGTGCGTCCACAAGGCGCAACGGGCACGCTGCCCGTGTTCATGTTCTTCCACGGCGGCGGCTGGATTCTCGGCGACTTTCAGACACACGAACGGCTCGTGCGCGATCTTGTGGTGCAGTCCGGCGCAGTGGCCGTGTTCGTGAACTACACGCCCTCACCCGAAGCGCGCTATCCCGTCGCCATCAATCAGGCATATGCGGCGACGAAATGGGTTGCCGGGCACGGCAATGAGATCGGCGTGGACGGCAGCCGCCTCGCGGTGGTCGGCAATAGCGTGGGCGGCAACATGGCGGCCGTCGTCAGCCTGATGGCGAAGGACAAGCAGGGTCCGCAAATCCGGTTCCAGGGGCTGATGTGGCCGGTCACCGATACGAATTTCAACGACGGCTCGTATCTCGCGTATCGGGACAAGCATTTCCTGACTCGTGCGATGATGCAGTGGTTCTGGGATGCCTACACGCAAGACCCTTCGCAGCGTGCCCAGATTTACGCATCGCCACTACGCGCTTCTGAGGAAGAACTGAAGGGTCTGCCGCCCGCACTGATTCAGGTTGCGCAATTCGACGTGCTGCGTGACGAAGGTGAAGCGTATGGTCAAAAGCTCGATGCAGCGGGCAACGAAGTCACGACGACGCGCTATAACGGCACGATCCATGATTTCGGTCTGCTCAACGCGCTGGCTGCCGATACGCCGACGCGAGCCGCGACGAAGCAGCTCGCGATCGAAATCAAAACGCGCCTGAAATAAGCGGTAGTAAAGGTACAAGGCATGACGGCACAATTGCCGTCATGCCTTTCCAAGGTCATACGCCAAGCTGTTTCGCGAGATCTATGAGATCTTGCGCGACCCAATCCCAGTTTCCCTCCGGTTTCAAATCCGTTGCTTGCATCGCGCCGTGTTCATGCGGACGCGGGATAAAGGCCGTTCTCAATCCACACTTCTGCGCCGCTGCAAGATCGCTGTTGTGCGCGGCGACCATGCAGACCTGACCCGGCAACAGCATCAGCACATCGACTGTGCGCAAATACGCTTCGTGTGCCGGCTTGTATGCTTGCGCAACTTCAGCGCCGAGGATGGCGTCCCACGGCAAGCCGCCATGTTTCGCCATATCGATCATCAGCCTGACGTTGCCATTCGACAGCGGTGCGATGATGTAGCGCGACTTGAGCCGCGTGAGTCCTTCGACGGTATCTGGCCACGGGTCCAGCCTATGCCACGCCTGGTTGAGCGCGTCGAGTTCCGCGGCGGGCACCTTTGTATGATCGAGTCCCCATTCGCTCGCGATTTGGTCGAGGTTCTCCCGATGCAGCACGTCGAGCTTCATGAAAGGGCGCTCGCCGCTGCGCACTTTTTCCATCGCCGGTTGATAACGCGCACGCCATGCATCCGCAAATACGTCGGCTTCCTGCGCGGTGCGTCCATGTCTTTGCAGGAAAGCGGCGGCTTCACGCGCGACGCCGCTTCGCCAGTCAACCAGGGTGCCGAAAACATCGAACACCAATGCTTTAACGTCTGATGTATTCATGAGTCGAGTCCGTTACGTTGCCGGCTTCAAGGCTGCCATGCCTCGCCTTCAGGGTAGACGTGCATGTTCAGCGAATCCGCCTTCATCTCGATGCTATAGCCCGGCTTTTGCGGCGGCATATAACGGCCATGACGAATGACGACAGGATCGACGAAATGCTCGTGCAGATGGTCGACATATTCGAGCACGCGATTTTCCAGCGACGCCGACACACAGATATAGTCGAACAGCGAAATGTGCTGGACGTACTCGCACAATCCGACGCCGCCCGCATGCGGACACACCGGCACACCGAATTTTGCGGCCATCAGCAGCACGACGATCACCTCGTTCAAACCACCAAGGCGACAGCTGTCGACCTGACAAAAATCGATCGCCTGTGCCTGCAACAGCTGCTTGAACATCACGCGGTTATGGCAGTGCTCGCCTGTCGCGACACCGATCGATCCGAGCCGCTCGCGTATGGCTGCATGACCGAGAATATCGTCGGGACTGGTGGGCTCTTCTATCCACCACGGATCGAATTCCGCCAGTCGCCGCATGTTCGCGACGGCTTCGTCGACGTCCCACACCTGGTTGGCGTCCATCATCAGCTTGAGGTTCTCGCCGATTTCTTCACGCAAGATGCGCGCGCGCCGCACGTCTTCTTCCAGATTGCCGCCGACCTTCTGCTTGAAATGCGTCCACCCCTGCGCGACGCCTTCTCGTGCAAGCCGGCGAATCTTGTCGTCGTCGTAACCGAGCCAGCCGGCAGATGTCGTATAAGCCGGATAGCCCTTCGCCAGCATTTCCTTTTCGCGCTCGCCTTTGGTTCTTGCATGGCGGTGCAGCATCGCTAACGCTTCGTAAGGCGTGATTGCATCTGTCACGTAGCGAAAGTCGAGACAGCGCACGAGTTCTTCCGGACTCATATCGACGAGCAGCTTCCATACAGCCTTGCCGGCGGATTTCGCCCACAGGTCCCACACGGCATTCACGACGGCAGCAGTGGCGAGATGAATCGCGCCCTTGTCGGGACCGATCCAGCGCAACTGGCTGTCTGATGTGAAGGAGCGCCAGAATGCGCCCATATCTGCCGCGATATCTTCGAGCTTCTTGCCGACGATGAGTGGCGCCAGCGCGTTCACTGCCGCCACACAGATTTCATTGCCGCGCCCGATCGTAAAAGTCAGGCCGTGACCAACGAGCTCTCGCGGCGAATCGGTTTCGAGCGTGACGTAAGTGGCGGAATAGTCCGGCGCGGCATTCATTGCGTCGGAGCCATCGAGAGAACGAGAGGTGGGAAAACGAATGTCGCGAACGGACAGCCTCGTGATCGTGGTCATCTGTACACCTCCAGGGATGGCGATCGACATTGACCTGCTTTGCGAAGACAAACCGCTTGGTGTGCTCGATACGGGTATGCCCAGGTGACGGCTATTGGGCTAAGTACCAGGCGTTAGCACGCGTTGACAACGCTCAATCCGCTTCCTAGCATGCTAGCATGTCTTCTGGAAATCGGGCGCGCCGTGAGCTCTTCGTCAGATGTAGCGAATGCCGCGAGCAATCCGTATGTCGCACTGCAAAAGGTCAAGGACGGCGAACGCGGCAGCCTGACCGACGCGGTGGAACAGGCGCTGAGAGAAGCGATCGTGACATTGGTGCTGGAACCCGGAATGATGATCGACAAGCTGGCCGTATGCGAGCGCATGGGCGTTTCGCGCTTTCCGGTTTCTGCCGCATTGGCGAGACTCGAACATGCCGGCCTCGTCGAAGTTCTCCCGCAACGCGGCACGCGGGTTAAACCCATCGCACTTCACGACATACGTCAGCATCTGTTCATACGCAGCGCGCTAGAAGTCGAAACCGTCCGCGCAGTCGCGCTGATGCGTGACAACGCGACCATCGACTCACTCGCGGCCAATCTCAAAGACCAGCGCAGCGTATTCGAAGACGGCAACCGTCTCGCGTTCCATGTACTCGATCTGGCTTTTCATGAAATCATGCTCGATGCGGTGAATTTGCCGCGTGTGAAAGAAATCGTTGCGGTGTCGCGCAATGCGCTCGACCGCGCAAGGCAATTGCTGGCGAGTCCCGAACGGCTCGTGCATACGTTAGACGAACACGAGCGCATCTTCGCGGCGATACGCGCCGGGAACGCCGATACCGCCGCAAAAGCCATGCACGATCATCTCGACGAGGTAGTCGCCGAACTGCACCGGTCCGCCAAAGAACGGCCGGATATTTTTGCACCATAAGGGGCTGGGGCAATGTCTCTGGCGATTCCCTGCACGACCGCTATGCCATGACACCGCTTATTTCCGTCAACCGCCTCAGCAAGAGCTTTCCCGGCGTGAGGGCACTGCACGAGGTGCAGTTCGAACTCATGGCGGGCGAAGTACACGCGCTGATGGGCGAAAACGGCGCAGGCAAGTCGACGCTGATGAAGATCCTTGCGGGCGTCTATATGCGCGATTCAGGCGAGATTCTCTACGACGGCAAGCCCGTGGAGTTCACCACCCCGCGCGAAGCGCAGGCGCTGGGTATCGGCATCATTCATCAGGAACTTCAATTGATGAATCATCTGACCGTCGCGCAGAATATGTTCATCGGTCGCGAACCGCGCGGGCGTCTCGGTCTGTTTCTGGACGAGGACAAACTCAATGCTCAGGCGCGCGACATCCTCGCGCGCATGCATGTGAATCTCGATCCGCGCACGGTTGTCGGCTCGCTCACGGTCGCCAGCCAGCAAATGGTTGAGATCGCCAAGGCACTGTCGTTCGACTCGCGCGTACTGATCATGGATGAGCCGACCTCCGCGCTGAATGACGCGGAGATCGCCGAGCTTTTTCGCATCATCCGGCAACTGAAGGAACGCGGGGTCGGCATCATCTACATCTCGCACAAGATGGATGAACTCAAGCAGATTTCAGACCGCGTCACCGTGCTGCGCGACGGCGAATATGTCGCCACTGTCGGGACACCGGAAAGCAGCGTGCCCGCGATCATCGGCATGATGGTCGGACGAAAACTCGCCGACGTCGAGCCTCATCAGAATGCTCACACGGCAGGCGAAGTCGCGCTGGAAGTGAAGAACCTGAACGCCGGACCGCTCGTTAGAAATGTGAGCTTCACGCTGCGCAAAGGCGAAATCTTGGGCTTCGCGGGTCTGATGGGCGCGGGCCGCACGGAAGTCGCACGCGCCGTGTTCGGTGCGGATCCCATCGAGTCCGGCGAGATCTTCGTAAAGGGTGCCAAGGCGCAGATCAAGCGGCCCAGCGACGCGGTCGCGAACAGCATCGGCTATTTGTCCGAAGACCGCAAACGCTTCGGCCTGGCGACGGGCATGGATGTCGAATCGAACATCGTGATGTCCGACCTCGGCAAGTTCCTGTCGTTGAATATCTTTCTTCGCCGCATGCAGATACGCAAGCGCGCTTCGCATTTCATTAATCTTCTCGCAATCCGCACGCCTTCACCGACGCAGCCAGTGCGGCTCCTGTCAGGCGGCAACCAGCAGAAGATCGTCATCGCAAAGTGGCTGGAGCGCGATTGCGACGTACTGTTCTTCGACGAGCCGACGCGCGGCATCGATGTCAGCGCGAAAAGCGAAATCTACAAGCTGTTGCGCGCGCTCGCTGCGCAGGGCAAGGCGATCGTGATGATTTCGTCGGAGTTACCGGAAATCCTGCGCATGAGCGACCGTATCGTGGTGATGTGCGAAGGCCGTATCACTGGCGAACTCTCCGCCGGCGACGCGACGCAGGAGCGCATCATGCACCTCGCAACACAGCGTGAATCCCTGAAAGCGGCATAAGCCACTCGAGGTCAGAGCAATGACACTGCAATCGGATACTGCGGCGCTCTCCAACGAACGACGTACGTCGGGCTTCAGAGCCCGGCTCTTTTCGCCGACGGCTTTGCAAAAGCTGCTTGCGTTTACGAGCCTGATTCTGCTGCTGGTCTTCTTCAGCTTTGCATCGCCCGCGTTCATGCAGATGGACAACATCCTCGGCATATTGCAGGCGACAGCCGTCAATGGCGTGCTCGCGATTGCGAGTACTTTCGTCATCATCACAGGCGGCATCGATCTTTCAGTCGGTACGTTGATGACGTTTACCGCCGTAATTTGCGGTGTTTTTCTCACCTACTGGCATCTGCCGATGTGGATCGGCGTGGTCGCCGCGATCGCAACAGGCGCGCTGTGCGGCACGATATCGGGTACGTTGACGGCGAAAATGAAGATCCCGCCGTTCATTGCGACGCTGGGCATGATGCTGCTGCTCAAAGGGCTTTCGCTCGTCGTGTCCGTCGACAAGCCCATCTACTTCACGGATACCGAGAACTTCTACATGATCTCCCAGGACTCGCTGATCGCGTACTTCCTGCCGAGCGTGCCCGTGCCGAACGCAGTGTTGATTCTGTTCGTGCTCGCCATCGCCAGTTCGATCACGCTCAATCGGACGGCCCTTGGACGCTACACGTTCGCGCTCGGCAGCAATGAAGAAGCCGTGCGGCTATCGGGCGTGAATGTCGACCGCTGGAAAATCGCGATTTACGGCCTGGGCGGCGCGATTTGCGGCGTTGCCGGTTTGCTGATTGCGTCGCGTCTGAATTCGGCGCAGCCGGCGCTCGGCCAGGGCTATGAGCTCGAAGCGATAGCCGCTGTCGTGATCGGCGGCACGTCGCTCAGCGGCGGCTCGGGCACGATACTCGGCACGATCATCGGCGCGTTCATCATGAGCGTGCTGACCAACGGGCTGCGCATCATGTCGGTCGCACAGGAATGGCAGATCGTGGTGACAGGTCTCATCATCATTCTTGCCGTGTACGCCGACATCTTGCGGCGCAAGAAGCGTTGAGTGTCATCGCGGGCGTAGAACATCAAAGAAAGGAGAGTCAAGCAGGTAAGGCAAGGCTCTCTCAACGGCTGGAGGTCGATAGCCCACCCTAAGGAGGAGAAACCTCATGTTTAAAAGAAGACTAATCGGTATCGCGATCGGTGTCGGGGCGCTCGCTGGCGCAAGCAGTCTGACGTACGCGGAAGAGCCCTACATTCCGCTCATTTCGAAAGGCTTCCAGCATCAGTTCTGGCAAGCCGTCAAATCGGGCGCGGAGCAATCCGCAAAGGAGCACAACGTCCGCATCACGTTCGAAGGGCCTGAAACGGAGGCAATGGTCGACAAGCAGATCGACATGCTGTCGGCCGCGCTCGCCAAGAAGCCACAGGCACTCGGCATCGCCGCGCTCGACAGCAAGGCGGCCATTCCGCTGCTCAAGCGCGCGCAGTCCAGCAAGATTCCCGTCATCGCGTTCGACTCGGGCGTCGACAGTGATATTCCGCTAACTACGTGCGCGACCGACAACCTTGCGGCTGCCGCACTGGCCGCCGACAAGATGGCGGGGATGATCGGCGATTCCGGCGAAGTCGGCGTCATCGTGCACGACCAGACGAGCCGCACGGGGATCGACCGGCGCGACGGCTTCGTGAACGAAATGAAGTCGAAGCATCCGAACGTCAAGATCGTTTCCGTGCAATATGGCGGCGGCGACCACTTGAAGTCAGCGGAAATCGCCAAGGCGATGATTCAGGCCAATCCGAAAATCAAGGGCATTTTCGGCGCCAACGAAGGGTCCGCGGAAGGCGCGGCAATCGGCATCAAGGAATCGGGCAAGAAGCTCGTGCTGATCGGCTATGACTCCGGCAAGGAACAAAAAGAAGACATCATGTCCGGCCTGATGGCGGGCGCAATCACGCAAAATCCGGTCGGCATCGGCAAATGCGTCGTCGATTCCGCCGTGAAGGCGCTGAAAGGCGAGAAGCTGTCGAAGAAAGTCGATACCGGCTTTTACTGGTACGACAAGTCGAACATGAACGATCCGAAGATCTCTGCCGTGCTCTACGACTAAACAGCAGGCGACGAAGGGGGAAGTGCGCAATGCTTCCTCTTTCATCGCGCATCGCCAGGATCTTTTGACTAGCGCAAATCTGCGCGCAGTTCCCTCACGCCCCGCCCCAGTCGTTGACGCAGCAGCGCTCGCAGCGTCGCGCCGTCGACATACCCCACTTCGGCCGCAATCGCTTCGAGATCGAGCCCGCTGCCATGCAGCAGCGATTGCGCACGCTCGACGCGCAGGTCCTGAAAGTATGCGAGCGGCGATTTCCCGAGCACTTCCTGGCAGCGGCGCTGCAGCGTGCGTGCGCTGGTCGCCAGTGCGTTGGCCGCTTGCTGCAGCGAGAAGCCTTCTTTCAGGTGATCGCGCGCCCACCGCTCGAAACGCTGCATTAGCGGGTCCGCTTGCGCCAGATGATTGGGAATGATGTACGGCGCCTGCAGCGAACGGATATCGGCTAGCAAGTAGCGCGACACCAGCGTGGCCAGTTCCGGACTTGCCCTGCGGATGAGCCAAAGAGCCAGATCGAGATGGCCCATCGCCGCGCCCGCCGTTACACCGATGTCGGACGCGATCAGCATGCGCGATTCGTCGAGCGAGACCTTCGGATAACGTTGTCTGAAGAGCGGTGCGAGGGACCACGTCGACGTCGCCTCCCGATGATCGAGCAGACCCGCTTCTGCAACGAGGAAAGTCCCGATGCACGATGCTGCGATCAACGCGCCTTCGGCGCGCCACGTCTGCAATTGCGCCGTGGCCTGCTTCACGTCAGCGCGCGCGAGGGCGGGAATCAGCAGGTCGGGGGTCGTCGCGCCGAGCGCGGGCACGATCACCCAATCCGGCTTCAGGTCGGGCGTGATCGCCTGCACGGGGATCGCGAAGCCGTGTCCAGAGCGCACGCGCTTGCGCACGCCGACCACGGTCACGTCAAAGCGCGGTGTGACGCCCGGTAGCCGGGCCGCGAGCTTGTTCGCGGCGCCCAGCGAGTCGAGCGTGACGGCGAGCCCTGTATCGAACAGTCCATCGAGCGCGAGCACGGCGATGCGCATGGCGTAAATGACCTCAAAGTTGTCATATACGACGATACAGGTTTTCTCGCCTTCGGACTACATTGCTCTGCGTCGCGCAACATCGCGCGCCACCCATTAGGAGAGGTTCATGAAAGTCATCGCTATCGCTTCGATCGCCCGGCCGCTCACGCCCGAGCAGCGCCAGCACATCATGCCTAACGAGGTCCCCGCCACGCTCAAGCTGTATCTCGACGGCAAGATCGAACAGTTCTGGTATCGGCAGGATGCGCCAGGCGTAATCTTTCTGATGAACGTCGAGTCCGTGGACGAAGCGCAAGCAGCCGTTCATGCGCTGCCGCTCGCCGTGGGCGGTTTTGCGACGTATCAGTTCATTCCCGTGGGTCCGCTGGCGCCGCTGGGTCTGCTGATTCAGAACCGGTAAGCGCTCAAGACGTCTGCCAGTCAACGGCGGTTGGCGAGTCGTCGCGAGGCGCATGCTGCAAGACGGCCTTCTTCGCAGGCGCTGCGTTTTGCTTCGATGACACGGTACGCGCTTTCGTCGCAAGCACGACTGGCTCGCCTCCATCAAGCCTGAACATCGCCACTGCCGCCTTGAGGCTATCGGCCTGATCGGCCATCGCCTGAGCCGCCGCCGTCGCCTGCTCGACGAGCGCGGCGTTTTGCTGCGTCACCTGATCCATCTGCGCGACGGCCGTGTTGACCTGCTCGATACCCGTCGATTGCTCCGCCGATGCGGCAGCTATCTCGCTCATGATGTCCGTCACGCGCTTGACGGATCGAACGACTTCGTCCATCGTCGCGCCCGCATCGTGCACGAGCGTCGAACCCGTCGTCACATGCGACACCGACGTCACGATCAGTTCCTTGATCTCCTTCGCGGCCGCTGCGCTGCGCTGCGCAAGCGTGCGGACTTCACCCGCAACGACGGCGAAGCCGCGTCCCTCTTCACCCGCACGCGCGGCTTCGACGGCTGCGTTGAGCGCGAGGATGTTCGTCTGGAAGGCAATGCCTTCAATCACCGAGATGATCTCCGACACACGCGAGGAACTGGACGAGATGTCGTCCATCGTCGCAACCACCTTGCGCACGACGTCTCCCCCCGTGCTCGCAGTCTGCGACGCATTGCCCGCGAGCGTGCTGCCCTGGCGCGCGTTCTCGGTGTTCTGCCGGACAGTCGATGTGAGCTCTTCCATGCTCGCAGCCGTTTCTTCCAGCGACGCCGCCTGCTCTTCCGTGCGCTGCGACAGATCCGTATTGCCTTGCGCAATTTCGCGCGCCGCAACGGCAATCGACTCCGCCGCCGCCTTGATGTCGGCGACAGTCGACGTGAGACGTCCACGCATCGCGTCGAGCGACCCCATCAGGCTGTCCGCATCGCTATTCGAAAGATCGACCTTGACGGCGAGATTGCCCTGCGCGATCTGCGCGGCAACTTCCTGCGCTGTGGCCGGCTCACCGCCCAGTTGCCGAAGGATGCTGCGCGTAATCAGTGTGGCCGTGATGAGCGCGAGGGCGACCGATGCAGCGACAATCAACGCGATCAGCATGCGAATACGCGAGTACGTCGCAACGGCGTCCTGCTGCGCAACCTGATTTGCCTGATCCTCGAACTGCGCCAACTCCGTTGCGCGCGCGAGCCACACACGCTGCGTGGGCCGAGCGCTTTCAAGCAGCAGTTGCGTCGCGACGATCGTATCGTTCGCCAGACAGAGTTCGACCACCTTGTTCATCGGCGCGGCGGCAGCGGCTTCATCCTGCTTGAGCGCCGTCATCAGCGCGCGCTCGCGTGGATTCACGCCTGCCTCTTCTGCGAACGAACGGTCGAGCGCTTGATAGGCAGTCGCATATAATTCGTTCTGCTTTGCAATTCGCTCGGCTTCGGCGCGCCTGTCGGCTGCACTTGTGTACAGCACGACGTTGCGCATCGCGATCGCGCGATCCTGAATCGACGCGCGTAGTTCATTGGCGAGACGCGCTTGCGTGCCGTTGACGCGCGCAATTTCATCGAGCTTGTCGTTCAGTGCGGACAAGCCATAGAAACTGATGAGCGCTATCGCGAGCAGCAAACCTGTCAACAGGCCGAATCCGACGAGCAGGCGCGTCGACACCTTCAGTTGGCTCAGTTTCATTGCAATCGTGCCTTTTTAATTGGTTACAGCTTGTTTACGGCACGCCAACGACTGACTGAAGATTAGCTTGATGTCACACTGCAAATGGAACGCTCGTACGCCGATACGCCAATACCAATTGGCTGTTACGCCAGATTCGAGAGAGCCTGGCGATGCTGCGCAGAACATGCACGTCGAGTGGGACTCGCCTGTAGAGGCGATGTGCATTTGCAAAGATGCCTGTTCGCCAGAGCCGTCCGGACCTTCTATCTCCCAAAACACCTAGAACGACTTCGTCAGCTTGAATGCCGACACAGCTTCGCGCATCGTCTGCGCCTGCGTTTCCAGTGCGCTCGCAGCCGCCGCGGCCTGCTCGACGAGCGCGGCGTTCTGTTGCGTGACCTGATCCATCTGGCTCACCGCGTGGCCGACCTGCTCGATGCCGTCGCTCTGTTCCGACGTCGCCGTAGTGATTTCGCCCATGATGCCCGCAACGTTGCGCACCGAGCGCACGATTTCCGTCATCGTTGCGCCCGCTTTCGTAACGAGGCCGTTGCCGTTCTCGACGTGATCGATGGATGCGCCGATCAGCGCCGTGATCTCGCGCGCAGCACCTGCGCTGCGCTGCGCGAGCGTGCGCACTTCGCCCGCGACGACAGCGAAGCCGCGTCCCTGCTCGCCCGCGCGAGCCGACTCGACGGCCGCGTTCAACGCGAGAATGTTGGTCTGAAACGCGATGCTATCGATCATCCCGATGATGTCCGCGATCTTGCTCGAACTCGCGCTGATTTCGGCCATCGTTTGCACCGCGCGCTCCACGACCTCGCCGCCCTGTTGCGCGAGATCGGCGGCATCGGTGGCAAGCTTGTTCGCCTGACGCGCGTTCTCGGCGTTCTGGCGCACGGTCGACGTCAGTTGCTCCATGCTCGCGGCCGTTTCTTCGAGCGATGCCGATTGCTCTTCGGTACGGCTCGACAGATCGAGGTTGCCCGCCGCAATCTCGCGCGCTGCCGTGTTAATGGCTTCGCAGCTTTCGCGCACACCCGACACCGTGCGCGTGAGACTCGACTGCATGCGATGCATCGCGGCAAACAACTGGCCGATCTCGCTCTTGCTCGCTTGCGGTACGCGCACCGTCAGATCGTTCGACGCGATGCGGTCCAGCACGTCCGCAGCCTGCGCGAGCGGCCCGGTCACCGTGCGCTGCAAAGCGAGGTACGCGAGCACGATCAGACCGACCGCGATCCCGATCCCGAGCATCACCGTGCCGACGATCCACTGAAAGCGCTGGTTGCCGTTTGCCAGCGAATCGTCGGAAAGCTGGTTCGCGAGCTTCTGAAATTTCTCGACGTTGGCCGAATAGACCTGACCCGATAGTGTGATGTCGGTGTCGTTGAGCGTTGCATACGCGGCCGTGTCGCCGCTTCGCAGCGCGTCGCACGCGCGGCTGAGGGCATTGGCAAGCTGCGCCGCTGATTCGAGCACCTGCTGCTTGAGCGTGGCGTCGATACCGTCGAACGCAGGCGCTTTCTCGAACGCCTGCATCTCGCGTGCCGACAGAACCAGCGTGCGCTGTGCGCTTTGCAACGCGGAATCGCGCGTCGCGGTGTCGTTGCGTTCCTTGAGCGCCGTATAAGCGCGCATCAGCGCAGAACGGGTGCGCGCCGTGTCCTTGTATGCATCGTTGACGAGAATGGTCTGACGCGCCATGTCGCGCAAATTCTGCGCGTTGCCATTGGTGATCTTCAGCGCTCCGATGCCGACCACGCCGCCCAGCAGAATCATCGACGCGAATACCACAAGCAATGCAAGGAGACTGGCCCGTACCGTAACGTTGCGCATGCTGATCGATGCCAGCCTGCGCCGGCGATGAGTTGATTAAACCGGCTTAACGGCCATATCAGAGGGCGCTTTAGGCCAGCAGTACTTTTTGCCGACTCTCGTCAACAAAAGTGCATTCCGCATGCTTAGATGTCTAGCTTCTTGGACGGTGTGCCGAGCGACAGACGATGTCGAAGCACAGTAGAGGCATCTCGCGTCGGGCTCCGAATGTCGAGGCTCGGCCGAGCGCGAGATGAGAGACGGGAAATGAGAGGCGCTGCTATTTGCGGGAATCAGCCTGCGCAACTGCGGTTCACGCAGTGCGCAGCATCTCCAGCACCCGCCTGACATCTGCGTCGGCGAGGTCGCCTTCCGGTTCCTTGCGTGCGAGCAGCAAGTCCATCAGGTCGTTATCGCTCAGTTCGAGCAGGCGCGTGAGCGCGCCCACGTCTGCATCACTGAGGTCATGCTCATATCGGCTGAAAAAACGCTCGAAGATCAGATCGTTTTCCAGCAGGCCGCGCCGCGCACGCCAGCGTAGGCGCGCGCGGCGAAGGGGGTCGGACTGATGCGGTGTATCGCCCATCAGACCGTCCGGCGCACCATCAATTCCTTGATCTTGCCGATCGCCTTCGTCGGATTGAGCCCCTTCGGGCACACGTCGACGCAGTTCATGATCGTATGGCAACGGAACAGACGGTACGGATCTTCCAGATTGTCCAGCCGCTCGCCCGTCGCTTCGTCACGGCTGTCCGCGATGAAACGGTAGGCCTGCAGCAGCCCCGCCGGGCCCACGAACTTGTCCGGATTCCACCAGAAGCTCGGGCACGACGTCGAGCAGCTCGCGCACAGAATGCACTCGTACAGCCCGTCGAGCTCGTCGCGCTCTTCCGGCGACTGCAGACGCTCCTTCTCCGGCGGCGGCGTGTCGTTGATCAGGTACGGCCTGATCGAGTGGTACTGGTTGAAGAACTGCGTGAAGTCGCAGATCAGGTCGCGCACCACGGGCAGCCCCGGCAGCGGACGCAGCACGATCTTCTGCGGCAGCTCGTTCAGGTTCGTCAGACACGCAAGACCGTTCTTGCCGTTGATGTTCATCGCGTCCGAGCCGCACACGCCTTCACGGCACGAGCGACGGAACGACAGCGTCTCGTCCAGTGCCTTGAGCTTCACCAGCGCGTCGAGCAGCATGCGCTCGTGCGAGTCGATCTCGATCTCGTACGTCTGCATGCGCGGTGCGGCGTCCTTGTCCGGGTCGTAGCGGTAGATTTCAAATGTACGCTTGGCCATTTTGTGGGGTCCTTTGACTTGTGCGTGTGCCTTAGAAGGTACGCGCTTTGGGCGGCACCGATTCGACCGTCAGCGGGTTCATGTGCACCGGCTTGTAGTCGAGGCGGTCGCCTTCGCTGTACCACAGCGTATGGCGCAGCCAGTTCTCGTCGTCGCGATGTTCGAAGTCGTTCTGCGCGTGTGCGCCGCGGCTTTCCTTGCGCGCCTCGGCCGACACCATCGTCGCGCGCGCCACTTCGATCAGGTTCTCCACTTCGAGCGCTTCCACGCGCGCCGTGTTGAATACCTTCGACTTGTCCTTCAGGTGGATGTTGCCCACACGGCCGGCCACTTCGCGAATGCGTTCGACGCCTTCGGCCAGCAGCGCCGACGTGCGGAACACGCCCGCATGCTTTTGCATCGTCGAGCGGATGTCGTTCGCGACAACCTGC
Organism: Paraburkholderia phymatum STM815; assembly: GCF_000020045.1. Classification (GTDB taxonomy): domain Bacteria; phylum Pseudomonadota; class Gammaproteobacteria; order Burkholderiales; family Burkholderiaceae; genus Paraburkholderia; species Paraburkholderia phymatum. The sequence goes on along the minus strand of NC_010625.1, from coordinate 54,295 downwards.
GCGTACTCGCCCGAGCTCGAGCTGTCGAGCTTCGCCAGACGCGAGAGCGCGAAATCGGCTGCATCGGCCGGCAGCGGCTTGTGTTCCTTGATTTCCTTCACGTGCCTGACGATGTGGTTGCCCGCCGCGCGGCCGAACACCACCAGGTCGAGCAGCGAGTTCGTGCCCAGCCGGTTTGCCCCGTGCACCGACACGCACGAGCATTCGCCCACGGCGTAGAAGCCGTTGATCGGGTCTTCGTGGCCCTTCGCGGTGCCCACGACCTGACCGTGGATGTTCGTCGGAATGCCGCCCATCTGGTAGTGGATGGTCGGAACAACCGGGATCGGCTCCTTGATGCAGTCGACGTTTGCGAACTTCAGCGCGATCTCGCGGATCGACGGCAGACGCTTCATGATCGTCTCCGCGCCGATGTGCGACAGGTCCAGCAGCACGTGGTCCTTGTTCGGGCCCACGCCGCGGCCTTCCTTAATCTCCTGGTCCATCGAGCGCGAGACGAAATCGCGCGGCGCCAGGTCCTTCAGCGTCGGCGCGTAGCGCTCCATGAAGCGCTCGCCGTTCGCGTTGCGCAGAATGCCGCCTTCGCCGCGCACGCCTTCAGTGATCAGCACGCCCGCGCCCGCCACGCCCGTCGGGTGGAACTGCCAGAATTCCATGTCCTCGAGCGGGATGCCCGCGCGTGCGGCCATGCCCAGGCCGTCGCCCGTGTTGATGAACGCATTCGTCGATGCCGCAAAGATGCGGCCCGCGCCGCCCGTGGCGAACAGCGTGGTCTTGCCTTCGAGGATATAGACGTCGCCCGTTTCCATTTCCAGCGCGGTCACCCCGAGCACGTCGCCATCGGCGTCGCGGATCAGGTCCAGCGCCATCCATTCGACGAAGAACGTCGTCTTCGCCGCGACGTTCTGCTGGTACAGCGTGTGCAGCAGCGCGTGGCCGGTCCGGTCAGCGGCAGCGCACGCGCGCTGCACGGGCTTCTCGCCGTAGTTCGCGGTGTGGCCGCCGAACGGGCGCTGGTAGATCGTGCCGTCCGCGTTGCGGTCGAACGGCATGCCGAAGTGTTCCAGTTCGTAGACCGCGTTCGGCGCTTCGCGGCACATGAACTCGATCGCGTCCTGGTCGCCGAGCCAGTCGGAGCCCTTGATCGTGTCGTAGAAGTGGTAGTGCCAGTTGTCTTCGCTCATGTTGCCGAGCGACGCGCCGATGCCGCCCTGCGCCGCGACGGTGTGCGAACGCGTCGGGAACACCTTCGAGAGCACGCACACGGAGAGGCCCGCGCGCGCGAGCTGCAGCGACGCGCGCATGCCCGAGCCGCCCGCGCCGACGATGACCACGTCAAATTTGCGGCGCGGCAGGGAATTCTTGATTGCAACCATTCTTTTACACTCTCCAGAGAATCTGCGCAGCGTAGCCCGCGCACGCGAGCAGCCAGACGATCGTCAGCGCCTGCAGCACCAGCCGCGTGCCCACGGGCTTGATGTAGTCCATCCAGATGTCGCGCACGCCGACCCACGCGTGATAGAAGAGCGACAGCAGCGTGACGAACGTGGCGAGCTTCATCCATTGCGTGGCGAAGATGCCTGCCCAGCCGTCGTAAGAGAATGCCTGCGCGCCGAAGAACCAGCCCAGCAGAATGAGGGTGTAGACGGCCATGATGACGGCCGTGATGCGCTGCGCGAGCCAGTCGCGCAGACCGTAGTGCGCGCCCACGACGAGGCGCTTCGAGCCAACCCGGTTATTTGCGGACATGTTTTAGAAAGCTCCGAACAGTTTGAGCGCGAAGGCGATCGTCAGGATCGACGACACGGCGAGCACGACCACCGATGTGCGCTTGCCGCGCTCCTTCGACACCGCGTCGTGGTTCATGTCCATCAGCAGATGGCGCACGCCCGCGCAGAAGTGGAACAGGAACGCCCACCCCAGCACCAGCGTGATCAGCTTGACGATGATGTTCGACAGGAAGCCCTTGAACACCTCGAAGCTCAGTTCCGAGCTCAGGCTCTGGTCGAACAGATAAAGCAGGAATGGAAGGAAGACGAACAGCAGGCCGCCGCTCACGCGGTGGAGAATCGACACGCGCCCCGCCAGCGGGAGACGGTATGCCGTCAATATCTGTCCGATACCGATGTTCCGGAATTCCGGCCTCGGTTTTTTTAAAGTGTCAGCCACAAATAGACCCCTTCGGCATTTCAAAAGAAACGATCACAGGCGCGACGCGTCCTGCTTTCTCCTCTTGACGCTTGTTTGGGGACGTTATCCGGGGAGACTTTCAGGCGGCAGACCGCGCGATAGCGATATTTTGTCGCGGGACTGTTATACTGTCCAATATCTATCGCGTCTTTCTGAAATAGTTTTTACAGATATCGCATGGAATTGCGCCATATCCGCTACTTTCTCGCCGTCGCCGAAGAGCGCAATGTCACCCGCGCAGCCGAGCGGCTGGGTATCGGCCAGCCGCCCCTCAGCCAGCAGATCCACGCGCTCGAAGACGAACTGGGCGTGCGCCTGTTCCGCCGCACGGGGCATGGCGTGGTTCTCACGGAGGCCGGCGAGTCGTTCGCCGCCGATGCGAAGCGCATTCTGCACGACACGCGCCTTGCCGTCGAAAACGCGCAGAGCGCCGGGCGCGGCGAAATCGGACAGTTCAATATAGGCTTTACCGGTTCGGCGGCTTTCAATCCTGTCGTGTCGAAGCTGATCCGCGCCTACCGCCAGGCCTATCCGAACGTCACGCTCACGCTGGCCGAAGGCAATACCGCGCAACTGCTCGCGTATCTCGACGACGACCGCGTGGATGTCGCGTTCGTGCGTCTCGGCAGTCAGTCGCCCGCCGGTGTGCAGTTCCATCACATCGCCATCGAGCCGATGAAGATCGTGCTCCCCGCCACGCACCGTCTCGCGAAGAAGCGCAAGATCGCGCTGTCCGCGCTCGCGGAAGATCCGTTCGTGATGCTGCCTAGAGAGGCGAGTCCCACGCTGCATGATGTGATCGTCGGCGCGTGCAGAGAGGCGGGATTCGAACCGATAGCCGGGCAGCAGGCGCCGCAGCTGTCGTCCGTCGTGAACCTGGTCGCAGCGGAATTCGGCGTGTCGCTGGTGCCGGCTTCCGTGTGTCAGATTCAGGTCGAAGGCGTCGTATACACGGACGTGCTCGGCAGTTCTATCTCGATTCGTCTCGCGCTGGCGTCGCGCATCGAATCGACGCCGGCCAAGACCGCCAACTTTCTCGAGAAGGCGTTGGCGTTCGCTTCTCCGATCGACTAGGTCACTATACGAACGGCTTCACGCCAATCAGCCAGCCGTGAAGAAAGAACACGAACGCGACCCAGAGAACGACACCTGCCACCACCGGCATCACATCTCTTGACAGCGTGCCACCCGGATAGACCACGCCCTCCGCGCGATCCCGCCGCCGTGCCGCCGCGTAATCGAAGACTGCCCAAACGAGAAAGGCGCCAAACAGCACGACAGCATGCAACGTTGCGCTTACGAACAAATGCGCGAGCGCCCATAAACCGACGCCAGCCGTCATCGGATGCTTGACGATCGACTTGAAGTGATTGCCCGGCGCATGCGCAGCGGGAAAGAGGATGAAGGCGATCAGCGTCAGCACGCCCGTGAGATGCGGCGACCATGCGGGCGACGTCCACAGTACGACGGGCTCGCGTCGCGCGATTCCATAGCCCCAGATGATCAGCACCAATCCGACCAGCGACACGACCGAATACGCCGCTTTCCAGTTCTTCGCGCCCATCCGCTCGATGGTCGCTTTGCGCCACCCTTCGGCAAAAATGCGAACAGAATGACCGCCCAGGAAAATCAGCAACCCCAGTATCAGTATCGACATGAAGGCTCCTCGTGACAGATGTCGCCGGATGGACACGATTGTCCTGCATGATGTTGAGTGTGCCAATAGCGCCACGCCATGCGCACTGCACTCACGCGCATGCAAAAACGAAGGCGCGCCTTTTCACGGCACTGCATTACGCCGTCGGAACCACGCCTTACGGAAAGCAGCAAGGCAGGTCATGACGCGTGGCATTCGCTTTCGCGCGAAGTTCAAGGCAACGCAAGGCGTCGTCGCCATCGCAGGCGCACTGCAGATCGTGCTGTTCCCTGCGACAAAGGCCGCGCTGATTCTGACGGTTATCTGCAGCCGGCGTTGACCTGGCGCGAAAGCACACGCGGGCACTTTCGCCATCGTCGCCTTACGGATTGGCGAATTCCACTCTGTTGCGCCCGCCACGCTTCGCTCGATAGAGCGCTGCATCCGCGAAGCCGTAAGCCGTGTCGAAATCGGTGCCGGGCGGGTTGGCGCTGACGCCGAAGCTCGCCGTGACGCGGCGATCCACGGGTGAGGCAAACACATGACGGCCAATCGCTTCGCGCATCTTCTCCGCTTGCCGCAGCGCTTCAGCCGGTTCGTGCGCGGGCAGCAGCACCGTGAATTCTTCTCCGCCCACGCGGCCGATAAAGCCCCGCTCGCCCACGATACGCCGCAGACATTCGACGATACCCATAATCACGGCATCGCCCGCAGGATGGCCGAAATCGTCGTTGACGCGTTTGAACTCGTCGATGTCGAGAATGATCATGACGGCGCTGTCATGGCGCAATACCTTTGTCGTTCGCTCGATCACCGCGCTGCGGTTGAACACGCCCGTGAGCGCATCGTGCGTCGCACGATGTGCGAGCTGCTGCGCAAGCGCCTGCATCTCGCGTTCAGCGCGATCGCTACGGCCGATCAGCCGGCGCGTCTCGCGCATCAGGCGTTCATAGTGCCCGATGAGTTCGGCCAACGACTGGCGATAGTCGTCCGCATCCGCGTCGGCAGCCGCATGAATTGCGCGCGCCTTCTCGAGCGCTTCGTTCTCGTTCTGGAACAGATCGGGCGCGTCGCTTACAGGCGCACACAACGTGGAGATCGGGAGCACCTTTATTGTCCTTCGTGAGAGACAGGCCGGTCGGTGAATTCTATTGCGAGAAAATCGGTCTTCAGTTCTTCGCCGAATTCGGCAATCGTTTCGTCTTCTTCGTCGCGATACCAGTTCAAGAGCACGCGGCTGCCCGATTGCGCGGCTTCGTCCAGCGCGCCGAACACGCTGAACAGCATTTTCGTGCTGGAGCTGTTGAAGTAGGTCAGCACGACGTCGACCGTAACGACGGCGCCCGTCGATTCGCCGAGGTACTGACGCAACTGTTCGATGACGGGTGCGTAAAATGCGGCCGCGTTCTCGGGATACGACTCGCCCCTGAGCAGCAGCTGATGCTGGTCGAATTTGAAATCGACTTCCGGCGACGTCGCCGTTGCGGCAATGTAGAGATTGTCCATAGCTCGTGCCTTTTATACTCAGATGATGGCCTTGAGGCAAAACAGCGTGGTTCCGGGTTCGTCGGCACGCGGATGAAATGCGAACTCGAGCGGCGCACTGGCATCGCGCGCCATCGTCAGGAAACCCAAACCTGCGCCCTTGCTCTCTTCGGGTGTATCGGCTCGCAACGAGACCTTGTAGGCCTGCTTGATTTCTTCGACCGACATGCTGCGCAACGGCTCCAGCTTGTTGCGCAGCCCTTCGACGTCATCCGTCGCGACAGGATTCACGCACATCATCAGATGCCGCTCGTCTTCCGTGGTGATGCATACCGCGCCCTCGCGAATCGAGCCGCCGCCTTCATTGTCGGGCTGAAGCGAGTCGGACGAGTAATGGACGATGTTCTGCGACAGTTCGACGAACGACGAAAACAGTTTGCGGCGCGTCGATGCGCTCACGCCTGCAATTTCCAACTGCAACTTGACGACCTCGCCCATCGCCGCGACGATGTTGTGGGAGAAATAGCCCTTGTGATAGAAGAGCACGTTACGCCGCTGCGCCAGGTCGAAAAAAGCGCGATCTTGTTCCAGTAGTTGAGACATGCTTTATTGGTCGGTAATGCGGGCACAAAACAGGGTGAGGTCATCGCGGCGTGCTTGCACGCCTTGCCATTCGGCCAGCGCACGCCGCAGCTTTTCGCAGATCGCGGCGGGCGATTCGGCGCGGTTCTTCAGAATCAGATCAAGCGCGCGGCGGCGTCCGAAAGAAATATTGCGCGGGCCGCCGATCTGATCGATGAGTCCGTCCGTGCAAATAAAGAGCAGGCTGCCGCGCGGCACCGCAATCTTGCGCAACTGCCATGCGTAGTCCGCGAGGCTGTCGACGTAACCGACGCCCATGCGGTCCGCGGCGATCGTTTCGAATTGGTCCGAGTCCGGCACGAGTATGTGCAGCGCGATCCTCGCGCCAGCAAAATGCAACTGGCCTGCTCTGGCATCGAACCAGAAGAACGCGGCATCGAGGCCATCGTTCGATTGCGACACTTCAGACGCGCTATGCACCTGCCCCAGCAAGCTCTTCACATTGCGGTTGACGGCCGCGAGCAATGCGGCCGGATCGCGCGGGCCGATTTGTTCGAGCGCCTGCGACAGCGACGCCGACGCAAGCAGCGTCATGAAGGCGCCCGGCACGCCGTGGCCGGTGCAATCCGCCGTCGCGCCGAACCATCCATGCGCGAACGCGGCGAAATGATAGAAGTCGCCGCCGACCACATCGCGCGGTTCCCATATGAGCGCCGCTTCCGGCAGGCTCGCAGCCAGCGTTTCGCGAGACGCGCGCAACATCGCTTGCTGGATCACGCTCGCATATTCGATGCTCTGCATGATCTGGCGATTCTTTTCCGCTTGCATCTCGGCGACCGCGCCGAGCAGTTGCAACCCGCTGCCCAAACCTGCGAAATGGCCGTCGCGCGTCACGACGAAACCGTCGACGAGCGCCTTTTCGCCGACCTCCACAGTCTTGAAGGTCAGCGCTTCGATGGTCATGCCGGCATCGACGACGAGCGGCTCCTTGTCCATGAAAGCGATGCAACTCTTCTTGTCGTACAGTTCGCGGTGAAACGGCTTGCTCATCTGCGACAGAAAGATATCGCGGTTAATCAGTCCGACAGGCCGGCCACTTTCCAGCACCGCGAGGCTTTTCATATCGCTGCGATCAGAGAAGATCTCCATGACGCGCGAGTTGGGATCTTCTGCATCGACGGCGGGGACTTCCTGACACAGGTCGCCAGCAAAGCGCGGGTCCCCTTGTGCAGACGAACGGCTAAAGCGCGAAAACACTGGATGCATGGCGAAGCGAGCCAGTCGACGAAGAAACCCTGCACGCTAATATTTCTCTGTGTACTTTGCGTGACAGCGAGTACTTTAGATGAACAATTCACAACGAAATTGTTCGTCCTTCTCATTAAAAAGACCTTCGCTTTTCCAATATTTTTGGAAGCCGTATCGATGGCAAACGTTTGCTGTCCATAATATGGATCAAAACCTCTGCAAGCCAGGCATTTTCGTGGCTTGAGATGTGTTGAAGCCGACGTAATACATTCTCCATGAACAATGCCGGTCCGACTAAGTCTGTAGCTTGCCTTTGCTTCAAGGGTCGCGCAAACGATTGCTTATTGGCAAGCTACCACCGTCCGATTACTGATCCAGAGGAAATAAAGATCCATTCGATACGCGAAGTCGGCACGCATGGTTATTCTGGTGTAAATCGTCGCGAGTTGTAGGAACATAGGTTCTGCCGACGCGAAGGCGCGCATCACTGCGCAGCAAATCCGAACAGCCGCCGCGGCGTTTCCCACTGAATCTGGCGCCTGACCGCCGCATCAGGCACGATCTGTTCGAACAGCGTCAGCAAGGGCCCATAGTCGAGCCGCTCGGGCGCGCGCAAAAAAGGCCAGTCCGAACCCCACACGCAGCGTTGCGGACCGAATGCGCGTATCAATGCATGCGCATAAGGCCATGCGTCCTCATACGGATGCGGGCGACGCGAATACTTTTGCCAGCCCGACAGCTTGACGCTCGCGCGTCCGCTGTCCGCGAGCCGCAGCAGCGCCTGGAAAGCGGGCTGTTGAATGCCCGCTTCGATATCGGGCCGGCCCCCGTGATCGATCACGAGTTGCACCTCCTGCTGCGCGAGCCACGGTTCGAGCGCAACCATCTGCTCGCCGCAGACCTGAATCTGCGCGATCATCCCAAGATCGGCTAGCGACGCAAAGAGCGCACCCGCTTCGAGCACGAGATCGACACCTTCCATCGCAGGATTGAATGCGACACCCACGACATGTGCGCGCTGCAGCGCCGCCAGTTCGCTCCGGCCAATTGCGTTATCGACGACGGCTATGCCGCGAAAGCGGCCTTCGCAGGTTTCCAGCGCATCGAGCAGGCAACGGTTGTCGGTCCGATAGCCGCTCGTCGGGCCGACGAGCAGTGCATGCCGTACGCCGTATGCGTCCATCACGCGCATGAGCTGCGCGGCTGTGCCGATCTCCTGGAGCGCAGGCCGGTACATCGTGTCGGCGCGATACGGAAAGCGGACTGGATCGAAGATATGGCAGTGGCAGTCGATCTTTTCTTCGTTGAATATGCTCATCAGGTGGTCCCGGTTCGGATCGCTGCGAGTGCGGCACCAAGAGTCTAACGGCTCGACGTTTCGCTGTCATATGCCCCGTTTGCGCTGCCCTACAACTTGTGATTAATGGCCGACACGGACCACGGTAGAGCGATGCATTTCAAGCTGAGGTAAAGGGAAGTGTTTCGTGAGGTGATGCATGCCGGCCGAGCCCGTCTGAAGGTTCGAAAGAATCACGCCTTGCCTGGCGAGCGGCGCAGCCACTCGTCGAGTCCGATGCGCCCGATCAGCGCATCGCCCAGCGGCACGAGCGAGTGCTCGTCGACGAGGCCGCCGAAATAGCGAGCTTCGGGGTCGCGCACTACCTTGCGCCTATCGCCGACCGTCTTCAGATAGCGGGCAATGATTTCGTCGAACGGCGCGCGTTCGGGACCGGCGATATCGACGATGCCGTTGCGCGGCGCGGCGAGCGCAGCGTCGGCGACAAAGCTGGCGACGTCGTCCGCCGCTATCGGCTGGAACAGGCCCGGCGACAGCCTCACGGTATCGCCGACCACGCTCGAATCGGCGATTCCGCCGAGGAATTCATAGAACTGCGTCGAGCGGACGATCGTGTACGGAATGCCCGAAGCAGCGATCAGCTTTTCCTGCGCGACCTTGGCGCGGAAGTAGCCGTTTTCCGGCGTGCGGTCGGTCCCGACGATGGAGAGCGCTACATGGTGCCGAACGCCCGCCTCGGTTTCCGCCGCTCGCAGATTGCGCCCGGAGGTTTCGAAGAATTCCAGCACGGCCTTGTCTTCGAACGACGGAGAATTGGACAGGTCGATCAGCACATCCGCTCCCGCCAGAGCTTCCTTGAGCCCTTCGCCCGTGATGGTATTGACGCCGCTTCTGGGCGATGCAGAGGCCACGTCGTGGCCCGCCTGACGCAGAATGGCAGCCGTCTTCGAGCCGATCAGGCCCGTGCCGCCGATGATAACGATCTTCATGACCAAGTCTCCTTAAAGCATGTATTGAAAACTTTCCGGCGCTTCCATCCGGAAGCGCTTAACGGAAAACACACGATAAAACCATAGACGTTCTTCAGGAAAATGAAACGTCGCTCTGAGAGCCGACCGTTTGCCTGGCGCCCCTGCCCTCGACACACAGCGCGTCAATTGATGTTCCCGATGCAACACCATGCTCCGCGTCGCGAGTCTTCTGCGGCCGCATGCTTCCCACTACGATTCAGCCTGCGCAGACGCAGAGAGGCTGGAGATGAGCAGAGTCGATCCATGGAGTCAGATTGTCACCGGGTTGCACGATCGTCCGCGATTCGTCCCACAGTGGGACCCGACGGCCGCGATGGCCAATGCCTCGTCGATCCGGCGCATCGAGTGGCAAACGAGCTGCACGATTCTGGTTTCATGGAGCGACTCGACCCTCGGCCGTTTCGAGGATCAGACGTGGCGAGCCGGCTTTGCCCGCACGTCCGGTGTCTGCGGGCTCACGGGTGTGCCTGTGCGGCGCGGCGATCCCGTGTTCCGGCCGCTACAGAAAGGCGGTGTCATGCCGAGAAACGCACTCGACATGATTCTCGCCAGGACGTTGCCGCACGGCAGCGGTGATGGGAATCAAAGCATCGAAACGTGGGGGTGAATCGCTCAGTCCGCGGCGCGGCGATACTTCGCAACGTACTTCGCCTGCGTGATGATCGTTTCTATGCATCCGATATCTAACGAGCGCCGGATTTGAAACGAGCAGAACGTCGCCGCTCGTCTATAGGCGATGAACCGCATGATGCGCCCCAAGAGAAAGGGAATATGCAACAGCGCGTGACGGCCCCTCGAGACAATCACGCGCCGCCACTGCATGCAGTGCAACTGCCCTAGCCGAACGACGCTTGCGGATTGCCCGCTGCCAATGCCTCAGCGCGATTCGGTGCGGGAGGATAGATCCACTTCGTGTTGATCATCTGCTTGCGCGCCTTGCCTTCGGCATGCGTCAGCTTCATCTGCCGATCCCAGCCTTCCGAATAGACGGCGCCCCAGTCGCCGAGATCGACGCACGTGGCGTAGAACGGCTGACGATACGGCAGCGTCGGAATGCCGATCAGATCCGCAGCCGCGTTGTGCCCGCCGAATTGGCCCATGACCATCGCGTGCTGGCACGACATCAGTGCGTAGTGTCCTTCGTCGTCGGTCAGTGCGCGCGCGACGTCGCCCGCAACGAACACGTGCGGCGCTTCGGGCACGCGCAGATCGGCTGCCACTTCGGCGCGGCCAAGCGGGTCGATATGCGACGACACGTGCGCAGCCAACGGGCTCGCGCGCATGCCACCCGCCCAGATCACCGTGCCCGCTTCGATATGCTGTCCCGATGCGGTGCGCACGCCTTGCGCATCGACGGACACCACGCCCGAGCCGAGCACGGTCTGGACGCCCAGCGACTCGAACGCCTCTGCAATGAACGGGCGGGGATTCGGCCCGAGATCGGGACCGATCGAGTCTTGCGAGCCGATCACGACGACGCGCACATCCGCGTGCGCACCGAACTTCTCGCGCAGACGCTTCGGCAATTCCGTTGCGACTTCGATGCCCGTAAAGCCGCAGCCGACTACGGCGACCGTGTTGCGCGCCGTCGACGCCGGCAGTTTCGCCAACGCGTCGAAATGCGCGTCGAGTTCCACTGCGTCCTCGATCCGGTCCACAGAGAATGCATGCTCCAGACCGGGAATCGGCGGACGGCTCAGTTTGCTGCCGCTCGTCAGCAACAGGCGGTCATAGGCGAGCGAGTGCTTCTGCCCGTTGGCCGATACGACGCTGACCGTCTTGTCCTGCACGGAAATCGCGTCGACACTACCCGCGACATACTTCACCCCAATTGCGTCGAACAACGGCAGCAGCGGCGCAGCCATGTTCTGCGGCTCGGCCTCATACATCCGTGGACGAATCTCCAGTTCAGGCTTCGGGGAGATCAGCGTGACTTCGACGTCGCTGCTCCGTACGCCGGCGCCGTCGAGTACGCGAGCCGCGCCCAGTGCGCCCCACACGCCGGCAAAGCCGGCACCCACAATCAGGATTTTCTGCGACATGATATTTGCCTTCGATTCGAGAGTTGCGAAGTCGACGACAGCCACCCGGCTCATCACGAGCCGCGCCCGATCGACGCTGGAAACATCGCTTGCGCGGCCATCGACGCAACGGATTGTAGGCAGCGGCACTGCATGGCAGAAGCACCGCACGCGCGTTCACCGTGTTGTCCGCACGACAACAATCGGCAACGGATGAAGAGCGAATATGGGAGAGCGGCCGGACTCGAAGCAGCGTTCGAGCCTGCGTTGCGGACTAGCGTGCGAACTCGGTAGTCTTCGCGGCCTCGGCCAGATAATCGACGAACGAAGCGATACGCGCCGATATCGCCGTGTTGCGATAGTACACGGCATTGATGGGTTGCCGCACATCCTGCGTCTGACGCGCGAAGAGTTGCACGAGCTTGCCTTCGCGGCGGTCGCGGCCCGTCATGAAGTCCGACAGGCAAACGATGCCCGCGCTCTCCAACGCCAGTTGCCGCAGCGTTTCGCCGCTCGACGACGCGATCGACGGATTGATCCGGTACGGCTCGTTGTCCGCGCCGACCAGCGGCCATACATTGAGCGCCTCCGGCTGTGTGAATCCGAGCAGCGAATGCCGCTCGAGATCCTCCACGCGTTTGGGCAGACCGTGCGCCTTCAGATATGCAGGCGTCGCTAGCACGCGGATGCGGCTGCTGCCCACGGGACGGCTGTGCAGCGTCGAATCCTTGAGTCTGCCGATGCGGATGGCGACGTCCGTACGCCGCTCGAGCAGATCGATGATGCCTTCGTTGCTATTCAGTTCCAGCTCTACCTGCGGATAGCGTTCGCGATAACCCGCTACGAGCGGCACGATCACGTGAAGCATGAACGGCGTGGCGGCATCGACCCGCAAACGCCCCGAAGGCCGCTCGCGGCGCGCCGCGAGTTGTTCTTCGGCGTTCTCCACGGCGTCGATGATTTCGCGCGCGTTCTGCAGAAACGCCTTGCCTTCTTCCGTCAGTTCCAGCCGCCGCGTGGTCCGGCGCAACAGCGTGGTTTGCAGCTTCTCCTCCAGCCGCGCGAGCGTGCGGCTCGCGCCCGACACAGTCTGCTCCAGTTGCTCGGCTGCCGCCGTGATCGAGCCCGTATCGACCACTGTGGCGAAGGTCTGCAGTTCGTCGAGAGTCACTTTCATACTTGATCTGCAATCAAATATGTTCCTTATAGACCAGTTTTTCTGCAAAAGTAAAGACGGCACACTGCGTCCATCCGTTCCAGGCTTTCCATCTTCCTTCTGCGGGACTGCTCGTCGGTCTTCGCGCATAACGGACTCGCCGTCGTCGGCCTCGTGACAGCGAAGCAAGAACTCGAGCGTACCCATTCCGCAGATGCAGCGTGCTTCGGCGCGCCGCCATTCGCATGCTAGCGCTGGCGGCCGCCGAAGTTCGGCATCGTACCGTTGACGCGAGCACGCTTCAATTCGGCGATGACCTCGGCCCGCGTCTTGGGGCGTCCATTGGAAACGATGGCCGTATGTTTGCGCTGGGCGTGCTGGGACTTCGCGTGACTCGTTCCGTGCGAAGCGACCTGTCTGCTTCGTACGGCTTTCTCCTGCGTGCGATCTGTTGCGCGTGTCTCCGTTTCGCGTGTTTCCGTTGCAACGGAAGGCTGCGTATTGCCCGCATCCGCTGCTGCGACGACAGTCGTCGTCTGCGCCGCTCGCAATTCGCGCGCTCGCAGTTCCTGCTTGAGTGCCAAAGCCTGCGGAAGATCGCTATGAACCGCGAGCACCTCGTCGAGCAGAACTTTCGCAGCCGTCAGATCGTTGCGTTGCAGATCGTCGCTGACCGACTGGAGGACGAAAGCGATATCGGCATCGGACGTGTCGTCGTGAACCGCGACGGCGGGCGGCGCATCGTTGGTGGAAGGTGGCGGGTTCTGCGTATCGTCCGCCACGGAAACGTCTTCATGATGAAACGGCCAGAGTTCCGATAGTGCGTTCGACTCGATATGCAGCACGACTGCCGCGAGCGCTAGCCCGCCCATCACGATGCAGCCCGCCAGCGCTCTTTTGTCGAAACGACCATTCACCGTTTCCCTCCTTTACATGATCGGAAGGCGCATACGTGCGTATCCAACGGGACCCAGGCCTTCAGCGAGCCTCCAGAACAAAACGCCAGCAAGACTAATGCCATCCGCTACTTACACCCAATGCCTTCGGAAATCCGATGGCGGGCCAAACGCAACCCAGCCCGCCGTGGTGTCGTTCACAGCAACCACGAGCAACGCGGCGCACCAGCGAGTAGCGTACTTTTCAATTTTTGCGCACGAGAGTGCTGATCGGGAATGCGACAAGCGCTGTCGTTTTCCGCCTGTTTCCAGGCGCATGAGCGACAACCCGACGCCCCGCATATCAGCACACTCTATTCGATGATTTTGCCTGACGTCGCCCGGCCGCTTGCGGCTCGTGTCCGCATCGTTCGATGCCGCGGCGTTTTGAAGCCCACTGGCACCCCATGCACTGACCGGCCTATTCCCGGTCTGATGCCTGCATTTGCGGGTTCGCCAAGCACTCAGGAGTATGTCAATTGAGTCATTCGAAAGCGCGCGCCGCAAAGCGCCATTCTTCGAGCGCGTCCCTCACACTCGACGACATCACGGTCGTCGACAACGCTCTTCTCAAGCGTGCTGTCGGCGCGATGGCGCTCGGCAACGCGATGGAATGGTTCGATTTCGGCGTGTACAGCTACATCGCCGTGACCCTCGGCAAAGTGTTCTTCCCGTCGAGCAGTCCGTCAGCCCAGCTGATCGCGACGTTCGGCACGTTCGCCGCCGCGTTCGTCGTGCGCCCGATCGGCGGCATGGTGTTCGGGCCGCTCGGCGACCGCATCGGCCGTCAGCGCGTGCTCGCGATGACGATGATCATGATGGCCGTCGGCACATTCGCGATCGGCCTGATTCCGGATTACGGCTCGATCGGCATTCTCGCGCCCGCCTTGCTGCTGCTCGCGCGTCTCGTGCAGGGCTTCTCGACGGGCGGCGAATATGGCGGCGCGGCGACCTTCATCGCCGAGTTCGCAACCGACCGCCGCCGCGGCTTCGCGGGCAGCTTCCTCGAATTCGGCACGCTGGTCGGCTATATCTTCGGCGCGGGCACGGTGGCCGTGCTGACCGCGTCGCTGTCCCAGGAAGCGCTGCTGTCGTGGGGCTGGCGTGTGCCGTTCTTCATCGCGGGTCCGCTGGGCCTCGTCGGCCTGTACATCCGGATGAAGCTCGAGGAAACGCCAGCCTTCAGGAAGGAAGCCGAAGCGCGCGAGGCCGACGAGAAGTCGCGCCCGAAGCACAGCTTCATGGAACTGCTCGCGCAGCAATGGAAGCCGCTGCTGCAATGCGTTGGCCTCGTGCTGATCTTCAACGTGACCGACTACATGGCGCTGTCGTATCTGCCCAGCTATCTGTCGGCGACGCTGCACTTCAACGAATCGCACGGCCTGTTCCTCGTGCTGGCCGTGATGGTGCTGATGATGCCGATGACGCTGTACGCAGGCCACCTGTCGGACACGATCGGCCGCAAGCCCGTCATGCTGCTCGGCTGCGTGGGTCTGTTCGCGCTGTCGATTCCTGCTCTGCTGTTGATCCGCACGGGCGCCGTGCTGCCCGTGTTCGGCGGTCTGCTGATTCTCGGTGCACTGCTGTCGACCTTCACGGGCGTGATGCCGTCGTCGCTGCCCGCGCTCTTTCCGACGAAGATCCGCTACGGCGCGCTCGCAATCGGCTTCAACGTGTCGGTGTCGCTGTTCGGCGGCACGACGCCGCTGGTCGCCGCGTGGCTGGTCGACCGCACCGGCAACGCGATGATGCCCGCGTACTACCTGATGGGCGCGTCGATCATCGGTATCGTCTCCGTGCTCGCGCTGCGCGAGACGGCCCGCAAGCCGCTGCCCGGCTCAGGCCCGTGCGTCGCGACGCGTGCGGAAGCGCTGAGCCTCATACGTGGAACGGAAACATCTCACACCTCGAAGAAGCGTCTGGAGCTGGTCCGCGAACGCGCATAGCGAAGGCAGCAAGCCAGTCTTCAGTACGCGTAGTTGCCGATCACCTGCCGAACTTTCTTCAGCGATGCGCGCAGCACGTCGAGTTCGACGGAACCCAAGGCGAGACGCACGGCATGCGGCACATGATGCGAAGTCGCGTAAGGCTCCGCAGTCGAAACGGAAATGTGCTCGCGCATCAGCGCTGCCGCGACCTGGTCGGCACGCACGTCTTCCGACAGCGGAAGCCACACGAAATACGATGCGGGATGGCGAACGCACCCCAGCCCGGCGAGCACGTCGCCGGCTATCGCTTGCCGGACTTTCGCGTCGCGACGCTTCTCCGTTTCCAGCCGCTTGACGGTTCCGTCGTCGAGCCACGCGCAGGCGATCGCGGTCATCACGCCAGGCGTGTTCCAGGTCGTCGCGCGGACCGCCTGTTCGATCGCCCTCATCGACTCCGACGGCGCGACGATGAACCCGACGCGCAACCCCGTCGCCACGTTCTTCGATAGGCCCGACACATAGACAGTCGCCTCAGGCGCAAGCGCAGCCAGCGGCACAGGCGGCTTGTCCACGAGAAACGCGTATGCCGCGTCCTCGATGATCAGAAGCCCATGCCGCCGCGCAATCGACGCCAGTTGCTTGCGCCGATGTGCGCTCATCACCCAGCCGAGCGGATTGTGCATCGTCGGCATCACATACACGGCTTTTACGCGCCGGTTTTTGCACAGTCGTTCAAGCGCATCGAGATCGGGCCCCTGTGCGGCGGCGGGAATGGGCGCCAGTTCCAGGCCGAAGGTGTCGGCAAGCACCTTGAAGCCAGGATAGGTCAATGCGTCCACGGCAACTACGTCGCCTGGACGCAACAACGCCATCACCGTTGCGGCGAGTCCGGCTTGCGCGCCATTCACGAGCGACACCCGTTCCCACCCGACATCGAGCCCGCGGCAAGCCAGATGCCGGGCGACAGCTGCGCGCTCGTGCTGACGCCCGCCATGCGGCTGATAGCGCAGCAAGCTTTCCAGGTCACCGGAGGCAGCGAGCTGACGCAACGCCGCACGCAACAGATCGGTTTGGCCAGGCAGCGCCGGATAGTTGAAGTTGAGATCGACCATGCCCGCCGCGAGCGCGAACTGATCGATGCCTTGCCTGGGCGCCAACGAAATTTCGCGTACGAACGTGCCGCGTCCCGTCTCGCCGCTGACGAGGCCCATCGCCGCGAGTTCGGCGTAGACGCGCGTCGCCGTGACGAGCGCGAGGCCGTTCTTCGCAGCCAGCTCGCGATGCGTCGGCAGCCGCGTGCCCGCAGGCAGCCTGCCCGAGCGGATATCCGCGGCATACGCGTCGACGAGCGCCTTGTACCGGAGTTGAGCCATACGCCGATGTATTCATGACAATTATTTGATTGTAATGCTCCGTGCGCCTAGCATGTGCTCACTCTATCCCTCATCAGGCTGACCTTCATGCATATCGCCATTCTGACGTTCGAAGGCTTCAACGAGCTCGATTCGTTCATTGCGCTCGGCGTTCTCAACCGCATCAGAAAACCGGGCTGGCGCGTGTCGATCGCAACGCCGCAAGCGCGCGTCACATCGATGAATGGCGTGACGATCGAAGGGCAGATTTCCTTGCGCGAGGCGAATGCAGCGGACGCCGTGATCGTCGGCAGCGGGACGCTGACGCGGGATGTCGTCGCCGATCCGGAGCTGATGTCGCAGATGCGCTTCGATGCGTCGCGTCAGTTGTTGGGCGCGCAGTGTTCCGGCACGCTCGTGCTGGCGAAGCTGGGGCTGCTAAACGACGTGCCCGCCTGCACCGATCTCACGACGAAACCCTGGGTCGAAGAAGCCGGCGTGGAAGTGCTGAACCAGCCGTTCGTGGCGCGCGGGAACGTCGCGACAGCAGGCGGATGCCTTGCCTCGCACTATCTTGCAGCGTGGGTGATTGCGCGTCTCCAGGGCATTGACGCGGCGGCGGGCGCCATTCATTACGTCGCGCCCGTTGGCGAAAAAGAGGACTACGTTGCGCGCGCAAGGCGCAACATCACTCCCTTTTTGCCCGAAACGATTGCGGCCCCTTAAAGCGCGTTGACTAAACGACTCTCGGCGCAGCCATCATCGGAATAACGACACGTTTTCGCCGTCAAGCGACACCGCGAAAAGCCTCGGAAAATATTTATCGAATCCATCGCCAGAACTGCTCAAGACGGCCCGATATCAGCCGACAACCAACGTAATCCTCGGCGCGCATCGTCTGAATTTAGCGCGCAACCGAGACGATATCGGGTCGCAGTTCGACATTGGCAGGGGCATGATGAAGCTTACGGGTTCAATCGCATTCAAGTTCAGCGCGGCATCGGGTGCTGCACTCGCAGTCACGGTTCTTCTTCTTACTGCCGTCGGCGCGCTGAATGTGCGCCATCAGGCTGTCGACGAGTTCGAGCAGTCCAGTCACGCGCGCATCGTTCAGGCGGACGAATCGCTCGACGTGAACTTCAGGGACGTTGAACAGAACCTCACGTACCTCACGCAAACCGCGCAGCTGAAAGCAGCCGATCAAAGCATCACCGACTATCTGAATCACGGTGGCCAGATGACGCCGGACAAAAACGGCGAAATCGAAAAGACGATCTTCGCGCTGCTCAAGGATTTCGGCGATACGCATCCCAACATGCGCTATCTGGACATTGGCACGCACTGGGGCGGCTATGTGCAATGGCCGATCGAAAGCCTCAACGGCGAGCACTACGATCCGCGCGTGCGGCCCTGGTATCAGCTGGCGATGACGGCGCCCGATCGCGTCGTGCGTCCTGCGCCGTATCTCAGCGCCGCGGGCTCCGGCGGCGCGATCATTCCCTTCGCGCGAGTCGTGAAGGACAACAAGGGCGAGATTCTCGGCGTGCTCGAAGGCGACATTTCACTGGATGACTTCGCGCGGCTCACCAGCGGCATCCAGTTCGGCAAAACGGGTTATCTGCTCGTGACGGACAGCAGCGGCAAGGTGCTCATCGATCCGCGCGACAAAAGACACGAGTTCAAGGAACTGAAGAGCCTGGGCGGCGGGTACGAACAGCTGTCAGGCGCGGCCGACGGACTCGCACGCATCCAGATGGACGGCGTCGAGTATCAATCGTTCGTCTATACGTCGCCAAAGAACGGATGGAAGTACTACGCGCTCGTGCCCGAATCGGAAATGATGGCGGCCGCCAACCGCCTCACATGGACGCTGATCGCAATGGGACTGCTGGTGCTCGTCGTCGCCGTGCTGATCATGATCGCGTTGGGACGCAGGATGACCGATCCGATCCGCAACCTCGCCAACTCGATGCACGAAATCGCGGCCGGCGACGGCGACATGACGCGTAGGCTGCCTCAGTTGAGCAACGATGAAGTCGGTCATCTCGCGAAGCAGTTCAACGCATTCGTCGAGAAGCTGCATGGCGTCCTGCTGAAAGTGATGACCAACAGCCGTCATCTCGAACTCGCTGCAAGCGAAGTGTCGGCGGGCAATCTCGATCTGTCATCCCGAACCGAGCAACAGGCGGCGTCGATCCAGCAGACGGCGGCCAGCATGGAAGAGCTGGCGGGCACCGTGCGCGGCACTGCCGACCAGGCGAAGAACGCCAACGCCGTCGCCTCGGGCGCCGTGGAAGTGGCGCGGCGCGGCAACGAGGCGGTATCGGCGGCGGCAAAAACGATGAATGCCGCCGTCGAGCAGTCGGGCCGGATCGTCGGCATCGTCGGTATGATCGAAGGCATCGCGTTCCAGACCAACATTCTGGCGTTGAATGCCGCTGTCGAATCGGCGCGTGCGGGCGAGAGCGGCCGGGGCTTCGCCGTGGTCGCAGCCGAAGTGCGCAATCTCGCCCAGCGCTCGACAAGCGCGGCCAAAGAGATCAAGGCTTTGCTGGAAGCATCCGTGGGCAACGTCGAGGCGGGCGCGGAACAGGTCAATCTTGCAGGCAAGACGATCGCCGAACTGACCGACGCGATCTCGAACGTCGCCACCATCACCGGCGAAATTGCGGATTCCGCTCGCGAGCAAAGCCGCGCGATCGGCGAGGTCAATCAGGCAGTGTCGCTGATGGATCAGTCGACCCAGCAGAACGCGGCGCTCGTGGAAGAAATCGCCGCTGCCTCCGAATCACTCAGCACGCAAGGTAAGGATCTGAACGCAACGGTCGGGTTCTTCAAACTGGGTGGCTGAAGCCACCGAAGCCATGTTGGCCACCGTTCGCGTTTCGAGAAGTATGAATTGACCTGGCGGGGGATTCTGTCGCAAGCGGCACATCCCTAGACTTCGTTCTCAAGTGATCTGGACATCCCAGTCACATCCGACCGAAGGAAACCGCCATGAAGCTCTACTATCATCCGCTCTCCGGCCACTCGCATCGTGCCCGCCTCTTCCTGTCGCTGCTCGGCATCGAGCATCAGCTGATCGACGTCGATCTCGCCGCTGCCGAGCATAAATCGGCCGGATTTTTGCAACTCAACCGCTTCGGCCAGGTGCCCGTTCTGGTCGACGGCGACGTCAACATCGCCGATTCGAACGCCATTCTGGTGTATATCGCCCGCAAGTTCGGCAAGACCGAGTGGCTGCCGCAAACGCCCGCGCTCGAAGCGGCCGTGCAGCGCTGGCTGTCCGTTGCGGCTGGCGAGATCGCGTTCGGCCCCGCCGCGGCGCGACTCATCACCGTATTCGGCGCAAAATACAACGCCGAAGAACTGATCGCGCGCGCGCATCGCATCCTCAAGCTGATCGACGAAGAGCTGGCCGGGCGCGCATACATCGCGCAAGATCATCCGACGATCGCCGACGTCGCGCTCTACAGCTACATCGCGCGTGCGCCCGAAGGCAACGTCGATCTGTCTTTCTATCCGAACGTCGACGCGTGGCTGCGCCGCATCGAAGCTCTGCCGGGCTTCGTCGAGTTCCAGAAGACGCCTGTCGGACTGGCCGCTAACGGCTGATCGCGCGAATCAGGCGTAGTCTCCGGGAACAACCGGTGGCTTCTCTCTTCCCTCAACCTCGGGAGACGGATCATGAACACGGTATCGACGGACAATGCCTCGCCCTGGCATGCAGGCGAAGTCGCCCTGCAGGAAAAGGTCGGCGTGGTTGAGAAGATGCGGGAAGCCGGACGCCGCGTGGTGCGCGACTACATGCCCGAGCAGCATCGCACGTTCTTCAGGCAACTGCCCTTCGTCGTCGCAGGCTCGGTCACCGACGACGGCGATGTGTGGGCGACCTTCGTGGCCGGTCGGCCCGGCTTCATGCACGCCCCGAACGACAAGCTCCTGCACATCGACCTTGCCGCCGATCTGCCCGACCCTGCAGCGTCGGGACTGCGCGAAGGCGCGGCCATCGGCTTGCTCGGCATCGAACTTCACACGCGCCGCCGCAATCGCATGAATGGCTTCGTGCGAAACCGCACCGCACAGGGATTCGACGTCGCCGTTGCGCAAAGCTTCGGCAATTGCCCGCAATATATTCAGGCCCGCGATTACGAATTCGCCCGCGACCCGGATGTGGTCTCCGATATCGCGCCCACGGCATTCGCCGGCTTGAGCGGCCGCGCCCGCGAGATGATCGAAGCAGCGGACACGTTTTTTGTCGCGTCATACGTAGGCGACGGCGAACACCGCCAGGTCGACGTATCGCATCGCGGCGGCAAGGCAGGCTTCGTGCGCATCGGCGACGACGGCAAGCTGACCATCCCCGATTTTGCGGGCAACCTGTTCTTCGCCACGCTCGGCAACTTCCTCGTCAACCCACGCGCAGGGCTCGTGTTCGCCGACTTCGAAACGGGCGATGTGCTGCAATTGACGGGGGACGCGACCGTCGATCTGGAATCGCCGGAAATCGCGGCATACCAGGGCGCGGAACGCCTGTGGCATTTCACGCCAACGCGCATCGTCTATCGCGAAGCCGCGCTGCCGCTTCGGTGGACGTTTCAGGCGAACGGCTGGTCGCCGAACTCGCTGATGACGGGCAGTTGGGATGAAGCGGCCAGCCGCCTGAAGGCCGCCGAACTCGCGAATGCATGGAGGCCGTTCAAGGTCACGAACGTCGTCGACGAAAGCGCGGTGATCCGTTCGTTCCATCTCGAACCGGCTGACGGCGCGGGCCTGGTTGCGCACGAAGCAGGCCAGCATCTGCCCATACGCGTGACGCTGCCCGCTCACGACAAGCCCTGCATCCGAACCTATACGCTGTCGACCGCGCCCGCCGACGGGCTCTATCGGATCAGCGTGAAGCGCGGCGGATCGGTGTCGTCGTATCTGCATGACACGCTGAAGACCGGCAGCGTCATCGAAGCACGCGCGCCCGCTGGCCAGTTCACGATCGACGCGTCCGCGCGCCGTCCCGCCGTGCTGCTTGCCGCCGGCGTCGGCGTAACACCGATGCTCGCGATGCTCAGACATATCGTCTACGAAGGTCTGCGCACGCGGCGTGTGCGTCCGACCTGGCTCTTCCATTCGGCGCGTTCGCTCAAAGAACGTGCGTTCAGCCGCGAGATCGAACGGCTTGCCGCGTCCGCGAACGGCGCAGTCAAGGTGGTGCGCGCACTGACCGATACGGCGGGCGCGCGTGAAGAAAAGGACTTCGATGTTGCGGGCCGGATCGATATCGATGTGTTGCGCGAATCCCTGCCCTTCGACGACTACGACTTCTATCTCTGCGGACCGTCCGCATTCATGCAGTCGATATATGACGGCTTACGCGATCTGAACGTCGCCGACAACCGCATTCACGCCGAATCGTTCGGCCCGTCCGGCTTGCGGCGCAAGACAGGCGCCGCTGCGGCGACGGGTCCCGTGCGAGTCGCCGCGCAACAGCCCGTGCCCGTTGCGTTCGTGAAGTCGGGGAAGGAAGCCCGCTGGAGCGCGGATAGCGGTTCGTTGCTGGATCTGGCGGAAGCGCGCGGATTGAATCCCGAGTTCGGTTGCCGCGGCGGAAGTTGCGGCACGTGTCGGACGCGCATCGTCGAAGGCGCCGTCGCATACGCTGTTGCGCCTGAATTCCACGTGCCCGACGATGAAGCACTCATCTGCTGCGCCGTTCCGGCCAGTTCGGAGACGGGCGGCGGCGATCGCCTGCTGCTCGATCTGTGAGGACCGTTGCACGCGACACGCAGCGAAACGCTGCTATGCTTGACGCCACCTCCGTGACATCGGCGTTCATCTCTTCAGACATGGACCGGCTTCAAGCAATGACCACGTTCGTGACCGTGGTCGAGATGGAAGGCTTCGCGTCTGCGGCGCGCAAGCTCAACGTGTCGCCATCGGTCATCAGCCGGGTGATGACTGAGCTCGAAGAACATCTGGGCGTGCGCCTGTTGACGCGTACGACGCGCGTCGTGCGCATGACCGATGCGGGCGCGACGTTCTTCGAACATTGCCGCCGCATCCTCGCGGACGTCGAAGCCGCCGAGCTTTCCGCTGTCGGCGTCAACACCACGCCGCGCGGCCAGTTGACGGTGACAGCGCCCGTCCTGTTCGGCAAGATGTATGTCACGCCCATCGCTCAGGACTATCTGACGCGCTATCCCGCCGTCAGTCTGAACTGCTGGTTCATGGACCGCGTCGTGAATCTCGTCGACGAAGGCGCCGATGTGGCGATACGCATCGGTGAGTTGCCGAATTCGTCGTTGCAGGCAATCGCCGTGGGCCATGTTCGGCGTGTGCTGTGCGCGTCACCCGGGTATCTGGAAACGCACGGCGTGCCGCAACATCCCGACGACCTCGCGTCGCATATTGCCATTCAGGCGACGGGCCTCACGCCTGCGCCGGAATGGCGCTTTCACGTGGACGCCAAACCGCTGACCGTGCCGATCCAGCCGCGCCTCGTGACCACCACCAACGACTCGGCGATCGCGGCGGCAATCGCGGGCCTGGGCCTGGTGCGAGTGCTGTCCTATCAGATCGCGGAGGAACTGGCGAACGGCACCTTGCGAATCGTGCTCGCCGACTGCGAGCAAGCGACGCTGCCCGTTCATGTAATGCATCGCGAGGGCAAGCACGCGAACCAGAAGGTGCGCGCGTTCCTCGATCTCGCGATCGAAACGCTCAGGGCAAAGGCTTCGCTGTGGCTTGCATAGCGACAGCGCGCCGCGCTTCACTGCCTACGAGCGCTATGCATCGACGGTGAATTCCAGTGCGGCTGGACGGCCTTTCGAAATGGTTGGGCGCGCATACATCGACCGCGACCCTCGTCGCTGGCCGATAAAGCCGCGAACGGCAATCGAAGTCGAACAGGCCGCGACGGGCGGCCTGGACCCATACGATCAGAACCGATAGTTCAGGGATGCAAGCGTATTCAGTTCGGTTCTGCGTTCGGTGATGGGACTTGCGGCGGCATAGTGCTGCAAGCGTCCCAGCGTCACCGCAATGGAGCCGGCCCAGTGCTTCGAGAAGTCGTAGCTCACGTAGCCGTTCAGATGCACGTCGCGGATTCCCGCGCCCGTGCTGTACGCAGGCAGGCCCGAGGACGCGCTCTGCTGGCTCGACACGCCGAAGAACGTCCGCGTGTACAGCGCATCCGCCCACGTGAAGCCGGGGCCGAATGAAAACAGCCATCCGCCCGTGGGCAGCGACGCGTACAGATCCGTCACGACCGTCTTTCCCTGGCCGTGCCCGGCGATGTCCTGGTACAGCGCGACCGAGCCCGTGAACGCCCAGAACGTGTAGTCGGCGAACAGCCTGAGTTTCGGACCACCGTCGACGTTGCCCAGGCCATGCAGATGGGGATCGTCCTTCTCCTGGCGCGACTGGAAATCGAAGCTGAGCGAAGCGCCGACATGATAGTTCTCGCTGCGTATCACGTTCACGCCCAGCACGTCGGGGCCTTGCGAGAAGACGCGGTCATCGTAGGAAATGTCGAGCGCCGGATAAGGGAACACGCGCAGTTCGCGCGAGCCCGGATACAGCGGCGTAATCACGACGCCCGGCCCGAATCCGATCTTCCATTTGCTGGCAGGCTTCGCCTCTGCGCTGCTATCCGTCGAAGCAGAAGCCGACGAAGCGGGCGAAGCAGTCGAGTCGGGCAGATCGTCGGCGAGCGCGCTGCCCGATTGAATGGCCAGCGCGAACGCGGCCGCCGCGCAAACGCACCTTGCGGCGCTGAAAGTGACCGGCTTTGCCATTACGCGCGTCCTTTGCCCATTGCCGCAAGCTGCCGAAGCCGCCGCGCAAGGGCCTTCGAAACGACGGGCTTGCCGCCCGCATCGCCTGTGCGGCTCGCTATTTCGCTTTCGCGCAGAAACAATGCCGTTTCGCGCGCAACAATCTCGCGCTCGTTGTCGGATGTGATCATGTGATACGAATCGTCGAGCCAGATCGTGCGCAAGAAGGCGGAGCCGATCGATGACGCGACGAAGCGCGGATTACGCGGGCTCGACGTTTCATCGTCAATTGCGTGGACGATCAGGCAGTCGTTACGGATACCGCGCAACTGAGAACGCACGCAGGCCGCAAGTCGGCTGGCCTCGTGCAAGGCGGGCAGCGAAATGGTCGACGGGCCGACTTCACTGAAATCGTCGCGCTCCATCGCGCGCGCAATCTTGGCGCGCAGCGCATCGTTGCGCAGTCCATAAGGCGCCGACTCCCGATAGCGGTAGCGCGAACGCAGCGGCGAGTAGTACGCCCAGTTCAGCAGAAAGCGATACCACGGGATCGCCCAGCCATCGTAGGCGAGCGTCAGCGACAGGAGCGCGACGGACTGAGCCCGGGGGCGGCGATGCACGAGCGCGAGTGCGAGCGCCGCACCGATCGACAGCCCGCAGATCGACACGCGTTCGTATCGCTCGGCCAGCGCGTCGTATTCCCGCGTCGCCGCCTCGAGCCATTGCTCCATCGACTGTTCCCGCGAGCCGGCCGTATAGCCTTCGAGCACGGGCACACACGTGGTAAAGCCTTCGTCGCTCAGAAAGCGTGCGAGATAGCGCAATTCTAGCGGCGAGCTGGAAAGACCATGCAGCATCAGAACGGCGTGGCCATCGCCTTCGTTGAAGATCGTTCGGACCGAGGTTTTCATGTGTATCAGTCCCCGATGCGCAGCACGAGGAAATCGCCCGCGTGCGTGGTGAATCGTTCGCACACGCAGTCGACGAGCTGCGTGGCGCCGTCGCCCGCAGCGCCGTTCGCGCTCGCCGGCATGGCATGCGCGTTCGCGGCGGACCTGCGCAGCCGCACGCGATGCCGCCCCGGACGCAATGCCTTCGAGAGCCGGCGTGCATCTTCCGGTTCAACGTCGTCGAAGCGGGGACCGGGCGCGATCTCGGCAGGCGGCAGCGCGAAGACATGTGCCGCGCTTGCAGCAGCCTTGGCGGCACCGGCATCGGCGCTTCCCGACCAGTCCGGCGTGCGCTCGAGTGCCTGGATCAGCACGAACGAATTGCTGTGTTGCGACAGATGACGCAGCAGGCGGTGAGTTTCATCGACGGCACGACGCGCGAGCATCCGGTCGTTGTCGTGGCGCAGCAGCATCTCGTAGCGCGACTGTGCAACCGACGAGACCAGTTCGGCGCGAAACTGCGCACGCCTCAACCGTTCAATCAATGTAATGACCACCAGCGCGACGAGCGGATACGAGACGACGAACAGCACGTCGGAGCGATTGATGACGCTGACAACCGCGTAAGGAGGCACGAACAGATAGTCGGCGATGCACAGACCTGCCAGCATCACGGTCAATGCCGGTGCAAGGCCAAAGTAATACTCGATTAAGACTGCCGCAATGGCGAATGCGGTACCCGGCATCACCGGGCCGAGCAGCGGGTGCAACAGAAGGCGCACGCCACTCGCCATGAATAGAGCTGCGATGGCGGCAATCCATCGCCGAGACCCTCTGGGCGCCCAGCGACGGGCATTTTGGACTTGCATGGGACTTTGCGTTGCCGATCAAGCGGCCATTTCAACTTCTGCTGCCATTTAGGGCCAAGTAGGAACGATGCGCGCGTATCGATTGCGCGCGACCGAACGATATCACATGTAACACGCTGTAATACTTGGGTTTTTCCGATTTCGACGAGAATGCGACGTCTGTGCGCGCATTTTATGCGCGCTAACGTTTGCGTGTTTTAAGGGACATGAACGATCATGAACGAATGCGTGCGCTTTATGCGTTCGATCAGTAATGCATTCCGTGTTCGCGAGCCGAAGGCAGTCCGATCGGGTCCGCGCATTGCTCCCGCCTCCGGAGTTTAGGCACCGCGAATGTACTTTCGCAGCAGTCAAGCAGGTAACAGGAGTGTTACACCATGAAGGACGAGAGCAAAGCGGGCACGCCATCATTGGGTATCGGGCGATGGCTCAGCGTTCTGTTTGCCGTGCTGTCCGGGCTTTATCTGCTGATCGGCGGTGTCTGGCTTGTCGCGATAGGCGGGTCGCCTTATTACATCGTTGCCGCGATCATTCTTCTGGTTGTCGCGTGGCTGATTTATCGCGGCACCGGGCTCGCGTTGTTACTGTATGCGTTGCTATTGATCGGCACGGTGATATGGGCCGTGTTCGAAGCAGGCTTCGATTTCTGGGCGCTTGCGCCACGCATCGACATCCTCGTTCTGTTCGGCATCTGGCTGCTGCTGCCGTTCGTGTACCGGCGGCTGGATGCATCGGCCCGACGCGGGGCCGCCGCGCTCGCCGTGTGCCTCGTGCTGACGGGTATTGCACTTGCCTATGCCGCGTTCAACGATCCGCAGGAACTCAACGGCAAGGTCTCGCAAAACTCTGGCGTGTCGCCGACCCAGCCGGACTCGCATCCCGGCGACTGGACGGCATATGGCCGCACGCAGGCGGGCACGCGTTATTCGCCGCTCGCGCAAATCAATCAGGACAATGCGAAGGATTTGCAGGTCGCGTGGACATTCCAGACGGGCGACAAGAAGGGGCCCAACGATCCCGTCGAAATCACCAATGAAGTGACGCCGCTCAAGGTCGGCGCCCTGCTGTATCTGTGCTCGCCGCATCAAATCCTGTTCGCACTGGATGCCGCCACCGGCAAGGAAAAATGGCGCTTCGATCCGGGTCTGAAACCGGATCCGAGTTTCCAGCACGTGACCTGCCGCGGCGTCTCCTATCACGAGACGACGGCAGCAGCGGCAGCGAAAGACGCAGCCGCGCAAAGCGCGTTGCCCGCGTGTTCGCGCCGTGTGATCCTGCCCGTCAACGACGGCCATCTGTTCGAACTCGATGCCGCGACAGGGCAACGTTGCACCGGCTTCGGGAACAACGGCGATCTCGACCTGCAGCATCTGCAACCCGTGAAGACGCCCGGTCAATATGAGCCGACGTCGCCGCCCGTCGTGACCGACAAGATCATCGTCATGGCGGGCGCCGTGACCGACAACTATTCGAATCACGAGCCGTCGGGTGTGATACGCGGCTTCGACGTCGAATCAGGACGTCTCGTATGGGCCTTCGATCCGGGCTCCGACACGCCAAACACCATTCCCGACGACCAGCACGCATACACGGTGAATTCGCCGAACTCGTGGGCGCCCGCCGCATACGACTCGAAGCTCGATCTCGTCTATCTGCCGATGGGCGTGAAGACGCCGGACATCTGGGGCGGCGATCGCACGCCGCAGTACGAGCGCTACGCGAGCGGGCTGCTCGCGCTGCATGCGTCGACCGGCAAGCTAGCGTGGTTCTATCAGACCGTCCATCACGATCTGTGGGACATGGATCTGCCGGCGCAACCGACCATTGCCGATATCACCGATCGCAACGGCAACATCGTGCCCGCAATCTACACGCCCGCGAAGACGGGCAACATCTTCGTGCTGGACCGCCGCACGGGCACGCCGATCGTGCCCGCGCCTGAACAGCCCGTACCGCAGGGCGCGGCCAAAGGCGACCATGTGTCGCCGACGCAGCCGTTCTCGCAGCTCACCTTCCGTCCGCAGAAGAACCTGACGGACGCCGACATGTGGGGCGCAACGATGTATGACCAGCTTGCGTGCCGCGTGATGTTTCACCGGCTGCGGTACGAAGGCACGTTCACGCCGCCGTCCGAACAGGGCACACTCGTTTTCCCCGGCAATCTGGGCATGTTCGAATGGGGCGGTCTCGCCGTCGATACGGACCGGCAGCTTGCGATTGCGAACCCGATCGCGTTGCCGTTCGTCTCGAGGCTGATCCCGCGCGGACCGAACAATCCGCTCGAGCCGCCCGCTAGCGGCTCGGGCGGCACGGGTACGGAAACGGGCATCCAGCCTCAATACGGCGTGCCCTTCGGCGTGACGTTAAATCCGTTTCTGTCGCCCGTCGGCCTGCCTTGCAAGCAACCGGCATGGGGCTACGTCGCCGCGCTCGATCTGAAGACGAACCAGGTGGTGTGGAAGAAGCGCATCGGCACCGTGCGCGATAGCGCGCCCGTTCCCCTGCCGTTCAAGATGGGCATGCCGATGCTCGGCGGTCCAATGACGACAGCCGGACATGTGTTCTTCATCGGAGCGACGGCCGACAACTACCTGCGCGCGTACAGCACCGACACGGGCGAAGAACTATGGCGCGCGAGGCTTCCCGCCGGCGGCCAGGCCACGCCGATGACCTACGAAGCGAACGGCAAACAATATGTGGTGATCGCGGCGGGCGGACATGGTTCGTTCGGCACGAAGCTCGGCGATTATGTGATCGCCTATGCGCTGCCGAACAAGTGACGCTTCAACCGCCGGCGTCCTCGCCTTCATCGACGGTTCGGCCGACATAATGCGCGCGAGGTCGCAGCGACTGCCGCTCATCGTGTGCTCGATCGAATGTGCGGCCCAACCGACGTCGTCGATACGCTCGCGCGGCACTTCGCATCGCCGGACCTCGCAGCCATGCCGCGCAAAGCGATCAGGCTGACGTGGCCGTCGAGTACATCGGCTGAGGCAAGCGCATGCGGCGCACGACGGCTCGCTTTCGCCATCTGGCATCGCGAATGCTCATTGGCAATGCGCTGCTGCGCTATTGAACCGAGGAGAGCGACATGGCTGAAGCTGATAACGAACGCAGCACCGACGATCGGATCCGCGAACGTGCGTATCACCTTTGGGAGCGCGACGACGATCCGAAGCGACACGCCGACGAGTACTGGGATACGGCTCGTCGACAGATCGAGGCCGAAGGCATGGATGGTCCTGCAGTCGAGCCGCCCATCGAGCAATCGGACAAGCGGCAGATAGAAAGTGAAGACCCGCAGGAAGCCAGCGCCGCGAGCGGCGAAGCGGCGGGCAAGCCTCGCGCGAAACGGACGAGATGATGCCGTGCGGGTTCTACGTTCGAGCCGTCGTTGCCGTCGAGCCTGCAAGACTGCCACTGCTCAGCGAGACCTCTTCAAAACCGTTCGATTACTCGCTACAATTGCGTCCCCTTGCCCAGGTGGCGGAATTGGTAGACGCACTATCTTGAGGGGGTAGCGCTGAAAGGCGTGCGGGTTCGAGTCCCGCCCTGGGCACCAAAAAACCCTTTAAAATCAATACACTGATTTCAAAAGGTGGCAAGAATCTAGCCCGTTTTTGCCTGTTTACCACTCTTTTTGCCAGCAAATTTGCCAGCATTTTCCGGGGCGAATAACTCCACTGCTCGGCTACCTGCCTGCGGGTCTGAGTTCGGAATCCAGCGACCATAATTGCGCTTGATCGACGTAGTGTCCGAGTGGCCCATTTGGTTGGCAACCCATATCTTGCGCTCTCCTGCCGACAGCATCATTGAGGCGTATGTGTGCCTCGTCTGATATGGGTTCCGGTATCGCACTTTGGCGTCTTTCAGCGTCGTCTTCCAGGCGTCCCATATCTGGTGATCGTGCCGCCACGGTCCACCCTCCCTGCCCCGCCACGATGGCCGATTGAATATCTCCTCGCCAGCAACGAAGGTGTATTCCTTCTGCGCCATGAGCGCGGCCATTGCGGGCGCAAGCAGTTTCACGTCTCGTCGCCCTGATAACGTCTTCGTGTCTTCAGCAACACCCTTGGCGGCTCGCGTGATCGCCTTCCGAACCTGCACTGTCTCGCGCAACCAGTCGACGTCCGACCACTTCAGCGCGATAACCTCGCTTGTCCGCAGGACGGTCCACATCAGGAACTGCCACAGGTTCGCTATCTGAGGAACGCGTGCCGCTGCAATAACGGCAGCCTGCTCCTGAGCATCCAACGGGTCCGCGTGGTCGGCGTCGCGCGGCGGCTCGTTCCGGGTGAACGTGAAGCCGGCCAGCGGGTTCGATTCCAGCACTTCATCATCAACCGCATCCTGAAGCGCGGAGCGCAAGCAGCTCTGAATGTTCGAGAGGCGCTTAGCGGTGACGAAGCGTTGCGCATCGCGTCCATGCACCCGGCCGCCACGCTGGGCGAAGAAGGCGGATGGGCCGTCGAGCTTATCCCCATGGATTTCTACCGGGCCGGATAAGGGCCTGGACGCCTGTCTCAAGAATGTTTTGGCGCTCCTTTCTCCACAAACACCTTCGCGGCTTCGTGAGTCATCGCGGCGACGTCCGCTTCTGGCCGGACCCAGAACTTTCTGCGGCCGGACACGCTCTTCCAGAGAGGCAGCTAAATGAACTGCCCTTCGAGAACTTCCTTTGACGCTGATTGCAGTGTCGTAATAGCTCGCTGACAATGATGCAGGGGTGCAATTACGCCGTCGGGCTTGCGGTCGTCAACCGACATATCGCGCCTGCGGCGCCGTTCACGATTGGCGCGCGCTCCATGCATTGGCCGGCAAACTCCGCCTGCGCAATGCCCTGCCGGACGCCGCCACAAACGCTCCCCGATGCCTCATTGATGCAGAATCGGCGCAATGGCCATAACGACACGACCTGAATATGATGGACGACCCAGAATCGCTTTCCCTGGCACTGCCCGACGGCACTAAGGTCTCTGCGCTCCTCCGAGTGCCGGAGGACGCGCGAGCCCTGTATGTCTTCGCGCACGGTGCCGGGGCGGGCATGCAGCATGCCGGCATGTCGTCATTGGCCGACGCGCTTGCGGCGGCCAATGTCGCCACATTGCGCTACCAGTTTCCGTACATGGAGCGGGGCTCCAAGCGGGTGGACTCGCCGGCCGTGGCACATGCTGCCGTGCAGGCGGCCGTCGCAGAGGCCCGCCGGCGGCTGCCAGCCCTGCCACTCTTCGCGGGCGGCAGGTCGTTCGGCGGCCGCATGACCTCCCAGGCCCAAGCCATCTCCCCGCTCGACGGCGTGCGTGGCCTCGCTTTCGTCGCGTTCCCGCTGCACCCGGCGGGCGCACCCGGCGTGGAGCGGGCAAGGCACCTGACGCACGTCACGGTGCCGATCCTCTTCCTGCAGGGCACGCGCGACAAGCTGGCCGAGCTTCCCCTGCTGAGGTCGGTCGTCGAGACGCTGGGGCCGCGCGCCACGCTGCATGTGGTGGACGACGCAGATCATTCGTTCCACGTGCGCGCGTCCTCCGGCCGGACCGACGCGGAGGTCGTGCTCGAACTGGCACGGAATGCTTGTAGCAGAGTCGGGACGGCGAGCCGGCGATCTCGCCGTGCTGCACTCGCCCGCTCATTCCCTTCGCTATCCGCAGATGGTCGGTCGCATAGCCACAATAAGCGACGCCTGTCGCGTCAGCGATAGACGTCCGCAACCTGCCGCCGGACATACCGACACTCATTCAGATCGCTTCACTTCTTATGCTGCGGTCACGGGAAACGCAGGCTTCACGATTCGCTGCCCAGCGAGTGCAGCAGCCGCACCAGATTTTGCGGCTGGACATGGATGATCCCGCCTCGTGGACTGTCGATGTCTGCGATGAGCGTCAGCGATAATGCAACCGTCACGGGAAGGATCGTAATCAGCAGACCTCTGCGTAGTCTTCCTTTCGCGCCATACCCCTGTATCACACATCCGAATAGCGCGATGACGATCATCAGACACCATGTGCCGATGGGAATGCGATTGATCAATGCCGCCTCGGAATAGTCCTGCGAGTTGAGCACATCGTTCATTCCGGTGACGATCGTGGCAGCGATAGGTGTTGGTGTGGCTTTGGCTACCTTGGTTGCCATCTTCCAAAGCTCAGCCTGAAGGTCGGCAGTCTTGCTCTCGTTACTGGCAATTTCGTGCGGTTCTCGCGTCCGAAAATGTGCAAGCCGAAGGCGGGTGTATTGGACCAGTGCAGCCTTCATCTCAGTGCTCAATGGAGTGTCGGCCAGATCCGCACGCGCGTATTCGGTACCAATAGCGTTAGCCTCGTTCTCCTCCAGGTTCTTGCGCGTGTCATATCGGCTCACGGCCATCGACAAACTGAAACCGATGAGCAGCGCCAGCAACGTCAAAGTTGATGTCTGTACCAGGTTGAAATCGTCCCGTTCATCCGTCGGGAGGGGCAGCGCATGTCTGAGGACAAATGCGCCAAAGACCACCGCTCCTATAAAGAGTGCGAGCAGAGCGACGAAGAGTATTGCGGGATGGTCGACGAACGCTGCCATAGACTCCTCAGCGATATTGCGCTAGGCAGATTGCCTGGCGAACTGGCGAAGCACCGGGGCCGCGTGATCATGAAACCGGCGGATACCGGAGCAAAGATAATTGAGTCCGGGCTCGCCATCAGGGCTGCGTACAAATCTGTTCTTCGGACACTCGCCCCAACAAAGCTTCAGATGCCTGCATTGACGGCAGTATGCAGGTAGCGAATCCCGCTTCCCGTAACCGAATCGTTGCTGCCGCGCGGAGAATGCCATCTCCCCAAGATGCGTCGCTCTGATATTTCCAAGCGACCACTCGGGATAGACAAAGTGATCGCACGAGTAGACCTCGCCATCGTGCTCGACGGCCAGTGCCTTTCCACAGAACTCCGCTGTCACGCATGTTTGGGCCGCGCGCCCCATCATTTGCACCACCGCGGTCTCGAATACGTTGACCAGCACGTGCCCGACATCTCTCTTTTGCCACTCGTCGAACGTTCTCGAAAGGAAATATCCCCAATCATCGGGGTCCACCGACCAATCCGTCACGACAGAATCCGGATCCCCGGTTTTGCGGCGCTGGTTCCGGTTATCGGCATGGCGTCCTGTGACCAATGCTGAGGCGCCACAGTATGAGAATCTTTGGGCTCGACGCAGGGAATAAACTGGATATACGTAGAATTGAGCTCGTTGCGCAGGAAACGATAGACGTCCAGCGGCCGCTTCGCATTACGCCGATTCACCACGGTCAGCGCGTTGAACCTCACACCATGCTTCCTGAGAAGCGCAATGCCACCCATCACCCTGTCGAAGGTTGGCTGCCCTTTGCGATCCAGCCGGAACGCATCGTGCAATTCACGTGGACCATCGATACTGACACCGACAAGGAATTCATTCTCTTTGAGAAATGCACACCAGTTGTCGTCCAGCAGGGTTCCGTTAGTTTGTAGATCGTTCGATATCCGGCGCCCCGGCGGCGTGTATCGCCTCTGGATTTCGACAATGTCGCGGAAGAAATCGATGCCGAGCATGGTGGGCTCGCCGCCTTGCCATGAAAAGATGATCTCGTCGCCGTTCTGCGCTTCGATATATTGGCGGATGTAGCGCTCAAGCATCGAAGCCTCCATCCGGCGACCCCGATGCTGACCGAGCAGATGCTCCTTGTGCAGGTAATAGCAGTAAGTGCAATCGATATTGCAGGTCGAACCGATCGGCTTCGCCATCGCGTGAAATCGTCCCTTCTGCTCCGGCGCGACGGGCTCTAGCTCCGTCGAACGCGTGGCAAAAAAGGTGATTGGCTGTTCTGCGAGACTGGTGTTCGCTGCGCCCATGACGGCTCCTTCGCTGTCCGTTGCCATTGATGGCAGTATCCGATTCAACGACTACTGCGTGCGATAAACCGCTTTCCAGTCGTTCTTCATGCTGACCACAACCCATCCACGCGACAGGGCTTCGTCCCACGCCTTGTCCAGTCGTGCAAGCGCAGACTGACGGTCGTAGGCGAACTCACGGCCGGCGTCGTCATGATGGAGTAAAAGTGCAAGCGTTGCCCCGGGTCCACTAGCCGTGTATTCGAGCATTTCCCTGTCGCCGTCGGAGTTGCCGAAAGCGAGGATCGGGCGTCGGCCGATTGCGCGGAAAATGCCAACCGGTTTCCCCGGACCATCGTCGACAAAGTCGAATCCCGGCTGTCGCACCAGCGCGGGCCTGCCGTCGCGGACCTGATATGCAAGTTTCTCTTCGGTTCCCACTATCTGCTCGGGCGGAATGCCGTATGCCTCACTTGCCCACACGCGCATGAACTCAGCGGTGCCGCCTGAAACGATCCATATCCTGAAGCCGTTCGCCCGTAGCAAATCCAGCAGTTCTAGTTGTGGCTGATAGACAAGCTGGGGGTAAGGCCGCTGCAGAGTGGGATGCTCCGCGGTCGATAACCACTGTCGGATCGAGCGGTCGTACTCGTCTGTCGTCATGCCGCTATTGGCAATGGCGAGCATTTGCAGCAACCCTTTCTTGTTTTGCGCGAGCGCCGCAGTATCATGTGCAAGCAGCGCCTTGTACGCGGGATTGCGCTGCCAGTCGGGATGTTGAGGTGCCGCCGCCTTCAGTTTCTCGATCATGAACGACAACTGGAACGGTAACGGCTGCTCGCTCCACAGCGTGCCATCGTTGTCGAACACGGCGATACGCGCATCGGGCGGCACATACGTTGCTGTCCCCTCGCGTGTCACGTCGCCGACGAACTTGAGAATGGCAGCGCGCGCCGCCCCATCCTGCCATGAAGGCAGTACGGCTGCAGACCGCTCACTGGAGATCGTCCGCTTCGTGTCCGCCGTAGACGCGCCATGCTCGGCGCAGCCCGCTAGCGCCAGACACGCGCAGACCAGAAACACCGCAACACGATTCAACATGCGAGATGAAGTCGTTCGCGGTTCGACAGTGCGCATCGTTGTCCGTCCCCGTCGTTGAGTGCTCGATTCACCCGAGCCGCCGACAACCGGAATTCACCGGCCGTCAGGCGCGCTCACTCAGTTTCCGCTTGGCATCGGAATGCTGAAGCCGTTCTTCTGAAGTTCATCGCGGATATATTTAAAGCGTTCGTACTGACTGAGGGTAATCGGACCTGAGTACGCTTCGCTTTGCGCCTTGCGCGGAGGGTATTTCACGTACGACTGCATCAGCTCTTTCACTGCGGCGCCGAACGTCGGAAGCGTCCACGTGTGCTCTGTATAGTTGTTCATGAAGATGTCGTAGCGCTCCTGCGGGTCCTGGTACAGATCGAACACCTGGGGAACTGTCGCAACGTACTTGTCGGGGCCTTTCCAGCCGAGATTTGAGTCGACAGCGAGCCCGCCGGTATCCGCCCCCGCGTCTCCACGCAGATTGAACACCGCCTTGAATTGGCCGACGCGTACAGCACCTGGCGTCATTTCGTTCTCGGTGAAATAGAACCACGAGTTGCGCTTGCTCTTGCCGGTGCCGAACAGGACCGGTGACATGTCGAAACTGTCGAAAATAATCGGCTTGCCTTCGCGATCGTTCTTCGGCAGATCGACACCTGCGAGTGCGGCAAATGTCGCCATGCAATCGAGTCCGCCGACGATGTCGAAGTTCCTCGAATGCGGCTTGATCTTCCCGGGCCACCAGGCGATCGCCGGCACCCGCGCGCCACCTTCCCGGTCGGTCCCCTTCGCGCCTCGGAACGGCGTGTATCCCGCGTCAGGGTACACGTCCTGCCATGCGCCATTGTCGGTCGTGAAGAAGACGAGGGTGTTCTTGTCGAGTCCTTTCTCACGCAGCTTGTCCATGATGTGACCGACACGTGCGTCGAGCTCGACGATCGAATCCGCATATTTGGACTTCGACAGCGATTTGCCGATGTAATCCGGGTGCGGAAGATTCGGCTGGTGAACTTTCATGAAGTTCACATTGATGAAGAACGGTTGTCCACGCTGCGCGGCGTCGTCGATATCTTCGAGTGCTGCCTTTTCGATGTATGCATCCACGAACGGTATGCCGACAACGCCTTTTTCGGGCTCGTTCTGGTATTGGCCATTCACCTTGAAGTCCTCATGCGCCTTCTGGCCGGCCTTGCCTGAAAGCATTCCTGTCGTCACCTTGACGAACATGTCCCGGGTTTGCTGGTCCATGTCCGGAAACCACTTCGGGTCGGCATACGTGTACGCATTCAGGTGATACAGGCCGACATACTTCATGTCGTCGTAGCCCTGCGTATTCGGCAACGCATAGTCGGCCTCGCCGAGATGCCACTTGCCGGTGAAATACGTGTTGTAGTGTGCGAGCTTCAATACTGACGCCAGTGTCCATTCAGCGTGCGGGAGCCCGCCTCCTTGCCCCTGAAACGCCACGGTTGTCATCCCGCTTCGATTAGGATTTCGCCCGGTCTGAAGCGCGGCGCGGCCAGGAGTGCAACTGGGCTGACCGTAAAAGTCGAAGAAAGTCATGCCTTCATCGGCCAGCCTGTCCAGGTTCGGAGCAGGAATGCCTCGCCCCTCACCTCCGCCGTAAGCACCCAGATCGCCCCAGCCCACGTCGTCGCCCACGATCAGCAGGATATTGGGCTTTTGCGTCTGCTGCGAGTCGGTCTGCGCCTGGCCGCTGACCGAGACACTCAACAGACTGGCTGCAACGAGTGCAAAAGGAGCGCGTGTTACGGGTCTTGCCAGTCCGGCAAGAAAGGTTGGAAGCTGCATTCTGGTTCCCCTGAACGACATTCACAACCGCATTGGATGGACGTGCCATGCGACCCGGGACACGTACAACAGGCGCACCATCGTGCAACGGAAATTATGTCGTGCAGCCGGTGACACTGGTTCGCAGAGCAAGCTTAGGCAGGAAGCGTTTAACTCGATATTGGACTTTGGTCCAATAAGCGTTGCGAGAAGAAACATCTTCAAGCTCTCCTGACGATGAATGCCGGAAAACGCTACCGACCGAAAGGATCTTCAGTAATTTTTTCGCCGAAGGCAGGCAATAAGCTCACACGCGAGCCGGAGCGTGTCGGCCACCGTAGCGACAGGGAAACGAGACAGGGTCATGTAGAATGTCTTTCGGGTGTTAGCTGCACGTTGCAGCGGGACAGGTCATCTGCGCTGGTCGGGCCGCCACGCAGACCCAACACGCCCATGCAAAGAGATCAACCTGCCGACACGCTCTCGCGTCCCCTACGCATCGCGCAAAAGGCCTTTACTGCGCTCGAGCACTTCCTGCACGTTGAGGCCGCGAGCGGCATCGTGCTGCTGGTCGCCGCTGCCGGGGCACTCATATGGGCGAACTCCCCGTTCGCACACAGCTACAACAGCCTGTGGGAAATGCCCTTGACCTTCGGTGCCGGTGATTTCGTATTCTCGAGACCTCTGCATTTCTGGATCAACGATGCGCTGATGACGATCTTTTTCCTGGTCGTTGGCATGGAGATCCGGCGGGAAATCCACGAGGGTTCATTGAGCGATGTCAGGCAAGCCGCGTTGCCCCTCGCAGCAGCCATGGGCGGCGTCGCAGCACCCGCGCTCATCTTTCTGGCGATGAATCACGGGACTGCGGCGGCAAACGGCTGGGCGGTTCCAACCGCCACTGACATCGCGTTCGCGGTCGGCGTACTGGCGTTGCTTGGGCGAAACGTGTCGAGCGGTGTTCGCATCTTCTTGCTGACGCTCGCCATTGTCGACGACATCATTGCCGTCCTCATCATCGCAGCGTTCTATTCGAGAGGACTGGATTACAGCGGATTCGCGCTTGCGGCGGCAGGCATTGGCGGCGTGCTTCTGATGCAGAGACTGGGCATCGGGACGGCACCGGCGTATATCATGCCAGGCGCGATCATATGGGCTGGGTTGCTGATCAGTGGAGCCCACCCGACGCTTGCTGGCGTGATTCTCGGTCTGCTCGTACCCGTTACGCCTACAAGCCGACGCGAGCGTGTACTGGTTGAGCTGTCACGCGCCACACATGACGTCAACAGCGCCAGCAATCAGCAAGAAGACAGGCATCGTGCGGAGCGGCTCGCAAAGCCATTGCAGACGCTTCGTCTTGCGCAACGCGAACTGCTGCCTCCCGTCGTCAGGGTGCAGTGGGCGCTTCATCCATGGGTTGCATACGGCATTATGCCGCTCTTCGCGCTAGCCAATGCCGGAGTAACGCTCGATGGCATCGACCTGTCGCAGCACGACGCGCGCTGGATCGCCGCCGGAGTAACGCTTGCGCTCGTGGCGGGAAAACCACTGGGCGTATTTTGCGTCACGTGGGTGCTCGTCAGGCTGAAGCTGTGCCGGCTACCTAAGGACGTGTCATGGAGCGGCGTCGGCCTGATCGCGCTTCTCGCAGGCATCGGCTTCACGATGTCGATCTTTATCGCGACGCTAGCTTTCGGAGACGATAACGCGTTGAATGTAGCCAAGCTGGGGATTCTGGCCGGCTCGTTCGTCGCGGGTGCGGTTGGTCTGGGCTGGGGCGTGATCGGTGCACGCCGCCGCGCGAACTGATTGCAATATCGCAAGTCATCGAAGCATCGTGATCGGGACCGGGCTGAGGCGTGACAGCCCCGGCAGCACGCGCCACCGGTGAAAGGGCACAGACCGCTCGACCGTATCGCACACTTCACGTATCACTTCCATTTTGTGCGTGATGAGCACGATCGTGAGACCGAGACGCCGGTTGATGTCGCGCAGCAGTGCGAGAATGGCTTCTTCGCGTTCTCGAGGAAAGGAATGGGCTGGAAGTAATTGACGTCGATGTCCTTGTTGGCGAGTGCGGGGTTTGGCGTGTTCCAGTCTGTGAATTCGATGATCTTGGCGTCCAGCCTTTGCTGCTCCGCTCCCTGGGCCGCGATTTTCAACGCGTCGATCTGCCGGGGCGGGTTGCAGGATGAATCATCGCCTCTCTCCAATTGAGGTCGACTTGTGATAAGCGGCGCGTGAAATGGCGGTCTACGAAGCAATTGGCAAATCGAAATCGTAACACGCGATATCGAAGAAGCGCCGAGGCAGTCGGTCCGTGATAGCTGAAGGACGCTACATCAGATACGCCATTGGAGCCAAACGTGTCGGTGGAATCTTGTCGGCGAGATCATAGCCGCGACGGAGGAGCAGAGCCGCGGCGGCAGCACAGTCGCTCAAGGAACAGGCGTTGACCTCAAAGCGTCGGTTTCAATGTTTTGTCATTGGCGCAGGAGTGAAAGCAGCGCACCCGTCCGGTAGAGGAGGCGATGCTACGCGCCTGGTCGCGGTCCGCACAGGCTCGGCGCGGCAGGCCTAACTGTCCGTTACCCCTTTCCGCGCACAAGCAGAACAGGGCAATTTGATTGGCGCACAAAGCTCTCCGCGACACTGCCGATAACCATCCGCTGAAGCCCGCGCCGACCGTGGGTTCCAAGCACGACGAGATTCGCTTCCCAGCGTTCCGCTTGCTGCTGCAACAGGGTCGCGATATCGATTTTCTCACTCGGCTTTTCAATCAGTTCGCCACCGCCTGCGACGCCGTTCTGATCGAGCGTTTCCTTCGCTTCGCCAAGAATGCTCAACGCCGTGGCACGCAATTCCTCTACCTGACTGTTTGGTATAACGAGCCCGCCGTACCCAACGACTTCGGCCTCGCTCTCGAATACCAACACGGCTAGCACATTCGACGGACCGGCTTTCGCAATTCGGATCGCCTCGTCCAACGCGAGCTTCGATGTATCACTACCGTCGATAGCCACCATAATTCTCGGGTACATGTGTTTCCCCTTTGCGCAAGAACAGAATGGATACTCCTCTCGTTGGATTGTCGACTCGTTTCGATGCGCATAGGTTTTCCATTCTGCAAGAGCTTGCCGGACGTCAATATAACTACATTCGTTAACCTAACTATTTTAATGGCGCACGTTCGGCTATGTGCAAAAGCGAGTCGCCTCGACCGCTGACCGCACGCCTCCCCTGTTATCGCACAGTTGCGAACGCTTGACGAAACCGAGGTTCTCAAACGAACCCGCCTGTAATCGTTTTGCGGCTGCGAGCTTGTCAAGGCGTTTAGAGACGGCGAACCTATCGGCGTCATGGCGTCCCGCCGCGAGAATGTTGGTTGTCGCGCAGCCACTCTCCTTGTGGCCGCCGGCAGTCATGTAACCAGAATACCGGTCCTTCGATGCGAAGTTTTTTCGCTTGACACTCAAGTTTCCAGAGCTGCATCCGTTTACATCCATTGCGCGAGTCTGCCGCTTATCTCCAGGTTTGATGCGATACGCATACTTTGTCTGGTGGCGATGTGAAAGAGACAAGAAATT
The DNA here is from genome assembly GCF_000020045.1 of Paraburkholderia phymatum STM815. Taxonomy (GTDB): domain Bacteria; phylum Pseudomonadota; class Gammaproteobacteria; order Burkholderiales; family Burkholderiaceae; genus Paraburkholderia; species Paraburkholderia phymatum. Next base: position 13,598 of record NC_010625.1, on the reverse strand, counting down.
GCGATAGCGACGGACGCGTGCATTTCCAACAATTTATAAACGGAGTGTGCAACGGAATGAGAGTCCGTCCGCATCGAACATGACCATGAAAACAAAGATACCGGTCCTGCTATCCCTTTTCGCAACCGTCGCGCTGACAGTATTTGGCGGTGGCGGCGGGGAACGCGGATATGCAATCGGCCAGGTAGCGAAACAGTAAGGAACGTTGCTCAATGCTGCTCTCCGAACATACGGGAGATGCAGCCATCCATGCACTCGTGAATGGAACCTTGATTCCATTCATTCGATAAAGACCCAACGCAAAATGAAAAAGTGTTTCGTTGTTTCCGCTATCGCGGCCGCCCTGCTCACGGCTGGTTGCGCGACCGTCGCACCGATGTCACCGACTACCTCGATGAGTTCCGTCGATACGGCCAAGAACTCGTACGTGTTGATGACGGTCACGCTGAAGAATAACTATCACACCAGCTATCAGCCGAGCCCCATCGTTGTGAACATGGAACGAGGCGCCGCAGATACACGCCAAGACCGCTTGAATTTCAAATTCGACGACGATAGGACGGGAACGGCTGACGCCGGCGGCCACTATTTCGTTCGTCTTCCACTTGCACCCGGCAAATATGTGATGCGTGGCATAACGGGCCAAAGCGGCATCTTCCCCTTCCACGGCATGTTTTTCACGCCGCTCCACGAGGTGGTCGACGTCAAGCCGAACTCGATTGTTTACGTCGGACACATCGATGCCACCGTTGTTGAACGCAAAGATGGCGAACTTCGTGCCGGGCCCATGATCCCGCTGCTCGATCAAGCCGCGACTGGCTTTAGTGGGGGGACGTGGGATATCAGTGTTTCCGATCAATTCGACAGCGATATTGCGGCCTTCAAGAAGGACTTCCCAGCTCTAAGCAATGCTTCTATCGACCGTGAAGTCCTGCCTGCCTGGGACAAACAAAAAGCGACCGAGTGGTGGGCTAGCCACTAGTTGAGACCCGGCGGCGGACGTTTTACGCGTTCGCCGTAACTCGTTAACTGCGTGACTCGCCGTCGACCTTACGGGACGATATCTTCATGCATGTTTGAACGTTTGCAAGCCGACTCCGATCGCACTGCAGAAGTCGTTTCATCCGAGCCGCTAAGCTATCGACCTGATAAACCAGCCGGGTGCGATCCCGCAAATGGCTTTAAGCATGAACGCATGGTTTCGGTTGCCGACGACGATGGCGATGCCGTTCGCTGTCGTGAGGAGCGAAAAAAAGCGCCGCAAATTGCGGCGCCTCGCGATGCTTCGGATCTTCAGCCGGCATCAGAACCGATGCACGACCCCTACCCCCACACCAACCATGCTGCGCGATGACGAGGGCGTCGAGTTGAAACCATCGCCCAATGTCGCCGTTGCATTGATGATGTTGCCTGCACCGTTATTGCCGAGCGTCTGTCCATTCGCGCGCTGATAGGCCTGAAGCGCATACAGCCCTGTGCGCTTGGACAATGAGTAGTACTCGGAGAGATTGAATTGCTGGTATTGCGCGCTGCTCGTGATGCCGTTGGACTTCGTCGCGCGCGTGTAGCTGTAGCCAGTCGCAAAGTCCCATGCTGCCGCCGGCTTCCAGTGCAGCACGATGCCGCCCGTGTTCCAGATCGCCTCATTGTGGAACGAGGAGCCCGCTCCCGGGATGTACTGCACGTTCGTATAAGTTGCCGTGATATCGAACTGGCTGTTGAACGCATAGCCCGCGCCGACCGCAAAGCGCTGCTGCGCCTGCGCGGTGCGGTATCCGTTCGTCACGGCCGAAACGCCCGTTTGGGCTCCCGCATTCGACGTCGCCGAGTCGGCACTGAAGGCGCCGCCACCCGCCGTGGCGTTGTTGATGCGCGAGAAGCCGACCGCCAGGCCGACGGGGCCTTGCTGATACTGCACCGCCGTGCTCCACGTCGACCCCTGATACACGCTGCCAGGCACGCCCGCAAACGAATAGGATCCGCTGAACTTGAAGCCGGACATCGACGGCGACATGTACAGCAGCGTGTTGTTCGCGCGGTAGATCGTATCGAGACCATCCACGTCGCCCGGATGCGCACCGTAGAAGCCGGTGAGCCATGTTGTCGGGCTGTACGGCGAGAGCAGCTGATAGTACGACGCATACTGGCGGCCCGCCGTCAGCGTACCGTACGCCGGGTTCGTCACACCGACGAACGCCTGACGGCTGAACATCAGGTTGGTCGTCGACATCGCGCCGCTGTTGGCGCTAAAGCCCTCTTCCAGCGTGAAGATGGCCTTCGTGCCGCCGCCCAGATCTTCCGCGCCCTTCAGGCCGAAGCGGCTGCCCGCCCACACGCCCGTAATCATCTTGAACGCCGAGTGACCGCCCGACGTCGAACCCAGCGTCGTCGAGCTCGACTGATAGCCGATACCGTTATCGACGATGCCGTACAGCGTCACGCTGTTCTGTGCGAACGCGGGTGCGTGAGCCGCCGTCGCAACGGATGCGACGGCCGCGAGACCGATCAGGCGTCGTTGTCGGTTCTTTTTCATTGTGATGTTCTCCAGATGCCTCTTCGAGGCTGTTATTGATTCACTGTTCTGATTTTGCTTTTTTCGCGTTCCGATTCGCTCCTTGCATCGCGTTGATCAGCCCGCGGGCGTCGACGTTTTCGACGTGGTGCGACGAGCGTCTTCATCGCGATCGGTCGGCTCGGGAATCGCCTCGATGCGCCCCATCACGAACACGAACGACACGATGCCCACCGCCAGGATGACGCCGGCAACCAGGAACGCATTCGTGAACGAATTCGTCGCGCCGACGATGAACCCCGTCACGATCGGCGCGGCCACGCCCATCAGATTGTTCGCGAAGTTCATGATGCCGCCGACGGTGCCCACGCCCCCCTTCGGCGCAATCAGCGACGGCAGTGACCAGCCAACTGGCGCGGCTGCCGCGAGACCGCCGAGCGCGATGGAGATCCAGAAGATCGCCCAGCCCGGATTGACCGTCTGCGTTGCGCCAAATACCGCGAGGCCGAACAGCATGCCCGTCACGAGCACGGCTTTACGCACGCGCGTTTCGTCCTTGCCGCGCGCGATCAGGTGGTCGATCAGCCAGCCGCCGACGACGAGGTCGGTCACCGTGGCCACGGCCCAAGGAATCGCAGCAAAGCCCGCCGACTTCAGGATGCTCATGTGCATCGTCTGCACGAGATAACCTGGCAGCCAGGTCAGAAACAGATAGAACGAGTACCCGTACGCCGCAAAACCGATCGTCAGGCCCCAGACCTTGGTCTTGGTCAGCAGGTAGCCGAGCATGCCGAACACGCTCGCGCTCGACGTGCCTTCGGGCGTCGCGCCGCCCTTCTGGATGTAATCGAGTTCAACGGGCGAGAGCTTGCCGTCCTTGCTCGGATCGCGATAGATGAGGAGGAACGCGACGAAGTACGCAAAGCTCAGCAGCGCGGTAACGCCGAAGCCCCAGCGCCAGCCGGCGTTCACCACGACGACTGCGACCAGTGGCACGCCGATCACATTGGAGAACTTGGCCGCGGCATCGAAGATGGCCGTCGCCAGCGCGCGCTCCTTGCGCGGGAACCAGTAGCCCGTTGCCTTCGAGCTAACGGGAAAGCCCGGTGCCTCCGCGATGCCTAGCACCGCTCGCGCCGCGAACACGCCGCCGAAGCCGCTGGCGAACACCGTGATCGCAGACGCCAGGCCCCACAGGAATGCGCCCCACCGGCCAACGCGCGTCACACCGTAGCGATCGAGGAAAAGACCCGCCGGCACCTGGAGCAACGCGTACGGCCAGAAGAACGCGCTGAACAGCAGTCCCATATCGGCAGGCGACAGGTTGAACGCCTCCTTCATCTGCGGGGCCGCCACGGACAGGTTGATCCGGTCGAAATAGTTGATGAGCACGCCAATGCCCAACAGCAAGCCGATCACCCAACGCCGGTTGGGAATGCGCTTCCCTGAATCTTCTGATGTGTTTGCCATCATGGTCTCCTTTAAAAATGTCCTTCTGGCCAGTTGCGTGGCCGGCCCGTCGAGACAGCGCTGTCTCAGACTGGCTGCAAATAATTCAGATGCGCTTGCGTGGTGCCGCACCACGCCGCCGCTTCCCGAACGATGCTGGCGAGCGAAAGTGTGCCGTCGACCGTGAGCGTCAGCGGTTCGGCAACAGGCCGCTCCAGCGTCGCGAACTGGCTTTCGACCAGCGATGCCGGCATGAAGTGGCTCTCTCGCTGCGCGACGCGCCGCAGCGCCTCGGCTGGGGGCAAATCGAGAAAGATGAATCCCAGCGACGCAGTCGCCGTACGCAGCCGGTTCCGATAGCGCTGTTTGAGCGCCGAGCACGCAAGCACGGCGCGCTGGCCGCCATTGGCAACCCGCTCAATCTCGTCCGACAGCCGGTCCAGCCAGCCCGCGCGATCTTCGTCAGTCAGCGGAATGCCGCGCGCCATCTTGTCGACGTTAGCCTGCGGGTGAAAGGCGTCGCCCTCGATCAGCACGCCGCCGATCCGTGCGGCCAGCGCCTGAGCGACGCTGCTTTTGCCGCACCCCGCAACACCCATAACCACCAGCGATGAAATGTGCTTGATCATATGCACCTCTTTCGTCCGAGACAGCGCTGTCTCAGACGCTTAAAAAATAAAGCTGCGGTATGGGCGCCCGTGTCGCACCGTTTCCGGCGCTACTGTTCGGTCCCTATTGCGCAAGCCTTGAGACAGCGCTATCCTAAATCGATCATGGCGACCTCGACACCTAGGAAAACCCGGAGCACGGGACGGCCGACGCTCGACGCCGTCGCCGAACTGGCCGGCGTGAGCTCGATTACCGCTTCACGCGTGCTGCGCGGCGTGGGTTCGGTCGGACCGGAATATGTCCAGCGGGTAAAGGCCGCGGCGGCGGAACTGCACTACGTGACGAACCCGGCGGCGCGCGCGCTCGCGTCGTCGCGCAGCGGCAGCGTGGCTGTCGTGATTCCGTCGCTGTCGAACACGGTGTTCGTCGACGTCCTCGAATCGATTCACAACGTGCTGCGGCCACGGGGCTACGAAATCCTGATCGGGAATTCGCACTACTCGCGCAACGCGGAAGAAGATCTGATCCGTCATTACCTTGCGTCGCCGCCAAGCGGACTCATTGTGACCGGCTTCGACCGCACGGAAAGCGCGCGCCGTCTGATCGAGGCGAGCGGTGTGCCCTGCGTGCACATCATGGAACTCGAAAAGGCTGAAGGCGTGCACTGTGTCGGGTTCTCACAGGCACGCGCGGGTGAAGCCGTTGCGGACCATCTGATCGCGCGAGGTTGCCGGCGCAACGCCTTCGTCGCGGCGCAGCTCGATTCACGGATGATGCAGCGCGGGGAAGGCTTTCGCGAAGCGCTGCGGCGCAAAGGATTGTACGACCCCGAACTCGAAGTGCTCACGCCCGCACCGTCGTCGATCGGACTCGGATGCGATCTGTTCCGCCAGCTTCTACAGCGGCGGCCGGATGTCGACGGCATCTTTTTCGGCAATGACGATCTCGCACAGGGCGCGCTCTTTGAAGCGCGCCGTCAGGGCATCGACATTCCAGATCAGGTGGCGATAGTCGGCTTCAACGATCTGGCAGGGGCTGCCGATTGCGTGCCGCGGCTCACAACCGTTCGCACGCCGCGAGCGGAAGTCGGACGCGTGGCGTCCAACCTGCTCCTGTCGATGATCGACAACAAGCCTGTCGCGTCGCCCGTCGTCGATCTCGGCTACGAACTGGTTGTGCGGGAAAGCGCCTAAGCTCGCCGCGCCGATGTTGCGGGCCCGGCAAAGCGCGCATCGGCCGTCTCTTTCCATCGAAACACGCGGTAAGCCAGCTGGAAAAACCTTTGCGCAGAGAGGTCTGTCTGAAGGGCTGATACAACTTCAGTCATTCGATATGCGGGCGTCGATCTTTTGCGTTATTTTTGCCATTTTCGTTTGCGGGTTCGCAGTGACGTCGTGTGACGACAGCGCCGATGACGCCGTCGATGACGCCGTCGATAGCGACCGTGCGGACTACGTTGCGCCAACCACCTGTATGGAGCGCCTTTACTATCCGCTCGGTCTGCGTACCGTCGCACTTGCCGACTTCTGTTACGGTGCGGGTGGACTGCAGGTACTGCACGACCACTACCGCTTCAGTTTCAGCTATGCAAACGTGATCGACACGGGCACGACCCTGCCGGTGGAAAAACTCGCACTCGGCGGTACTCGCAGCAGTGCACGCGACGACAAATCGGACCACTAACGCAGACGGAACGCACCCACCATCTCCCGCAACCGTCCCGCCTGTTCGTCGAGGGACGTCGCAGCCGCAGCAGCCTGCTCGACCAGAGCGGCGTTCTGTTGCGTCACCTCGTCCATTTGCGACACGGCACGATTGACCTGTTCGATACCCGTGCTCTGCTCGACAGACGCTGCCGCAATCTCGTTCATGATGTCGCTGACCCGCTGAATCGATTGCACGATCTCATGCATCCGTTGCCCGGCAACCGTGACTTGCGTCGTGCCTTCATCGACCCGCACTGCGGAAGATTGAATCAGTGCCTTCACTTCCTTGGCCGCAGTCGCGCTGCGTTGCGCGAGCGCGCGGACTTCTCCCGCGACCACGGCAAAGCCGCGTCCTTCTTCGCCGGCCCGAGCCGCTTCGACGGCAGCGTTCAACGCAAGGATATTCGTCTGGAAGGCTATGCCTTCAATGACGGCGATGATCTCGCCGATCTTGTTCGAGCCATCGGCGATGCCTTGCATCATGTTGATGACTTCTTCGACGGCTTGACCGCCGCGTCGGGTCGCCTCCGTCGCAAGCACGGCGAGTTCGCTCGCCTGCTGCACATTGTCGGCGTTCTGTTTGACCGTCGCAGTCAGTTGCTCCATGCTCGCGGCCGTCTCCTGCAACGATGCAGCCTGCTCCTCGGTGCGTTGCGACAGATCGATGTTTCCTTGCGCAATCTCTCCCGCACCCGTCGCAATCGATTCACTCGTCCCCTGAATGCCCCGCACCAAATCGATCAGCTTGGTGCGCATCTCTCCCAAAGCGAACAGCAAACTCGATCGATCCGATGACGTGAGCTTGAGATTCGCCGTCAGATTGCCTGATGCGATGTGCGCCGCAAACGCAGCAGCTTCTGCCGGCTCGCCGCCCAGTTCACGCTTCAGGCTGCGCGTCATCACCCACGCCATGCAGCCGACCGCGATGAAAATCACAAGCGAAATCGCGATCAGCGTTCTCGCTAGCGTCCAATAGGTCGCGTTGATGTCGTCGTAGAAAAAGCCCGTGCCGATCCACCATTGCCAACCGGGGATTTCTACTACACCTTGCAGTTTGGCCTCGAGCGGGCCATCCGCTGAGCGCTTGATCAGCACGTCCACCATTGCGAAGTGATCTCTTGCGAGACCTTGCCGGTACGCCTGAGTGTCCGTGAGATCGCCGGATCTCGTCTTGTTGCCGCCCGCTTTCGTACCGATGAGCTTCGGGTTGGGGTGGACGATATTGACGCTGTCGGTGTTCGTCACCCAGAAATAGCTCTGGCTGTTCGCGTTCAATTGACTGAGCGCCGTTTTCGCGGCGGCTTGCGCGTCTTCGCGACTGAGCTTGCCGCTTGCCTCGAGCCCCTGGTAATAGAGCACCAGGTGTTCGGCTTTGGTCAGCAGCGTCTTGATCTGCGCCGTGCGGCTTTCTGTCAGCGCTTGATCGAGTTGAATCAACGACACTGCCGCGATGGCGATGACACCGGCGAGCGCGGTGCCGACTATCAACATCAGTTTGATCGCTACTTTCATCGAATGAGATTATTTGAAATGTGTTCTGAGCGGAACGTGGCCTGATTCCAGTCTTTCGCTTCCCCGAGCGACCCGGAATCAGGATGACTTCATTCCACCGTCGCGGCTGAGCTTACGAGCAGTGATTATTGGCCGACAAGCAGACAAAAGCGTGCGTGCGCGATCATCGGACGTTTGCGTACGTTTAGCGCACCATATGCGGGTTTTCTATGGCCCATTCCGTTCGTGACCAAACGCCACTCGTTGGAAAGATGCGACAAGGCAACCTCATCCTCGCGTGTAACACGCGTCGTGTACAAGCGATCAACTAAAGCATCCAGCGCGATCAGGTAGCTTGCGCGCGGCGGCCGCGCGGACTCGCAGCAACGAGTTTGCCGTCCCGTCATGGGAAGGCGCCTGCATGGCGGTGCTCAATATCGTGAGCGGCCTTCTGTTCAGCCAGGCGGCGTCTGCCGTTGCCATCGTCACCCCTGGCGTGCTGCTGACGCTGGCGGGCAAAAGCATTTCGCACTGAATGGTGCTGTGCGTTCGCAAGCGGCCCGCGCGACCGGCCTCTTGTACGCGCCGGCCTTCACGTACCGCACGCGTGAATCAGGAACTGCTGTAGCGCCGTAGCCGGGCTGTTCAACTGCGCGCCCTTTTGCCAGATCATGCCCGCATCCATCTGCGGCACGGCGTCGAGCACAGGCCGCGCTTCGATACGGTTGCCTTCGAGCGACCACGGCCGAAACACCATATCCGACAGCACAGTCACGCCGAAGCCGTGCGCCACGAGCCCGCGCAGCGCTTCCATCGAACTGGTGCGAAACGCGATGTTCGGCGCGATTCCTTTCTTCTTCCAGTAGCGCAGCGTCGACTGCTCGCCCTCGTCCACCGTGATCAGGATGTACGGATGCGCAGCGATGTCCTTCAACGACGGCGCGTCCACCAACGCAAGCGGATGCGACGGCGCGACCCACAACTGCCGCCGTGAGCGAATCAACACCTGGCTGCCGAACCGGCTGAGCTTTTCGATGTTCGACAGCAAGACCACGCCGATATCGACGTCGCCATCGTGCACGGCGCGCTCGATATCCACGCGTTCCATGTCGCGCAGGTCGAACTCGATGAACGGATACGTCGCGCGGAAACGCGCCAGCAGTTCCGGCAGGAAGTAACCCAGCACCGTATAGGAAGCGGCGATGCGCACGGTCCCGCGCATATCGTGCGAACGAAACGGCGGTTTATGCACGGCGTCGCGCGCGGCATCCAGCACGCGCCGTGCGTGGTTGTAGAAATCCTGGCCCTCCGGCGTCAGCGCGACGCCCTGCGGCAGGCGCTCGAAGAGCCGCGTGCCGAGGCCGCTTTCCAGCGCCAGCACGGCGTTGGTGATAGCCGATTGCGACACGTGTTCGTTGGCGGCCGCCATCGAAAAATTGCCCGTTTGCGCCGCCGCCGCGAAGTAGCGCAACTGCCGGAGTGTGAGATCGAATGCCATCTGATTTTCGAATACCAGAATTGTCTATTTGTGATTTTACGATAGCAATTCGGCTTCCTATACTCGGCTGAAAAATCACGATTCCGCGGAGACAGCCCTGCCATGAATGCGCCCGATCGAGCCGTTACATCTGAACAATCCGATCCATTGAACGTCACGCTAGACGACAAGTACACGCTCGAAAAAGGCCGTGTGTACATCAGCGGCACGCAGGCGCTGGTGCGTCTGCCCATGCTGCAGAAGGCACGCGATCTGAAGGCAGGGCTGAACACGGCGGGTTTCATTTCGGGCTATCGCGGCTCGCCGCTCGGTGCGCTCGATCAGTCGTTGTGGAAAGCGAAGAAACATCTTCAGGCCAACGACATCGTCTTCCAACCCGGCGTCAACGAAGATCTGGCCGCGACAGCCGTCTGGGGCACGCAGCAGATCAACCTGTGGCCGGGCGCGACGCGCGACGGCGTGTTCGGCATGTGGTACGGCAAAGGGCCCGGCGTCGACCGCACGGGCGACGTCTTCAGGCACGCGAACTCCGCTGGCAGCGATGCGCGCGGCGGCGTGCTCGTGCTGGCAGGCGACGACCACGCGGCGAAGTCGTCGTCGGTCGCGCATCAGTCGGAACATGCGTTCATCGCGGCGGGCATTCCCGTGCTCTATCCGGCGAACGTACAGGAATATCTGGATTACGGCCTGCACGGCTGGGCGATGAGCCGTTACTCGGGCCTGTGGGTCGCGATGAAGTGCGTAACGGACGTGATCGAATCCACGGCGTCGATTGATCTCGATCCGGACCGCGTCGACATCGTCACGCCCACCGACTACGCAATGCCCGCGGGCGGCCTGAACATCCGCTGGCCCGACGCGCCGCTCGCGCAAGAGGCGCGGCTGCTCGACGAGAAGTGGTACGCGGCGCTCGCGTATATCCGCGCGAACAGGCTGAACCGCGTCGTGATCGATTCCGACAAGCCGCGCTTCGGCATCATCACGGCGGGCAAGGCCTATCTCGACGTGCGTCAGGCGCTGAGCGATCTGGGCCTCGACGATGACACCTGCGCGAGGATCGGCTTGCGCGTGCTCAAGGTGGGCTGCGTGTGGCCGCTCGATGCGCAGGACGCGCGCGCATTCGCGACAGGTCTGGAAGAGATTCTCGTCGTCGAAGAAAAGCGCCAGATACTCGAATACGCGCTAAAGGAAGAGCTATACAACTGGCGCGAGGACGTGCGCCCGAAGATCTATGGCAAGTTCGACGAACGCGACAATGAAGGGGGCGAATGGTCAGTGCCGCGCGGCGACTGGCTGCTGCCCGCGCATTACGAGCTGTCGCCCGCGCTGATCGCGAAGGCGATTGCGCGCCGCCTCGCGCGTGCGGATCTGCCGAAAGACGTGCGCGCGCGCATGCTCGCGCGCGTCGCGATCATCGAAGCGAAAGAGCGCGAAGCCGCGAAACCGCGCGTAGCCGTCGAACGCAAGCCGTGGTTCTGCTCGGGCTGTCCGCACAACACGTCGACGAGGGTGCCCGAAGGCTCGCGCGCACTCGCGGGCATCGGCTGCCATTACATGTCGATGTGGATGGACCGCAAGACGGAAACGTTCAGCCAGATGGGCGGCGAAGGGGTTGCCTGGATCGGCCAGATGCACTTCTCCGGCGACAGGCACGTGTTCGTCAATCTCGGCGACGGCACGTATTTCCACTCGGGTCTGCTCGCGATTCGCGCCGCCATCGCGGCGAATGCAAATATCACGTACAAGGTTCTGTATAACGATGCCGTCGCAATGACGGGCGGCCAGCCTGTCGACGGCGTGTTGACCGTGCCGCAGATCGCGCATCAGGTGCATGCGGAGGGCGCGAAGCGCGTCGTCATCGTCACCGACGAGCCGCAGAAGTATCGCACGGGCATCGTGCTGCCGGCTGGCGTCGACGTGCACCATCGCGATCAGCTGGATACCGTTCAGCGCACATTGCGCGACATACCCGGCACGACCGTGCTGATCTATGATCAGACTTGTGCAACCGAGAAGCGCCGCCGTCGCAAGCGCGGCACGTATCCCGATCCGGCGCGCCGCGCGTTCATCAACGACGCCGTGTGCGAGGGCTGCGGCGATTGCTCGGAGCAATCGAACTGTCTGTCCGTCGAACCGCTCGATACGCCGCTCGGCACGAAGCGCAAGATCAATCAGTCGTCGTGCAACAAGGACTTTTCGTGCGTGAACGGCTTCTGTCCGAGCTTCGTCACGGCAGAAGGCGCGCAGCTTCGCAAGCCCAAAGCGGCGGGAGGCGACAAGAGCGCGGGCGCTGGCAAGATCGACTTCGACGCGCTGCCGGCGCCATCGCTGCCCGCACTCGCCAAACCGTATGGCATTCTCGTGACGGGCGTCGGCGGGACGGGCGTCGTGACGATCGGCGGGCTGATCGGCATGGCCGCGCATATCGAACACAAGGGCGTCACCGTACTCGACATGGCGGGCCTCGCGCAAAAGGGCGGCGCAGTGCTGAGCCACGTGCAGCTCGCCTCCGCGCCGGAAGCGTTGCATGCGACGCGCATCGCCACAGGCGAAGCACGGCTCGTGATCGGCTGCGACGCGATCGTGTCGGCATCGAACGACGTACTGTCGCGCACGCAGCACGGCGTGACGTGCGCCGCGATCAACAGCGGCGCCACGCCGACGGCCGAGTTCGTGAAGAACCCGAAGTGGACTTTCCCGGGCACGCAAACGGAAGCCGAACTGCGTGACAGCATCGGCGATGGATGCGCGTTCATCGACGCCAACGCGCTCGCGCTGACACTGCTCGGCGATACGATCTACAGCAACCCGCTGCTGCTTGGCTTTGCCTGGCAGAAGGGCTGGCTACCGCTGCAACTGTCGAGCCTGCTGCGCGCGATTGAACTCAACGCCGTGTCCGTCGAGAAGAATCAGCAGGCGTTCAACTGGGGACGATATATCGCGCAACATGGCGACGACGCCGTTCGCGCACTGGGCAAGCCCGCTGCCGCACCGCAAGCGATCGTCATGCGGATACCCGAGTCGCTCGACCACCTGATCGCCTCCCGAGAAGCGCTGTTGAAGTCTTACCAGAACGAAGCGTATGCGCGAAAGTATCGGCGGGTGATCGACGGGATTCGCGCGAAGGAAATGGAATTCGGCGGCGACTCGAAACTGCCTCTGACGCGCGCCATCGCAACGAATCTCGCGAAGCTGATGGCCTACAAGGACGAGTACGAAGTAGCCCGCCTTTATGCCGATCCTGCGTATCTGGAGAAGCTGCGTCAGCAGTTCGAGGGCGAGCCGGGCCGCGACTACAAGCTGAGCTTCTACCTCGCGCCGCCTCTTTTCGCAAAGCGCGATGAGCGCGGGCACCTGCAAAAGAAACGCTTCGGTCCGTGGATGCTGCCCGCCTTCCGCGTCCTCGCGCGGATGAAGGGACTCCGCGGCACAGCTTTCGACGTGTTCGGCAAAACGGTCGAGCGGCGTGGGGAGCGGCAGCTGATCGCGGAGTACATCGCGCTCGTCGACGAGTTTTGCGCGACGCTCACGTCTGACCGCCTTGCCGTGGCGCTGCAGCTGGCCTGCCTGCCCGACGATATCCGGGGCTTCGGTCACGTGAAGGAACGCAATCTCCAGGCAGCGGCGAAAAAAAAGGAGCGCTTGCTCGCCGACTATCGAACGCCGGAACGGTTGACTGCTAACGCATGAGATGGGTTGAATGACGGGAGGCGTGCTGCTGGCGGCAACCGCTCCCGTTTTTGCGTCAGTGCGCGCGTCAGACTCTTCCGGAGAGGCAGCATGTTCCCATTCATCCAGCGCGGGTGCGATGCTCGCGATGCGATCGCGCGACTAGGCCTGATCGGAGTGTGCGCGTGCGCGCTCGCCGCCTGCTCGACGCCGCCCCAGTCACAAGCAAAAACGCCCTCATGCAGCGCGCCTGGCCACTTTTGCCAGACGTTCTTCGGCCCGTGAGTAGAAGCCCGTTCGCGCACATCGAGGGGACAAAAAGAAAGCCCGCCAGGCTGGCGGGCTGAATCCATATCAAGAGGAGACATGGAGGAGACGGTTCTAAGTATAAACCCCTATCTCAATAATGCAAGCGCGACGTGTTGCGACAGCGACACCAACCGACTTCCGATCCACGCCAAATCGGCCGAGCGCTAGCCGGCGCGGCCCACAGCACGATTCGCGCCCTGTTGCATTCGGGCAACGCTTTCTGCATCAGGCACGCGGCGGCATTCCCAATTTGGTCGATCGCGGATCCTGGCGCGACCCGCCGATCCATACGCTGTCGCTGCGTTCCACCGAAATGCGTCTGACCGTCGCGTGCCGCCACGCGTAGCAGGCTGCG